>JAFUGT010000020.1 GCA_017469275.1 Lachnospiraceae bacterium
ACAACATGGATGTTGTTTTAGGGTCGAAGCGACAAGGAAGTCGCATTCGACCCGACCCCGGTAACAATGATAAATCTATCGCACTTCCTTACAATCACAGAACGGATTGGAGCTACATATAAAAATAAATATTACAGACACGCATATGACACAACCTCCAAGGAAGCCTCACACATATTAAATAATCTCAAGCGTCCGTCAAAAGACACTTACTGCGGTAAACAATAATTAGTTGCAACAAATCATAAGAGGATGATATAATGAGAAATGTTTTAGTACTTGGATTTTTGTTCTTATATCTGGTTGTTCTTATACCGGTTCATATAATTATCAGAATTATAGGAATATGGAATCCCGAATTGCGATATAAGATTGGTAACGCCTTTGTATATCACGCTTTCAGATGGGAATTGTTTCAGGCAGGGGCACATATAACGGTCGAGGGCAAAGAGAATATACCGGATGAGCCGGTGCTCTTTGTTTCGAATCATAGAAGTTACTTTGACATACTTCTGCTTCACACTACAACAGGAAAACGGCCGGGATTTGTGGCGAAAGCGGAGATGGATAAGTTCCCGTTACTTAACTGGTGGATGAGAGATATATGTTGTCTGTTCCTTGACAGAAAAGATCTGAAGTCGGGAGTGCAGATGATAAAGGATGGCGCAGAGCTTATAAAAAATGGTCATTCCATGGTTATTTGTCCGGAGGGAACGAGAAATCAACAAAAAGAAATGCTCCCATTTAAGGAGGGAAGCCTTAAGATGGCTGACAGAGCTGATTGTCCCGTGGTACCGGTGGCTATCATAGATAGTGACCAGATGTTGGAGATCAGGCCGGGTTTTCACATTAAGAGTGGCAGTCCCAAAGTGATATATGGCAGTCCGTTTTATATTAAGGATTTGGACAAGGAGCACAGGAAGCATGCGGGAGCATATGTGCAGGACCTTATCAAAAAAATGATAGATGATGCAGGTGGACAGACCGCATAAAAACTATAATTATAGAGCATGAATAATAGCTTGGAGAACAGAAGAATTTTCCCAAGACTATTAATTAAAGAATGTAAAGGAGAGTATTATATGAGTCCATGGATAATAACTTTGATTGTAGTATTGGTATTGGTAGGAATTTTGGCTACCTTATATATTGTAGGTAACAGGCTGCAGAAGAAGCAGATAGAACAGAAGGCAATGATTAAGGAAGCAGCACAGATGACGTCTATGCTGATCATAGATAAGAAGATGATGAAATTAAAAGATGCGGGACTTCCAAAGTCGGTTATGGATCAGACCCCCAAGCGTTACAGAAATGCTAAGATGCCTATCGTCAAAGTTAAAGTCGGTCCTCAGACATTGAACCTTATATGTGATGACGGTATATTTGATGATCTTCCTACAAAATGTGAAGTCAAGGCTATGGTAAGCGGAATCTATATTACTGAGATAAAGAGTATTCGAGGCAAAAAGAAGAATCAGCCTGAGCAACCTAAGAAGAAGACTTTTGCTCAGAAGATGAGAAAGAAACAGAGCGAGCTTCAGGCGGAATACGCAAAAGAAGAAAAAGCAAAGGAAGCTAAGAAGGCGGCTAAAGAGGCTGAGAAGAAGAAAAAAGATCAGGCAAAAAAGATTACACAGTAATTACATATGGTTGATGCGGGATATGGAATTATCCCTGCAAGATATTAGACATAATATTTCGTGATTAATATAAATCCTACGTCAATTAGGGGAGCAGTATACTGGTTGACGTAGGATTTTTTGTTGTTGGATATATTGGCCGAAAAAGATATTGCGCAAAAGGTTTGTTAATCTATTCGAAATGCCTCTGTAGAAAAAATGATAACTTTCCGACATAGTATATGTAGATGTTTGAATTAAAAAGTGGTAAAATATAATTGCGGTGGCAAAAGTTTCTTTTGACACCCGTATCATTATATGTGCGCCTTGCGCAGAATAAGATAATTACTTGGAGTTGCCACTTGGGTACATGAGAGTTGTTAACAACTCTTTGTTCATATAGAAAGAGGTGTCGTGATGGATTATCAAATAGGTAACAATATGCCGGGAAATGTCAAAGCGGGAAATGGTGTGCAGATGAATGCGCAGGGAGGAAGTTCCAACAGTGTTCTCAGGGGTAACAACATAGGTGATATTCTTGCGTGCACACTTATAGAGGGTGGTAAGGAGCCTATACTTGATCTTAACGGTGTTCAGATAAAGACAAAAGCGACAGCAGATCTCAAAGACGCAAAACCGGGTGATACAATATATCTTAAAATTCAGGATGCAGATCTTAAACAGATATCTCTGAAGGTTATGGGAGTCAAAGGGGCAGGGGATACTTCTCCGCTTTCGGCTGCTACAAGTGCACAGGTAATGACCAGTACGGAACAATTTTCCGAGATGATCAAAGATAATATCGGCGGAGCATTAGACGAGAAGGAAGCCAAAGAGAATCAGAAGGAGATATTGAGAAGTCTGTCGACGGAAGAGATTGCCAAACTTCGAATGATGCAGATCGATGTTACCAATTCAACGCTTTCTGACCTTTTGGGTATGGTTGTGACGATCAGATCGGGAGAGCATCAGCAGGAAGTCAATGATCAGATCGGTGATATTGTTAAGGAGACCATCGGCAAGTTAAGAAACACTGTTATTGCAGGTAATGAAGAAACTGCTGCTGCTTCTACCGGTGTCGGTACCGTAGGTACAGGCGAAGGCGCTGTTGCTCCGGATAACGAGACATATCAGCCGGGAGTCAACAGACTTAACAGTGAGGGATACGTTGTCAAAGTTCCGTTACACAGAGCAGCGCGGACACAGGCTCCGGGAGCGAGTGTGCCACAGACTGACAATGTCAACATTTCCGATGAACAGATGATATTTTTGATAAAGAATAACTTAAGTCTTTCGATAGATAATCTGGAACTTTCCAAGAACAGTGTCAATGAAGGAAGTCCCTCAAAGGAAGTACCGTTAAATGAACAGGTGTGGAATGACATTTATCCGCAGGTGACGAGTATAATAGAGTCTGCAGGTATGAGTGTTACGGACCAGAGTATTACCGGAGCACAGTTTATGTTGAAGCATGAACTACCGGTTACGGTGGATTCCCTGAGACTTTTTATGTCAGTCAATTCTCTTAATCAGAGAGGATTGCAGGACGGACTGGTAGAAGCCAATATAGTAGAACAGATATCAATGGGCAATCCTCCCGGAGAGGCGAGGATTTCCGGCAGTACAATACATGACAGAGCATCACAGTTGGTTGAAAAGATTCAGGCTATAACAGCGAGAACGGTAGATATGGCGGTCAATCAGGGCAAGCCTCTGACTATCTCATATCTTTATAACAGTTCCATGAGAAATGTTGATGTGAAGAGGATGAGAGGCCCTGTCAATACCGGTGTCGAGGGAGCCAGCCTGTCTCTTAGCGGGATGGACATGGCGGAAGGCGAAGCTGAAGGGGCGGGTGTACCTCTGTCGACAAATCCTTTGGCGGTGACAGCCAGAAGACAGCTTGAAGAGATTCGTCTTTCAATGACAGTAGAGGCGGCTAATCGTCTTGTCAGACAGGATATTAATATAGATGCAAGACCAATTTCACAGCTTGTGGAAGTGCTGAGAAATCAGGAAAATAAATACTATGAAAATGTTGTCTCATCCCACGACCTTCACGATATACCTGAAGGTGTGGATCTTCTCAAAGAGACTTTAAAGGAGACGGACAGTTTGAAGACTCTTCCAGCCTATGCTTTAGGAGAAGTTGTAAAACGTCCCAATATCACAGTCGGCGGACTCTATGAGAGTGCCAACCACATGAAGATGACAATGGCCGGACAGGCATATGAGACAATGATGACAAAACCGCGTCAGGATATGGGGGATTCCATTAATGATGCATTTCGTAATGTGGATGCCATTTTAAAGGATATGAATCTTGACATCAATCAGGAAAATCAAAGAGCCATAAGAATATTGGCACATAATGAGATGGAGCTTACCGATGTTAATATAGCGGATGTCAAAGCGGTTGACGCTAAGGTTCAGCAGATGTTCGAGACTCTTACTCCCCAGATTGTACTCAATCTCATTAGAGAGAATAAGAATCCCCTCAATATGACGATAGACGGTCTTAATCAGGAGATAAGACAGCAGCGGGAAATCAGAGGAGTTACTGACGAACAGAGATTTTCTGAATTCCTTTATCAGCTTGACAAAACTAATGGTATTACCAAAGCGGAAAGAACGAGCTTTATCGGCATTTACAGGCTTCTCGATAAGGTTGAAAAAAGTCATGGTAAAGACATCGGAGCGCTTATAAGAAACGGTCAGGAGGTTACCCTTAATAATCTGTTTTCTGCAGATAAGAGCAGACGTGTACGCGGAATGGATGTTTCGGTAGATGATGATTTTGGAGAGAGAGTTAATGTCTCAACTGATAAGAAGAGTATTCTTGACCAGATAAATACGGCATATAACGATACACTTACAGGCAGCATTTTGCGTCATATGCATCCGAATACATTGAAAAATCTTCAGGGTGTGGATTATGGTAATATGAATCTTGAAGAGTTTAATGATCTGATGAAAGCAGGCTATACCGAGGGCGCCCAGATGGATATAAGTGAGGATATCTCGGAAAGGCTTAAGGAAGCAATAGCCTACGAGGAGGATGTTGCCACAATGCTGGAGGCAAATGACATGCAAAGTACCGTTACTAACATAATAGCGGCGCAGCAGGTTATGTATGGAGAAAATGATATATATGGCATGATCAAAGACCTTAAGAGCGGATTGCCAAGGGAGAAACGCGCAGAGATTACAGAGCAGGAGAGCAGGATACTCGATAATCTTGAGAGCAAGGAAGATGTCATGTATGGCATGGAGAATCTTCGGGCAGCTATATCTACGGCGGTACACGAGAAAGAGTCGGACGGTACTATTACCGCCATGGATATACAGTCGCTTAAGTATCTCAATGCAGGTATGCCTATTGCGCTTAGAGCTGTTGAGCAGGACGCATTCCAGGTGCCGCTGGTGATCGGTGACGAGATAAGTATTATGAAGGTCTCCATATTAAGAGACGGCAGTCACGCAGGCGAGATAAGGGCAACAGTTGATACTGCCAGATATGGAGCGTTAGAGGCATTTGTGCATGTTTCCGGTAATCAGGCCGAGGGCTACATAGTCACAGAGGAAGAAATGGGACAGAGAAAGTTGGAGGAAAATGAACTGACATTAAGATCTGCCTTAGCCAAAGCCGGAATGGAGGTCAGGGATCTTAGACTTGACGGTTCGAAACCTGTTCAATATGCATATGAAAGTGAAGAGGGTGTCGAGACTTCGAGACTATATAAAGTGGCGAAACAATTACTTACGGCTGTTAAGTTGATGGGGGTTGTTGCCGATAATTAAAGTATGAGATGTTAAGGAATAGGGAGATTCCTGATATAGAGTAAACAGATGCAAAAATGGATGTTTGCCTGCTGTAAGAAAAAGAGGTGACAGATATGAGACTTAACCATAATGCTTTGGCATTTACTGCCAACAACAATCTTAATGCTATTAATAATAATCTTACCAAATCAATGGAGAGATTATCTTCCGGATACAAGATCAATAAGTCTTCGGATGATCCGGCTGCAAAAGCTATCTCACAGAGAATGAGAGCCCAGATCAGAGGTCTTGACAGAGCGGTTGATAATTCCAATGATGGTATATCTCTCATTCAGACTGCTGAGGGTGCTCTTGATGAAGCCCATGCAGTACTTGCCAGAATGCGTGAATTGGCGGTTCAGGCGGCTAATGAGACATATGACGAGACGGACAGAGATGCTATTCAGGCTGAGATTGAACAGTTGAAAGACGAGCTTGACCGTATTTCGGAGACAACAGAATTTAACGGCAGAAAACTTCTTAACGGCGAGCTTAACAAGAAGGGTTATGCGGATAATGACAATCTTTCTATTGTTGAGATCGGTGGGGATATTGAACCCGGACAGTATGCAATAAAGGTTGCAAGTAACGGAACGCAGGCTAAGACCAATATGACAGTGCTTGCAGATGCGACAGTGATAACCAAGGAGCAGGCGGGTACGTTATCTATCAACGGACTTGATATAGCGATTACCGAGGGAATGACGGGAACGGAAGTAAATGAGCGCATACGTGATGCTGCCGGCAAGGTGGGTATCGATTATGATCTGACTTCCGGCGAGGTTAAGACTCAGGAATACGGAAAAGATCAATATATCAAATTAGACGCTTCTAATGATGAGCTCAAAGCGCTTTTAGGAGTTGATGGCACAGAATATAACGGAACTGACGCTTCGGTTGATTTCAGTGAGAGCGGTGGAAAGAGAGTAGGATTTAGCGATACAGCTACCATTGCTGCTGACGGTAACAGAATTACGGTGACAGATAAGAATGGTTTCAAGATGGTATATGATGTTGCACCTGAGAGTGGTGCGATTGATCCCATCAATGTTACGGTGCTCTCAGCAGGTCCTATGGTATTACAGATAGGTAATAACGAAGGTCAGACATTTAATGTCAATATCAATAAGACCACTGCGGAAGCGTTAGAGATTAACAATATCAATATATACACTCACGAATATGCGGTCAAAGCCATTGAAAGACTTGATGCTGCAGTATCTAAGATTTCCGGTATAAGATCATCGCTGGGTGCTTATCAGAACAGACTTGATCACACCATCAATAATTTAGAGACGGCTAATGAGAATTTGACCGGTGCGGTGTCACGTATTCAGGATACGGATATGGCTGAAGAAATTACTGAATATACGCAACAAAATGTGCTTTCTCAGAGTGCGTTGCAGATGCTTACAAAGTCTAATGCAAGACCTGAGGGGCTGTTGCAGTTGTTCCAGAGATAATTTCATGGAATGAAAACAGGTATTTGCAAAATGCCTAATAATGTATAATAGGTAAAGGAGAGGGGACCTATGACTAACGAAGAGATGAATGTATATAAGATGAGGATTACTCAGGCGGGGGTTGGAGAGCTTGCGGTTATCATGTTGGAGATGGAAATGCAGTGGCTTCGGGAAGCGCTTGAGGCGTATGATAAGGGCGATATGGACACTTATACATCTAATCTTGACAAGGCTTCGGCTACTCAGGTAGAATTGATGAATGAGTTAAATCTTGACAACGAAGTTTCCAAGGATGTCTATGCTGTATATATTTTCTTTAACAAACAGATAGTTAATTCCAAGATAAAAAGAAAACCGCAGGAACTGGATAAGGTAATAGAGATGTTAGAACAGTATCATGCAAGCTTTTCTGCCATAGCCCATACGGATACGGAAGGACCTGTTATGCAGCAGAGTGAAAAAGTTTACGCGGGACTTACCTATGGAAATAACGGACTCAATGAGAGCAGTCTTGGTGGAACAGAGTATAAAGTTTGAAATTTGGAGGTCAGATAATAATGAAAAAAGATGATTGCATTTTTTGTAAAATTGCAAACGGTGAGATTCCGTCAACTACTATTTATGAGGATGATGATTTCAGAGTTTTCTTTGATATAGCACCGGCAAGTAAGGGACATTGCCTTATCGTTCCTAAGGAGCATTTTGACAATGTATTTGAGATGAATGAGGAGACGGCTGGCAAATTGTTTGTTCTTGCTACGAAGGTGGCGAGAAGTCTTAAGAAGGAACTGAATTTGGAAGGTCTTAATATAGTACAGAATAATGGGACTATAGCAGGACAGACAGTGTTCCATTTCCATATGCACATGATTCCGAGATATACAGGTGACACAGTAAATGTGGGCTGGAAGCCGGGAGAGGCTGATATGGAGGAGCTTTCAAAACTTGCCAAAAAGGTTGGGGATAATATATTGTGAAGAAAAAAGCCCCGCTAATTCCCACGAGGCTGACAATACAAAGTGCGTCATATAATGTTTAAGGATATAAAATGAAGTATCAACAGGTGCAGTGGATAGTATATATAGAATAGCCACTGCGCTTTGTTGTATCCGCGTTTGCCGTTGTAGAAAAAGATAAGCAGTATTGCTATGAGTCCGAAAAGCTCCGGAAGTCCGTATAACAGATAGAATATAAGACCTGCCAATATGAATTGCATAAAGAACTTGTCTTTCTGGTTGCCGGTAAAATAGAACATACAGATAAGCAGTACTCCGCCGGGACCGTAGTCGCAGTTGATATAGTAAGATATGACAAACAACAATACAAAGAATATGGAAAACCATTTTTTGGTCTTCATTTCCTCAAGGCAGAACAGGCAGGCAAGTCCGATTGCCAATGTGAAAAATACATTCTGATGTCCGAGATCAAAGGTCTTATTGAAGAAGGCCATATCAAAGGGTATCTCAGATATCAATGCAAATATCAGAAGTCTTATCAGATAATTAATGGGACTTTTGGTGTGGTGAAATCCCTCGACAATAAGAAAACAGAATATTGGAAATGCGATGCGTCCAATGCATCTGAAAATCATATATGTAGTAGTATCGGTCGGAATTAATATATATCCGATATGGTCAATAGTCATCGTTATGATGGCAATCATTTTCAAAATAAAATTGTCAAAACACCCTTTTCTTTCCTGCATATCAATGCTCCTCTTTTCCCCACAATCCTTTGAAGACAGTATAACAAATGATATTATAACTTACAATAATTTTTTTTGTAGCATTTACACAGAATAATTGGTATAATAGAGGATGAATGTCTAAATCAGGGTTATTGGAAAGCAGTCCTATTACAGAATATAATTTGAATATATTTAATACAGAAAGGGGTTATGTGACAATGGCAAGGGAAGAGAAGTTTAAGACTGTATCCTTCGGAGGATATGACAAGGCTTCGGTGGATACTTATATTGAGAATATGAAAAGGACTCATGAGCAGGATATAAATGATCTCAAGCAGACTATCAGCAAGTTGTCCGATACGGTTAAAAATCTGCAGTTGGTTAAGGATAGTATGAATTCCGAATCTAATCAGGCGATTGAGAATATGCAAAAGTACAATGAGTCTTTGCAGAATGAGCTTGATAAGGCTAACAGAAAACTGGCGGAGAAGGAAGAGAACTCAAAGGCTTATACAGAGAAGCTTGAGGTTATTTCGAGAACATTGGTGGAGACCAACGAGCGCTGTGATACCATGCTGAAAGATGCAGAGGAAAAAAGCAAGAAGATGATGCAGGAGGCTGAAAATAACAGTAAGTCCATGCTGCTTTCAGCCAAAGAGGAAAGCGATAAACTGCTCTCAGATGCCAAGAGCCAGAGTAATTACATGGTGACGGAAGCTGAAAAGAGAAGCAGGAATTTGATTGAAGATTCTGAGAAACAGAGTGCAAACATCATTAAGCGTGCTGAGGAAGAGAGAGACTCACTTAGGGTTCGTGCGGAAGAAGAATATAAACAGGCGACAGCCAAGACCAATGAAGAGTGCAAGAAAATGGTGGCGGATGCAGAGCTTGAGAAAGAGAACATGTTATCTGAAGCAAGGCAGAAGGTCACTACCATTAGAGGCTCTATGAAACGTGAATGCGAAAATGTCAGCAATTATATGGCAAGTCTTATGGAATCTGTTGAGGGTGTGGTTAGAGCCTGCAACGAGACTAAGTCCATAACGGATAAAGCCTTTGGAAATATCGAGGCACCGAAGGAAAAAGCTGCACTTCCGGATTCGGATGCAGATGAGATACCGCAGATCAGATTCTGAGAATGTGAATGATACAGCATTAATGAAGCCTTGATTATTCACGACTTTTTATTCTTGAAAGCGGCTTAATACAAAAGATACGGGAGGTATCAGCATGGACAAAAACAGAATAGATATATTTAAAGAGTTTGCGTCATATATCGAATATCCAATGGTGGTGTTTGAGGCCGAGTCAGGTAGAGTTCTGGATATCAATTATGAGGCAGAAGTATTACTTGGAAAGAATGTAGGTAATATTCATATAGAGCCGGGGAGAGCTTTGACTAAGCTTGATTTCTGGAATATGTTAAGAACCAAGAAAAGTCTTATCTGGCACAGAATAAAGATGATAGCTGACGGAAAAGAACATCTTGTGAGTGGTCTTGTTAATGAGACCAGTATGGATGGGGTTTTAATCTATTCGGTGTTGTTTGAACTAAGAGCAGATATGAATATCGGCAGTCTCACTTTGGAGAGAATAGTCAATCATGGGCGAATAGTTGCAATGCATATAAGTGTGGATGAAGAAGGCAGACGCCATGTAGAGTATGCTTCGCAGAATATCAATCAGTATGGTTATTCAAGAGTGCAGCTTTACGATAAGGGAATGGATATAGAGGCTATGGTATGTCCTGATGATCTTGAAGCGCTTCAGGAGGATATGAGAGGTGCGATGGATAGACATATGGATGAAAGCTCGTTTGAATGCAGGCTGTTGACGGAGGAAAAAGAACTTATCCCGGTGCGCATGCTCTTCCATTATAATTATGATGAGCAGGGCAATCTTACCGATTACGAGGTTCTGGCACTTGACAGAAAAGAGGAGCTGAAACGTCTTGATGAGAATCATTATCTTTCAAATGCCATATCAAAGATGAAAAGTGTAGTGATCGTCAAATCATTTCATGCAGGTAAGAGAATTCTTAAGTATATATCACCTAATGCCGCTACCATCGGAATGAATGTGGAGGCGTTAAGACAGGGCAATAAACTTACGGAAGATTATATTCATCCTGAAGACAGGGATGGTGTTATAGATTCGATTTATCAGGCGGTGGCAAATGGTGTAGCTGAATACGAACGTACTTATCGCGTGGTGCGTGATGACGGCAAAATGATATGGGTAGAGGGACATTTGACCATCAACCGTATATCTGATGGCGAGGCCGAGGTGTCGATTTTGATAAATGATATTTCCGAACAAAAGGAGATGGAGCAGGAGATAGCCAATATGGCTATGGCGGGAGAGGCGAAGCTTGCTCAGTCTGTTGAGAGGCAGCATGTTGAGAAACGCGGCGACCGTGATATCTCTGAGGTGGCGGGCAAACTACAGCTTATGGCAGAGAGTGTGGGAATTAATGCAGATTATTATGTTGTGGCACTTTCCGAAGAAGGTAAGATTATGACCAATCCGGTAGGCCCTGCCGATAATATGGGCGTATTCTATGATCTGTTTGAACGTCCTGAAATCAGAAAAAAAATCAGTGAAATAATAGAGCAGGTGAAAATACAGATGGTTCCAAAGAGCCTGGATCTCAACTTGGACGGGCTTATGGTACATATGTCATTTGCTCCCTTAACTTCCGAGGAAGTGACCAGAGCGTTCTGGGTTCTTACCAGTATTGACGGTAAAGGAATGAATGAAATGAGTGAGGCGGTGGATGCTCAGTGGCATCTTGCCTCGGCTCTTGTAGAGAGCTTCTATGAAAAGGATCGGATAGAAGAAGCGGTCAAGAATAAAAAATTAATTGAATTCAAGTTCAACAGAGAGAAACAGGAACGGAGAGTTTTGCAGCAGCTGCTCAATGTTTCAATTCAGGAAGGCGAAGCCGGACTTGGAGAAATGTGCCAGAAGATTGCCATGTATCTGTCTGTATCATATATTGGCATTTATACTGAGAATAGAGAAACGGGAAATGCGGTAAAATATTTTGTATGGAGTGAGTCGGCGGATGACGGTGTGTTCTTTGACCGCATGGAGTTTTCGGTATCGGAATTTAAAGAAATAGAAAAATTGTTTGATGAAAAATGCGGTGTGTCAGCTACCTTGAAATCAAAGGAACCGTTTTTGATCGAGCTGCTGCGCAATTCCAATATGAAATTCATAGATATTGAAACTATGGTACCGGGCGTGGATTCAAGAGGATATATTGTCTTCGGTGATGACGTAAGAGAAGAGGAATTTGACAAGAACGAAATTCATTTTGTTGACACCGCAAGCAAACTGATACAGGAGGTCGTGTTCAGAAAGCAGAAGGTAGTCAGGAAAGATCTGATAAGAGAAGGGTTCTTAGAGACCTATGATCATGTGAAGGATGCGGTTTTTGTCAAAAACAATGAGACGGGCGAGATCATTTTTGCAAACAAGGCCATGGACAAGTTGTTCGGATACAGCCTTGTGGGTACTCAGGCGCAGGATATCGTCAATGACCAGTTAGAGCAGTACCGGCAGATGACGGGAATGAGAAAACGGTTTATTGCCAATAACAAAGTGTCTAAATGGCAGAGCTACCTTAAGGAGCTCGACCAGATAATGAATGTTGTGGAGATAAGATTAAGCGTATTCTCCACTGCAGATCTTAGTTTGGTGATTCTTAAGAAGAATAAAAATAAATAATCATTTGCCTGATGGGTTAAGAATTGATCATTTTCGGGCGATATATATATGAAAGGGGCATAATAATGGCAAGTTCAGACATAGGAATTGATTTGGGTACGGCCAGTATCCTTGTATATGTTAAAGGTAAAGGAGTTGTTCTTAAAGAACCTTCAGTGGTGGCATTTGATCGTGATACCAATAAGATCAAGGCTATTGGGGAGGAAGCAAGATTAATGCTTGGAAGAACTCCGGGTAATATAGTAGCCGTAAGACCACTAAGACAGGGCGTTATCTCTGATTATCGCATTACAGAGAAGATGCTTAAGTATTTTATTCAGAAGGCTGTGGGTAAGAGCTTTTTCGGAAGAAGACCCAGAATATCAGTATGTGTTCCCAGTGGGGTTACGGAGGTTGAGAAGAAAGCAGTCGAAGACGCTACCTATCAGGCAGGCGCAAGGGACGTTTCTATCATAGAAGAGCCTGTGGCTGCGGCCATCGGAGCGGGAATTGATATATCCCGTCCGTGCGGTAACATGATTGTGGATATAGGAGGCGGTACTGCTGATATCGCCGTTATATCACTAGGCGGCACAGTCGTAAGTACTTCAATTAAGACAGCCGGCGATGATTTTGATGAAGCGATAGTTCGATTTATGAGAAAGAAGCACAATCTCCTGATCGGTGAGAGAACTGCCGAGGAGATTAAGATACAGATTGGAACCTGTTACAGAAGACCGGAGAATCTCACGTTGGATATTCGCGGAAGGAATCTTGTTACAGGACTTCCGAGAACAGTCACCGTATCTTCTGAGGAGACGGTGGAAGCTTTAGAGGAAGTTACGGAGGAGATTATAGAAGCGGTTCACTCTGTGCTTGAGAAAACTCCGCCGGAGCTTGCGGCTGATATAGCCGACAGGGGTATCGTCTTAACAGGCGGTGGTGCAATGCTTCACGGACTCGAGGAATTGATAGAGGAAGAGACCGGTATTACTACAATGACAGCAGAGGATCCCATGACCTGTGTTGCGATAGGTACCGGTAAATATATAGAATTTTTAAGTGGAGCAATGGAAGAAGAGTAATTTAAGAATACGGATGCAACACTTGAAAGGAAGATTAAAATAGTCGAAAAGAGATTGGAAGTATTGGGTGTTACAAATTTGAATGATATTAGATAAGCAGGAAGGAGTGACAAGATGGTAAGAGGTCTTTACACGGGATGGACCGGTATGGTTAATGAACAGAGGCGACTTGATGTCATAACCAACAACATGGCCAATTCTGATACCACCGGTTACAAGAAACAGGGTGTAACCTCCCAGTCCTTCGATGATGAACTGACACTGAGAATTCATACCGATAACGAATACAGCGGTGTTCACTATAAGATCGGTAATATGAATCTCGGGGTTAAGATAGGGGAGACCTATCATGATTTTTCGCAGGGAAGTCTACGGGAGACAGGGAACACCTATGATCTGGCACTTTCCGGAGAAGGATTCTTTACCATTCAATTCACAAACAAGCAGGGTGAGACCACTACAAAATATACGCGTGATGGCTCATTTACTGTTAACACGGAAGGTTATCTTGTTACCAAGGATGGGGATTATGTGTTGGATTCGAATGGTAGATCTATCCAGATACCCGGTGCCCAGACAGCGCAAAATGTTACCTTTGATGCCAAAGGAAATCTTGTGGTGGACGGTAACAATATTGCAACGCTTGGTATAGCAAGATTTGATAATCCTCAGGCATTGCTTCTCTATGGTGAGAATATGTTTGATGCCACAGAAGCAGCAGGTCTTCAGGCAGATACTAATACCATAGTACATCAGGGTTATCTTGAAATGTCTAATACCAATGTAATCAAAGAAATGGTTGATATGATAACGATAACGAGAGCCTATGAGGCCGGTCAGAAGATAGTTCAGACAATGGACGAGACTTTGGAAAAATCCGTTAACGAGATCGGTCGGGTATAGCGGACATTTGTTCTTAAGATAATTTGGTATATGACAGGAGGTAAGTATTATGATGAGATCATTGTGGTCTGCTGCATCAGGAATGATAGCACAGCAGACAAATCTTGATAACATTGCGAACAACCTTTCCAATGTTAACACTACGGGATATAAGAAGGATACGATTGAATTTAAGTCGCTTTTATATCAGACTTTACAGTCCAAATCCACCAATAATACGGGAGAGAATAAACCCGTACCGGCACAGGTTGGATTAGGTACAAGGACAGCTTCCATTTCTACGGTTTTTACACAGGGAAATCTGCAGTCTGTTGATAATCCAAGTTATATGGCCATAGAGGGCGAAGGATTATTCAAGGTAAGAAATGAAGACGGTGAAGTGTGTTATACCAGAGACGGTAGTTTCAATCTTATGAACAATAATGACGGCGGAGTTATTCTATGTACGTCTGACGGTCATCCGGTACTTGACCAGAATAACAATACTATTACGATACCTGCAAAGTATAATGCGGGCGGAACGGAATACGAGACGACCGGTGATATATTTGTAAACCGTGAAGGGGATCTTTTCTTTGAATATACTGATACTACCAATAACACTCAGGTGAGATTGCCCCTTACCGGAACCTTGAACGGTCAGGCTTACGATCAGAAGATAGGACTGGTTCAATTTAACAACCCTACGGGACTTGATCAGGCAGGCAGTAATCTTTTCAAGGAAACTGCGGTATCCGGAGCGCCTTTAGAGGAGAGTTTTAATCCGGGACTTAAGAGGAGTTCAGTGCATCAGGGATATTTGGAAATGTCTAACGTGCAGGTGGCTGATGAGATGGTCAACATGATCGTGGCACAGAGAGCGTATGAGATGAATTCAAAGGCAATTCAGGCAACGGATGAGATGTTGCAGCAGGCCAACAATTTACGTAGGTAGTATAAATATTTATTGACATCCTAGGGATATATAGACTAGAATAGGATGTAGATTAGGAGGCATATATGGCTATAACGGGAGTAGATCCAAGCAGCTATTATAGTGATTATTATAAGGATGTTTCCAATGTTTCTAAGGATGCCTTAGAAAAGACCTTATCGGGAGTTTCTAAAGAGACTTCTGAAGAGGAACTTATGAAGGCGTGTAAGGAGTTTGAAGCATATTTTGTGGAACAGATATTTAAGGGTATGGAGAAGACGGTCATGAAGGCGGATGATGAGGATTCTTCTGCATCCATGTACACTACATATTTCAAAGATATGCAGACGCAGGAATATGCAAAAGCGGCTACGGAACAGGGAGACGGAATCGGTCTTGCTAATCAGCTTTATCAACAGATGAAGAGAAATTACGGATTATAAGATTTAATAGGAGAGGTGTAACACATGAAGGTAGAGAAGTTGACCGAGAGTGAAGAACTGGTTATGAAGGCTATATGGGATTGTAAGAAGGAGCCTGTATTGTCAGATGTAGTGGACAGAGTCAATGGTTTTTATGGGAAGGACTGGAAACCTCAGACGGTATCAACATTTCTTTCAAAATTAGTTCGTAAGGACTATCTCAAATTAATTAGAAATGGTAAGATATATACGTATAAAGTGCTGATTCCGGAGAGCGTGTATAGAAGGAAACTTTATAAACAGCACATTAGTTTCTGGAACCATAATGATGTTGTTGAGTTCGTGGCAGAGATGATCAACAATAAAGATCTGACGGCTGATGACATAGAGGCAGCTAAGAGTTCGGTACAATAATTCGTGACAAGCATAATTAATTCAAAGGGCAAGGTACATTGTACCTTGCCCTTTGGAGTGATATCATTTCTTTTTGCGTTTGCTTGATTTTTTTACGGAAATACTTTTTCCGGGTGCCGGAAAGGGCTCGAAGAAATATTTGAGAGGAACCTTTAATTCTCTGCTTATATTGAAAAGAATCTCTAATGAGAAGGATTGACTTGAATTAGAGGTTTCAATTCTGCTAAGATAAGCACGGGAAATATTAATCCGACTCGAAAGCTCTTTTTGTGTAAGATTTGCACGTTTTCTGTAGAATGCAATATGTTCTCCGAGTTCTACATACAAGTCGCGGTTTTCGAAAGTTGGAATTTGGGAATCAATATCGATGTTCATAGTAAAGTTTACCTCCGGGTTCATCATAGGTTATTAAGTATTATGGGGTTTCAACTGTGAGTATAGAATATATATGTGGGCGGGAACAAATATGATAATTCGTATTTATATTATGATAACATCGTGTTATCTCAAGAGTCGGTCGAAGTTCTTTAGGCGGAGTTTTGGTGAATATAATGTGTGTTGTTCAAAGGTATAAAGAGTTAAGAGTCTGTTTGTGGAATCGGTAAAATACATGTAGTCATTTGCCGGAACAGTTTGAATAAGTGGAAAGTAGGATTATGGAATTACAGGGAATAGTTTCAAAAATTATATATAAGAATGAGGATAATCAGTATGTTGTCTTTGCTGTGGAGACGGATGACGGTGATGATGAGACCATGACGGGCTATCTCTCCGGTTTGGAGGAGGGAATGTATATCAAGGTGTCCGGCGAGTACAAGGATAACCGCCAGTATGGGATGCAGTTTGTGGTCGGGGAGTACGAAGTGACGATGCCTGACGATATATACAGCATGGAACGTTACTTGGGTTCCGGAGCCATAAAAGGTGTCGGAGCAATAATGGCGAAGCGTATAGTTAAGAAATTTGGCAAGGATACATTTAAAATAATAGAAGTCGAACCTGAAAGGCTTGCGGAGATAAAAGGTATTTCAGAGAGAAAAGCCAGAGAGATAGGGCTTATGTTCATTGAAAAGCAGGAGATGAGAGAAGCGCTTATGTTTCTTTCAAAATACGGAATATCATCTAATCTTGCAGTTAAGATATATACGGAGTATGGTGGCAGACTATATGGAATAGTTAAGGAGAATCCCTATAAGATTGCCGAGGATATTAGTGGTGTTGGTTTTAAGACTGCGGACGCCATTGCCATGCGTGGAGGAATTGGATTATTATCTGAATTTCGTATTAGGGCGGCGCTTATTTATACCCTTAATCAGGCGGCCGGGCTTGGTCACATTTATCTTCCAAAATCACTGTTGCTAGACTGGACCGCGAAGCTGCTTGCAAAAAATGAGTATGTTGCGGAAACTGACTATGCCGATATTGCTGTTTCACTGGAAAATATTGAGGTGCAGCTTACTAATTTAAATGTTGACAGAAAGGTTCTCCTAAAAGAAGTTGATGGGACGGAAGTTGCGTACACTCCGTATTTTTATAATATCGAGAGAGATACAGCCAGAAAATTATTAGAGATATCCATGACAAAAAACGAGATGTCATTAAACATAGATAGTGCAATAAAAAAAATTGAGAAGGAGACGGGTATTCAGCTTGATGAAATGCAAAAAGAAGCGGTTCTTCAGGCTGCGGGAAATGGTGTTGTTGTGATAACGGGTGGACCGGGAACAGGAAAAACAACGACCATCAATGCCATTATCAGATATTTTGAGTCAGAGGGATACGACATTCTTTTGGCAGCACCTACGGGCAGGGCGGCTAAGAGAATGACGGAGGCAACGGGCTATGCGGCTCAGACTATCCACAGGCTTCTTGAACTATCCGGAGGACCTTCCGACAGTACGGAAAATGTTGCGAGGTTTGAGCGTAATGCGAAAAATCCATTAGAGGCAGATGTGATAATTATAGATGAGATGTCCATGGTCGATCAGCCGCTTTTGCATGCCCTTATGGAAGCTGTACCGTATGGGGCTCATCTGGTGTTAGTGGGAGATAAAGACCAATTGCCTTCGGTGGGTGCCGGAAATGTACTCAAGGATATAATCAAATCAGAGACAATACCGGTAGTTTCGTTAAAGAGAATATTCCGGCAGGAGTCGGGAAGTGCGATTGTTGAGAATGCACATAAGATTAACAGCGGTGAGCCTATAATGTTGGATAACAAGAGCAGCGACTTTTTCTATGTGCCAAGAAGTGGAGCTTTAGAGACCCTTGCAGAGACAGGGGCGCTTATTTCACGAAAACTTCCACCATTTGTGGGGTGCTCGTCTTCTGAGATACAGGTGCTTACGCCCATGAGAAACGGAGCATTAGGTGTCAATGCGCTTAACAAGGAACTTCAACAGGTATTAAATCCCCCCGCTGCTGACAAAAAAGAGAAGGAATTAAATGATGGAACAATTATCAGGCAAGGCGATAAGGTAATGCAGATCCGCAATAATTATAAGCTGGAATGGTGCATTTACAGTGAGAAAGGTCGTTTCAGAGTTGAAGAAGGCATGGGAATATTCAACGGCGATATGGGAGTCGTCAAGGAGATTGATGACTATAATGAAGAGGTGGTGGTTCTCTTTGATGACGATAAAGAGGTCAGATATCCATTTAATATGCTTGACGAATTGGAACTATCATATGCCATAACGATTCATAAGTCTCAGGGAAGTGAGTATCCTGCCGTTATTCTCCCTCTTATGTCAGGACCAAGGATATTGATGAACAGGAATCTTTTGTACACAGCTATAACCAGAGCAAAAAATTGTGTGGTAATAGTCGGTAACGGGTATATGGTGGAGACTATGATCAGGAATAATGATGAGCAGAAGAGATATTCCTCTCTTGATCTGAGGTTGAGGGAGATGAGATAAGGAGAAGATTATGGGGGTTAGCATAATAGATTTGATATATCCGAGAAGGTGTCCTTTGTGCGGAGAGATAAGAGAGTTTGGCAAGAAGGGAATATGTGAAAAATGCAGGCCCGATCTTCCATGGATAGAACCACCGGTATGTCTTATGTGTGGGAAAATGATAGATGACGACGAGGATGAATACTGCGATGACTGTCGCAGAATACCTAAGAACTTTGAAAGGTGCTATCCTGCATTTAGTTATGAAGGCAAGGTAAAGGATTCCATATATGAGTTCAAATACAAAAATCAGAGAGAACATGCGGGTTTCTATGCCGATGCAATCGTGAAAAGATATGGGGAGACATTCGTTAATATCAGATTTGACGGTATAGTGCCGGTTCCTGTGCATGATAACAGAAGGAGAAAAAGGGGTTACAATCAGGCGGAACTGCTTGCAAACGAGCTTGGGAAAAGGCTTGAGGTGAGGGTGTATCCCGGTTTTCTGGAAAGATGCAGCGATACAGATCCCCAAAAAGAATTAGATGATGTGGGCAGGATGAAAAATCTAAAAAATGCTTTTAAAATAGGTAAAAATGATGTAAAATTAGATACAGTATTACTGGTGGATGATATATATACCAGTGGAGCCACTGTTAATGCCTGTACGGATGTACTTTTAGCGAATGGTACGGTCAAAGTATACTGTGCTGTTATAGCAATAGGCCGGGGGTATTAACGGCAGCCATTTTAATAGTGATTGCGTTGTTAAAATGAGTTGCTCATGTTACTGATTGTAGTTTTAGCAACATTGCAGCAAGTCAACAAGAACACGGTGATTACTAAGCTCAGACAGGAGGATATGTATATGGAGGTTAGAACTTGCAGACAATGTAAAAGAATATTTAATTATCTTACCGGACCGAATATTTGTCAGGCATGTAAGGAGAAGCTTGAAGAGAAATTTCAGGAGGTAAAGCAATATGTTGAGGAGAATCCATCTGAGGGAATAACTCAGGTGGCGGAAGCCAATGATGTGTCCGCTAAGCAGATACAGCGCTGGATAAGAGAAGAAAGACTTGCATTTTCCGAGAAGTCGGGAGTGGGAATTGACTGCGAAAGCTGTGGAGCAATGATACGTTCGGGAAGACTGTGTCAAAGATGTAAGGACAATCTGCTTGGAAAAGTGGATGATATGTATAGAACGGATGATTCCGTTGTCGCAAGAAAGCACAGAGAAGCGGCAAGAATGCGCTTTGTTGACAAGTAATTAATTGGATTTCAGGCTGCCGGAATATATTTTTATTCCGGCAGTTGGCATTTAGAGATATACATATTCATTACCGGTTATATTCGATATGATGGTATGTGGAACTGATGTTGGTAATATTTTTTAGTTTTTTGATATAAGGTATAATTATTTTATGAATTCATCCGATATAAATAATGAGTTTATAAAATTAGAATCTGTATTAAGCCGGTAGAAACCGGTATTAATCAAGGAGGAAGGTGTAACTATGAGAGTTGGAGCGTATAATCAGATATCCCATATTTACGGGGCTTCAAAAGTTTCAAAAGGTTATAATACTAATGCAGTCGGAGCAGCTGCTACATTGGATAAGGTATCATTTTCTAATATTGGTAAGGACATGCAGGTGGCTAAGAATGCACTCAAAGATGTACCTGATATTAGAGAAGACAAGGTTCAGGCACTTTCTGCAAGCATTGCTAACGGAACTTATCAGGTAAGTCCGGAAAGTTTTGCTGATAAGCTTGTGGCAGCATTTGAGGCAAAGTCTATTTGATCAGGTAAGGAGAATGGAATGGCGAGTTTAATTGAGAATCTTATTTCGGTCCTTAATGAGGAAAGCAGCCTTTATGACGAACTTACAAAGGAATCTATGGCTAAAACTCCGGTGATCGTAGCTAATGATCTTACTCGTCTTGCTGAAGCTAATGCGAGAGAGCAGAAGATTGTTGATGATATTACAGCTGTGTCTCACAGAAGAGACAAAGCACTTACAGAGATTGCAACAGTATTAGGAAAGGATGCGAAGACCATTACTGTTTCGGAAATCATTAGTGCGATGGAGAAACAGCCGGAATTTCAGCATCCTTTGATTGTTATTAAGGATAGAATGTTAAAGCAGGTTGAGGAGTTAAGGCAGGTCAATCTTCATAACCAGGAACTTCTCAAAGAGGCTTTAGAGATGACGGAATACTCAATCAATCTTATACAATCACTTAATCAGGCTCCGGAGACTGCCAATTACAGTGGTGCGGCCTACAGCGGAGCAACTCTTGGAGGAGCCAGATCCTCATTTGATACGAAACAGTAACAGATATAGGTAAGAGATAACAGGAAAGGAGAGACGTTTATGGCAACTACATTGGGTAATTTCTATGTTGGAGCAACCGGAATGCAGGCCAGTCAGTATGCTCTTAATACAACTGCACATAATATAACCAATGCGGGAACCGAAGGTTACTCCAGACAACAGGTGGTTATGGCGGATCTCTCATACCATACATTTGCGACAACTCCCGTCGGCAAGAATCAGCAGGGACTTGGTACCAAAGTTGCCGATGTGAGATTGGTGAGAGATCGTTTTATAGATAAAGCATATCGTAACGAACTGGGAAGAGAGCAGTTCTATCAATCTAAATATGATGTGGTTTCTGAGGTGGAGAATTATTTTGGAGAATTGGAAAGCAGTGATTTCCGTACATATATGCAGAATCTTTGGTCATCCGCACAGGAACTTCAGAAGGAATCCAACAGCATTGTAACAAGAAGTTCTTATATTGCCAGTGCTGTTACATTTGTTGATCAGGCCAATGAGATATATAAGCAGCTTACGACTTATCAGAAGAATCTTAACACAGAGATCAAAGACCAGGTGGATGAGATTAATAAGCTTGCTAATGAGATATATGAACTTAATTATAATATTACCAAGATAGAGGCAGCGGGAGTTGAGAGTGCCAATGACTATAGAGACCAGAGAGATGCTGCACTTGATAAACTTGGCGGGTTGGTATCACTCAGTTATAAAGAAAATGCTGATGCGGGCGTTGATGTGTATGTAGAAAACAGATGTCTTGTAAGTATGGACAGAATTTACGAGCTTGATGTGCGCCCTGCCAGCGACTCCTGCGAATACTATGTTCCCATTTGGAAGGATGATCAGGCAGATCTTTTTAACCTCTCCAGAGTACCCGATGCTGATGCGGGTACGGATGTCGGTTCTCTTAAAGGTATCATAATGTCCCGCGGTGACTGGGTAGCCAATTATACGGATGTACCGGTGGCACCTGAGGTTCCTGTAAGACCTAAGAGAGCGGATTTTGCAACAGATGCAGATTATAATCAGGCTGTAACAGACTATGAGACTGCATATGCTGATTATCAGACTGAATATGAACAGTTTTCTAAGGAAAGGGATTACTATAATACATATCTTGAACCATATACAGTCAACAATATCATCGCACAGTTCGATCAATTGGTTCATGGGGTTGTTACTAAGATAAATGATATTTTATGTCCGAATAAAGAGATAGAACTTGCAGATGGTTCGACTATGACTGTACTGGACTGGGAAAAAGCCGGTTACGGAATGGGTGATAAGAATCAGGTTCAGGGTACTGAGCTGATAATAAGAAATACAATGGATCGTTATAAAGACGAGGTGGAAGTTACATTGGCTGACGGAACCACCCAAAAGGTCAGAGAGCTTAATCCGGAAAGCGAAGCGGATTATCTTTCAATGTATACTTTAGGCAACATTCAGGTCAATGATGAACTTATCAAAAATCCGAGTTTATTACCTCTTACAAATCTTCAGAACGAGGAACTTCAGGGTGTAGCTGACCAGCTTATCCAGATGTGGAATGAAGATTTTACAACACTTAATCCGAACAGTCTTGTGACCAACAATTTTATGGGTTACTATAAGGAGTTCATAGCGGACTTTGCCAATAAGGGTAAGACTTATAACGGTATCGCAGAATCCCAGAATAAGTCGGTTAATGAATTGGAGAATCAAAGACAGGTTGTGGTTGGTGTATCTACAGATGAAGAATTGAGTAACATGATCAAATTTCAACAGGGATTTAATGCAGCATCCAGATATTTTTCGGTGGTTTCAGAGATGGTCGAGCATCTCATTAACAAGTTGGGATAATAGAAAGGAAGGGATAATATGCCGTCAACATTTTTGGGATTAAATACAGGCTTGTCAGGACTATCATATTACCAGGCAACACTTAATACAACTGCACATAACATTTCCAATGCTGATGTTAAGGGGTACAGCAGACAGACTGTGGGTTCTAAGGCATCTGTCCCTATACGTGTCAGAAATTCATCGGGCATGATGGGTACGGGCGTTGAGATGACCGGTATCGATCAGCAGAGAAATGTGTACTATGATACAAAATATCGCAAGGCAGAAGCCAAATACAGTGAATATGAAGCGAAAAAAGAGCAGATTACACAGCTTCAGACCTATCTTAACGAAATGCAGTCTGAGACAGGTTATACAAAGTTACTTGCAAGACTTGATAGTGCTATGCAGGATCTTGCCTCAAGTCCTTCTGATGCCACCTACCGCACGCAATTTATTCAGGCAGTCGGCAATTTCACAGATCTGGTAAAAGAGACTGCTACCAACTATCAGAATTCACAGAGAGATATCAACAATGAGGTTGCTATTCATGTTGATACGATCAATTCCATCGCATCACAGATATATACACTTAACCAGCAGATCATGAATATTGAGACCCGCTGGGGCAATGCCAATGATCTTAGAGATCAGAGAGAAGTTCTTGTGGATCAGCTTTCTGAACTTATCAATGTTGAAGTGACGGAAGTTCCTATCATGTATGGTCTTGGGGAAGATGCCACCAAGTCGGGAGCAAGCCGCTATGAAGTTAGAATCGGCAATACTGTTCTGGTTGACGAGATGGAGTGCAAGCAGCTTAAGGTCGCTGCAAGAAATGAGAAAATCAATCAGAATGATATAGATGGACTATATGATGTATATTGGCAGGGACTTAACGGAAGTCTCGGTGAGAAGTTCAATTTCAACAGTGAAAATGTTACCGGAAGAATCAAAGGACTAATGGATGTGAGAGACGGTAATAATTACAATCCTTTTGCGGGAAACATTTCATCAATGAATACAGCGGCTCCTGCAAGTGTTGTTGTAGATCTTCCCACACCTTTATCTGTTGATAAGTTAAATCTTCCTGATAAAGGTATAATCACACTTAACTGTAAAGAATACTACTATGACGGGTTTGAGGGAACTTATGATGCCGATCACAATCTGGTATCATTTACTTTTCAGAATCTTACCATGGATGATGAGAACGGAGAGAGAATTACGGCAGACTTAGATCCTTCCCTTGACTTAGGTAAAGAAGCTACTATGGGTCAGAAGATTGATTGCATGGGAATTCCATATTATATGACGGAGTTAAACGAGTTTGTCAGAACCTTCTCTAATTATATGAATGACCTGTTCACAAGCGGTGCAGACGCTAATGGCGAGGCGGGACTTGATATGTTCACGACTCCTGACGTTGAGGGGAAAGATTTTGTTCTTACCACCAGAGATGCCAATGGAGATATTGAACTGGCATCTTCACTTAAGGCTTCGGATTCCTCATATTATCGTTTGACGGCTCTTAACTGGGCGCTTAATCAGGATATCGTTAAGGATCAGGATAAACTTGTCGTCTCTTATAAATCAGATATAGAGCAGGGTAATAAAGAAGCGAAGGGTGTTCTTGAAAAAGTCATCGCGGGAATGAAGGACAGGGCAATGTTCTCACAGGGTACACCGACCCAGTTCCTTCAGGCAGTCACCACCTCACAGGCAGTGGATATATCTAAGTACGATGCGTTTTCAAAGAATATGGATGAGGTTTCTACGGTTATTAACAAGCAGAGACAGTCAATCTCCTCTGTTGATACCAATGAAGAGGCGGCCAGCCTTGTAATGTATCAGAACGGATATAATCTTTCAAGTAAGGTTATTTCCATACTCAATCAGGTGTATGATAAGTTGATAAATCAGACGGGGGTATAGGCAATAATTTATTAGGTTAAGAAAAGAAGAGAAAAGGCCGATATCATAGATATAGATCGAGTCAGGGATGACCGGTGATTAAGTGAGGCTAAAGGAGTAGCCGGACAGGAGAAGGAATATGAGAGTAACGAATCAGATGGTGACCAGCGGGTCGCTTAGAAATATGCAGAAGTCTATGCAACGAGTAGATCAGTTGAATAATCAGGTTACTACCGGTAAGAAGATTGCTGCACCCTCAGAAGATCCGGTTATTGCAATCAGAGCTTTGAAATTACGTACCACTGTTGATCAGCTTGATCAGTATAAGAATAAGAATATTCAGGATGCTTTGTCATGGTTAGATACAACACAGACTTCAATACAGAACGTATATGATCGCCTTCAGGATGTGTATTATTATTGTGAGCAGGGTGCTCAGGATACATTTCAGACAAAGGACAGACATACTATCGTTCAGGAACTTCAGGAGTTGAAGGATGCAATATATCGTGAGGGCGGCACAACATATGCAGGAAGATATCTGTTCTCAGGGTATAAGACGGAAACAAATCTTATATTCCAGGATGATGCAGCAAAACAGGGATTATCATATAATATCAACGAATCAATTGATCCTGATAAGTTTGTTAATAAGACAGTTGTACTCAATGAGGTTGATTCTTCGGCTGTTGCAGATATAGTAAGCGGAAGCAAGACATATACTGCTCCTACAACAAGTTCAGTGTATCAGTTGAGACTTGCCTACAGTGATCTTGATACAAATGCAACAGATATCAAGATAAGTTATACAGATAAAGATGGTAATGTAACACAATTGAGTCCGGTAATTAAGACTGTTGCTGATTCGGCAACGTATTATGATGTAACGCCTGGTGGAGTCAACTATATTCCTGAGACCGGAGAACTTATATTTGGTAAAGACATATATAACACGGTTAAAGATGCTACAAGTGTAGATGTGAATTATAATAAATCACGTTTTGCAGTTGGAGACTTAAGACCGGAAATGTATTTTAACTGTACACAGAATAAGGAAATGTCCGATGGCAGTATTAAGAAGACGGAGTTTACCATGGATGAAGGCGGTCAGCCTATTAAGTATGAGGTGAACTTCAGCCAATACATTACCGTAAATGCGCAGGGCAAGGATTTCATATTACATGATATGGGTAATAAGATTGATGATCTGACTAATTCGGTGCAGGATGTATTAGATATAGAAGAAACTATTTCAAAACTTAACACATTGCTCGAATCTCCCGATTACAAAAACAATCCTGATGCTGTGGCAAAGATTAACAAAATGCTGGAAGGTGCAGATATTGAACTTGCACAGAAACGTGAGACAATGCAGAAATTGTTTGGAAACAATATGACTAATTTCCAGAATTTCATGGAGGATGTAAGTGCTGTTCAGGCTAAGGTGGGAACAAC
>JAFUGT010000002.1 GCA_017469275.1 Lachnospiraceae bacterium
ATATAAGTTAACGTTCATAGATATTCTCCTAAACTCACACGTCATATATTATACATATTTTGATATAATTTGTCAACAATCTTTTTTAAATATATGAGATTTACGTTTAACCAATAAGTTCAAGTGTTTCTCTTGCTATAGCAAGTTCTTCGTTAGTAGGGATTACATATACCTTGACCCTGGAATCAGGAGTAGATATCATGATCTCTTCTCCTCTGTTGGCATTAGCTTTCTCATCCAGTTCAAATCCAAGATAAGAAAGATAATCACATATCATCTTTCTGACTGTTATGTTATTCTCACCTATTCCCGCAGTAAATGCTATTGCATCAACACCGTTCATAGATGCAACATAGGAACCTATATACTGAGCTGCCCGATATGCAAACATTTCCAATGCTGCAGTGGCTCTTTCATTACCATCTTTACTTGCGGCTTCTAAATCGCGGAAATCACTGGATACTCCGGATATTCCTTCAACACCGGATTTCTTGTTGAGTATCGTTATAACCTCATCAAGGGAAACCTGAAGTTTGGCAGCCAAAAACTGAGTTAAAGCCGGATCAATACTTCCGCTTCTTGTACCCATAATAAGTCCATCAAGTGGGGTAAATCCCATACTGGTATCCACTGACTTGCCGTCTTTTACCGCCGTAATCGAAGAACCGTTCCCTAAGTGGCATACAATAACCTTGGAGGGCTCATTAACTTTATCAATAAGTTCTAACAACCTCTTGGATACAAAACTGTGTGATGTACCGTGGAAACCGTATTTTCTCACTTTGTAATCCTCATAATATTCATAGGGTAATCCATATAAAAAGGCTTTCTTAGGCATCGTCTGATGAAATGCCGTATCAAATACTGCCACCATAGGAGTTTCCGGCATCAACGCTCTACATGCGGAGATACCGATAAGATTAGCCGGATTATGAAGCGGGGCAAGATCGTTACACTCTTCTATTGCAGAAATCACTTCATCATTAATGACTACAGATTTAGCAAATTTCTCTCCACCGTGAACAATTCTATGTCCAACAGCACCTATCTCTGAAAGGTCATTAATAACACCATGTTCTTTGTCTGTAAGAGCTTCAAGAACCAGCGATACCGCTGTCTTATGGTCTGGCATCGCTTCCGAAGATTCATATTTATCCAATCCTTTCGGATTATGAGTAAGTTTGCCGTCAATACCTATTCTTTCACATAATCCCTTGGCAATAACCTCTTCTGTGTCAGAGTTGATCAACTGATATTTCAGTGATGAGCTTCCACAATTAACTACAAAAACATTCATGTATATATTCCTCCTGTCATTTAATTACTTTTCTCGATAGTACCATCATCCACTTTTAACTGATGACGGCCGTGTTCTTTAGCGTAGTACATGCTCCAATCTGCACGTTTCAGCAATTGTTCAGTATCGTCACAAACCTCCGGATATGCTGTAAGTCCTACGCTGACACTTAAAGGTATACTGTTACCGTTATATACAACCACCTGGTCACATAATTTTTCAAATAATCCGTTTATTATTGGCTCTGCTTCCTTCAAATCTCTATCAGGAAGAACTGCGACGAATTCTTCTCCGCCATATCGACAAATAAACCCGTCATGTTCATCGATGTACTTATCTGTAACAGATGCAATCCTCTTGATAACTTCATCACCGGCCAGATGTCCGTAGGTGTCATTGACATTCTTGAACTTGTCAATATCAAAGAGAGCAACGCTTATCGTTCCTTTTTTCTCAACGATTTTTTCTGCCGTTTCTTTAAATAATTCATTAAAATAGATACGGTTATTGATTCCTGTCAGTCCATCCGTCCTTGCCATATGCCGCATGTCATTATAAATCCTGGCATTACTTATGGCGATATTGAACTGTGTTGTTATCGCATTATAAAATGACATATTATCGTCAAAGAGTTTGAGTTTGCTGTCACCAATCATGAACAATCCGTATTTGTCGTTCTCATCTCCCAAAACCTTAACATACACAGAATTAATATTATAATCTTTCAGGAAAGTCATATCAGATTCCAGATCTTCATGAATGATTTTTTCATAGGAGTCGGTCCTTAACATGGTATAATAAATTTCTTCCATGTGTTTCCGGATAACTTCTTCCATTTCTTCGATCTTAGATTTCACAACATAATGGCGATGCTTATTGTGATATACATTTTCTTTGATATATACTGCACAAAATCCAAGTTTCTTGACATCCATTATCGAATCCACAATTTTTTCGGAAATATTCGGGACATCAAAGGAAGATGCGATATGTCGAAGTATATCCTCCTGCACTTTCATCTCATCGTTGGATTCCTTGATAAGCTTGTTGGCTCTTTGAAGATCGATTTTTTGTATATTAAGCTGATCGTTGGTGTTCCTTAATTTGTACTGCATGTTGAGAATATTTTCATTCTTCTCCACAATATTCTCAAATTTCCTGCGCTCATTTAGCAGTTCTTCGTCTTTGTATTTGATATATTCGGCAAAAGCATAGGCCTCTGATAACAGAATAAGACCAATCAGGATAACAGCAAAAAACATGAACATCCACTCGTTATCGCGATATACTGTCATCTTGATCATAAGCACAATTAATAATATTCCTCCCAACGCACCGGCACTTATCAGGGCATATGATTTGTCTGTTATATCAAATGTCAGTGCCAGATCCACAACAAACATAATAAGAAGTGCCAAAACCATTGTTCCGGAATCAGTATTATCTTCTGTAAAAATAATCATTATTGAACTAAATGCACACTGTACAAAACGGATTATTCGTAATGCATAAAGATTATTGAAGGAAGAAAATAATGCAAGCACCTCTTCCATTGCTGCGCATAAAACAATGAAGATGATCATTAATATGGTATTCTTCCATGGCAAGGATTTGTATACCATCTGCACAGCTACTCTTTGCAGAACAAAAATAACATATATTAAGCGATGTAACATCAGTCCTTTTTTCTGTAGTTTTACAGCTAAATCTAAACTCATAACCGGCCCCTTCCAAGTTATAATTTTATTGTTCCCAATAAATATCTATAACAGATCCTTCTGTAATTGGATCAAAATAATTAGTGTGTACGCCATCCACTCTTTGTACAAGCTTTGTACCGCCTACATTCTTAAGGTCAAATTCATATTTATCAAAAATATCGATAAATACATAATCAGACTTACCACTAAGTGTGATAGGCTTATTATTGACCGTTATGTGTATATCATGGACTTTGGCTTTTGGTGCGGGCTTTGAATCAAGTTCCAATTCTTCCTGCTTATAGCCCTCATTCTTTTCTGATGTTTTTTTCTTTTTGACTTTTTTGGTTTTTTTCTTATCAGTCGAATCAACATTGTTATCTGTCGAAGAAACATTATTATCTGTCGATTCAGGACCATCAGAAGACGAATTGGTATCGACCACCGAGCCAAAACCGGCTATTCCTAATATTTCCGAATTATTATCAACAGCTACATTATCACTTGATGTTTTATTTGCTACATCTGTATCTTCTGCAAAATCTTCATCTTCAACATCATCTTCCGCAATCTCTTCTGTAACAAACTTTTCAGCCTTATACATATCTTCATGGTCAATCCAGGCAACATTAAAGTTTTCATATATTCTGGTATCAGCATTAGCACGGGCACCATTTACAAAAACTTCATGCGGTGTTTCTATATCCATGAACTGCATAAGCTGTGTCAATGTATAAAATCCCAGAACATCAATATTATCACCGTCATTTAATTCATAAGAACCGGATTCTAATTTACCGTTAACAGTAGCATATCTTGGACATTCAACTTCTATATCATTGACATTAAACTTTATGGAATCAGATAAATCCACAATATCACCTAATAATGCTTTAGCATCTTCTCCTTTTGTAGAAACAGTTATATCAATCTTATCACCGGACTGGATCAAATGATTCATTCCGGCCTCACTGCCATTTAGCTTAATTTCAGCAGCTTCTCCTGTGGTACCCCTGATAAATTTTTTCTTGCCGTTAAGGGTATAGTTGATGTCAGCACCACGCTTGGGGAATACGTCATCATTATTAAGTCCATAAGCCATTGCAGCATCGAACACTGTCAGCTTGTCATTATCATATAATTTGACACTTTCATCATTGACAGTGAGATAAATGAACCTGTTCTTTTGTTCATAATAATTAAGACAGATTCCGATAGGTGTTACAAGCAGAGGATCTTTCTTTACTCCGTCTACCATTATATTGGCAAATCCTAATACCTCTTCACCTCTAAGACCAACCCTTTCAGGCGGTAATCCAAGATGTTTGGCAAGTTTGTCAGTATAGCCGGGGATTTTCCCTCCACCTCCGACTACAAATGCAGCGGCTACCGGTTTGTCACAATTTAACTCAATTATGCGCTTTGCTGTCTGCTCCGTCAAATCTTCTAAAACTGCATCAAGTTTGCTATAAACTTCATCAGGAGATACTTTATGCGGAACACTTAAAATATCTTTGTAAGACAATGATTTTTTAGAAGGGTTGATCATCTTGATTTTCTCAGCAGTATCAAAATCAACAAGATACTCTTTTATAAGTGTCTCGGTAAGTTCATCTCCTGCTTTCGGAAGCATTCCATAACCGATAATACTTCCATCCTTTGTTATGGAAATATCGGAGGTTCCTGCTCCCACATCCACAAGTGCTATATTCAATAATCTGTAATTATCCGGAATTGCGACCTGAATCGCGGCAATAGGCTCTAATGTAAGATTAGCCACTTCAAGACCGGCAATCTCTACAGCGGCATACAAACTGTCAACCACTTCTTCAGGAAGAAATGTTGCAAGAACATCAGCACTTATACTATGTGCTTTCTGCCCTTCAAGATTACCTATCATGTAATCATTAAGATAGTATTTGACTACGGAATATCCGACACAGAAGAATTTATCAGTGGTATCATTATCCTTAACCATCTTCTCATGTGCCTGTTCAACACCCATTATCTCTATAGAATGAATATATTCCTGATTAACTGTAGTCAGTTCAGGGAATTCATAATGCCCTTTACCAATTGCGGTTTTAAGTACACGCCCCGCCGCAGCAATACAAACATCCTTCAATTTCCTGCCCGAAAGCTGTTCCTCTAATTGCTGCTTAACTTCAATAATCTCTTCACCTATCTTACCTATATCGTGAATCTGTCCGTCAAGCATGGCTCTTGTATCATGAAATCTGACAGCCTGAGCCACAATATTGAATTGCTTCCCCTCTCTATATCCAACTGTACCTACAATACTTCTTGTTCCGATATCAAGTCCAAATACCAATGAACCCGGAAATTTTGTTAATGTCGGCATATTATCTTCTCCGTATCTATTCAATTTAAAATGTGGATTGCGAATGCTATACAAATATAATATCACATCAATTGGTTTTGTTCAACAAAACCTTTAATTCATTTCTGGTATTTTCAAAATCTCCATTATTATCGATTATAACGTCAGAATTAGTTCTATAATAGGCTTCATCAGCTTGTTTTTCCATGACTTTTTTGTAAGCGGAAATGTTTCCTCCCCTACCATTTACAAGCCGGTTAAGTCTTGTATTTTCATCAGCGTATATATACCAGATTTCATCACAAATCTCTTTATAACCGTCTTCAATAAGAAGCGCAGCTTCTATTACATAATACCCGCATTTACCTTCATTTTTCTTAAGCCTGATATCTTTAAGTATATATTCCTTGACCGCAGGATGTACTATTAAATCCAATTTCTTTAAGGCTTTCTCATCACCAAATACAATTTTGCCAAATAAAGGCCTGTCAATTTCTCCCTCAGGTCCCAATATATCAGTGCCGAAGTATTCAATTATCTCATTATATGTCTTTGAACCCTTTTTCATAAGCCTGTGCGCCAGTTTATCAGCTTCAACTACATACGCTCCAAGGCTTTCAAGATATCTTAACACTTCACTTTTTCCACAGCCAATACCGCCGGTTATACCTATTATTCTCATATCGCTACCTTATCTGTCTGTATTACTTAGCTTCATACCAGGTCTTTCCAACACTGGCACCTACCGAAAGAGGTACGGAAAGTTTCGCTGCGTTCATCATCTCTTCAACAAGAATCTTTTTTACTAAGGGAACCTCATCCTCCTTAGTCTCTATAAGCAATTCATCATGAATCTGTAAAATCAATGACGATTCACAGTTTTCTTTCTTTAACCTGTCAGATACTTTTATCATCGCAATCTTAATTATATCTGCTGCAGTTCCCTGTATAGGAGAATTCATGGCGATTCGCTCTCCAAAACTTCTCTGCATGAAATTTGATGATGACAGTTCGGGGATTTGTCTTATTCTGCCGAACATAGTCTTAGTCATTCCTGTTTTCTTAGCATTTTCAACGGAATCATCTATGAACTTCTTAACATCAGGATATGTTGCAAAATAACTGTCAATATAGTCAGAGGCTTCTTTTCTTGATATGTTAAGATCCTCGGCAAGTCCAAAAGCGCTTATCCCATATACTATACCAAAATTAACCGCCTTTGCGTTGCGTCTCATAAGAGAATCAACATCTTCAATTGGTACCCCGAAGACCTGCGATGCGGTAATAGCATGAATATCTTCATCGGCATTAAATGCTGCAATTAATTTCTCATCCCCGGACATATGTGCAAGAACACGAAGTTCTATCTGGGAATAATCAGCATCAACAAATACATATCCCTCTTTGGGTATGAATACCTTTCTGATACTTCTTCCAAGCTCGGTTCTCATTGGAATATTCTGGAGATTAGGCTCTGTGGAACTTATTCTTCCCGTTGCCGTTATAGTCTGATTAAAGGTACCGTGTATTCTCCCATCCTCACTGATAAATGCGGAAAGACCGTCAGCATAGGTGGATTTGAGCTTTGCAACCTGTCTATACTCTAATACATCGGAAACTATCGGATAATCATTCTTCAACTTATTAAGCACATCAACATTTGTCGAATATCCGGTTTTGGTTTTCTTCGCGCCCGGAAGTCCTAATTTATCGAAAAGTATCTCTCCCAACTGTTTTGGAGAATTAATGTTGAATTCACACCCTGCCTCCTCATATATTCTCGTCTGATATTCCAACTCTTTTTTGCCTAACATTTCTCCGTATTCCGCTAACGAATTCCTGTTGACACGAATCCCCTCTTTCTCCATATGGTCAAGAACATATAGAACATTTAATTCAATATCTTTATAAAGGGAGTCCATCTCATGAGTTTTTAATTCATCCATGATCTTATCATAGGCAATATAAGGAATACATACTTTATAAGTTATATAATCAGATATATTTTTCTCGTTGACGGTCATAATACTCAGATGCTCTTTACCGACTAATTCCTTTTTTGCAGGAATGGTAAGACCCAGATAGTCTCTGGCTATATCATCATAGGAATAAGTATCTTTCAAAGGATTTAGCAGATATGCCGCAACCGAAGTATCTATAATTCGGCCCTTGTTCTCAAATGGAATATATTTAAGCACTGTCTTAAGATCATTTGTAACAATAATCAAATTATCGTTATTGTTATAAATATTAATAAGTCTTTCGGCTATTAATTCTTCAGTAACAAACATTGCACAGGGAATAAATGACGCCTTACCCTCTTCAGAGGAAACACCTATACCAATCAGCTCTTTAGCTTCGGTGAAAACTTCCAGACTAAAAAAATTGACCTTAGCTAAACTTTGAAAATAAGTCTCTACATCATTAAGTTCATTAATATAATCGATATGGAAAGATATAGCTATTTTTTTATCTGCACCGTCAAAATATTTCAGTAAACTTTTTAGTTCAAGAGCTTTAACATATTCGTAAGCTTTATCGGTAAACAGGCTGCTGTAGGAAAGGTCATCCATATTGATTTTTACAGGTACATCAAGCTTGATGGTAGCCAAAACCTTGCTCATTATTGCCTGATCGTAAAATTCTTTTAAATTGTTCATTGCTTTAGCCGGTTTGATCTCATCTATATGAGCATATGCATTTTCAATACTATGATAATCTGCAATAATTTTACCTGCCGTCTTTTCTCCAATTCCAGGAACCCCCGGTATATTATCGGAAGTATCTCCCATAAGACCTTTCATATCAATAAACTCTTTCGGGGTAACTCCGTATAATTCTTCTACATCTTTTGCATAATATTCCTCGACAGTTGTCTTTCCGCCCTTTGTTTTAGGAAGTTTAACGCGAACATGCTCTGTCGCCAATTGTAACAAATCTCTGTCACCTGACAAAATAACAACATCCATTCCTTTGTTTTCACCTATGACGGATAAAGTACCGATAATATCATCAGCCTCAAATCCTTCCCTGCTGACAATGGTCACATTCATGTATTGAAGCATTTCCTTCATAACAGGAACCTGACTTCTAAGCTCCTCGGGCATACCTTTTCTAGTACCCTTATATTCCTTAAACATTTCATGGCGAAATGTAGGTGCGTGCAGATCAAATGCCACAGCCATATGTGTAGGATTTTCCTCTTCTATTACCTTTAAGATCATATTAATAAATCCAAGCACCGCATTAGTATGCTCGCCCTTAGAATTTGTCAGATCGGGCAATCCGTAAAAAGCTCTGTTTAATATACTGTGACCGTCTACCAATAATAATTTAGACATATAGTAATCCTCCGATGAAGTGATTTATCTCTTTCCTGCATTATAATCTCTGATTTTTGAATAAAATGATTGCTCCGTTGTAACTTCAGGTTCAACATTGATATTAAGTAGTTTTTCCTCAGGCTCAAACATATAATCATCAAAATAAGCACTGTAATAGTATTCTCCCTGCTGTTCCTTGATCTTAGTCTGCTCATCATTGTATAGAATCTCCAGAAAATTAATATATCCGGCGATAGCAAAGAACAAAATCGCCAAAACAGCAATTACAACAGATGACCGTACAAAACTTTTCTTATTTCTGTTCTGTTTGAGTTCCCGATCTATTCTCATTTCAAGCTCCGCTTTGAAATCTCTTGAAATCGGAAGATTAGAATCCATCTGATGCATACCTTCAATCATTGTATAATATATATCCAATTCTTCCATACAATCATCGCAATTTCTCACATGCTTTAAAAACTCTATTTTCTTATCTTTATCCAGTCCGTTCTCGATATATGCAATGATATTGGACTGAGCTTCCAAACACGTCATATTTGAGCCTCTTTTCTTATCATAAAAACAATTTTCAGTATACCATTATTATGGCTAAATTACAAATTATCTTTAAATATTAACTTATGTCGAAATAAGTTTTATAAAGTAAGTATTTGTCGAGTTTTCTTGTATTTACATGAATCAGACATTATACTATTATAAGAAACTACAAACTTAAGATTGGGGGTGTGTAATTGAACCTAAAATCATTCCGTTCTTCTCTACGTGAAAAACTAAAAGAGCAGAAGCTAACCTTGAGTTCACTGGCTTCTTTATCAGATTTATCCGAAGATACCTTAAGATCGATAATATATGGAAAATCTCAGGATATCAAACTTTCAACACTAATAAAAATAGCTGATGTATTACAATGTTCTCTTGATGAATTAATTAACCGTAATACTTATTCCCATGATGTACTTCTATTAATTAAACGAATCAAGAAACTACCAAAACGTTCTTTAAAAGCCCTTGAGATTATCGTATCCTTAGAAGAAAAAAGTATGCTTCATAAATCAACTCTGGGAAAAGAAGTAATACCTGTATTTATTCCTAAAGGTAACATGAGGGATGGAATGTATTATAACGGAAATATCTATGAAGGATTAGACATTTCCGGTTATCCCATCAATCTTATCAGAGACACCACCTTCGGTCTTTTGATTCAAACCGAATACTACGAGCCTATATATCATCCGAATGATATACTGCTCTTGTCTGTAAATCATAATCCTCGTTTTTATGATATAGTTCTATATATTAACAATAATGGAAGAATATTTATCAGACAATATACAGATTTAGGATTAATCCCAATAGGTAAATTCGGCGAGATAATACCTGTATCTGAAATGAAAAATTACACAGCTTTGGGAGTTGTCATAAAGACTGTTAATGAGTTTGATATAGAGCAATATAGATAATTCCCGATTTCAATATAAACATTGATATCGGGAATTTCATATAATATATACCGTTATATCAAACAATATAAATAATCAGGTCAAATACCACTACTTAATTAATTATTTATTTGTATTTTCAGACAATACATTTTTATTATGAATAAGGTAATCTAACAAAGAAACTATTGTAAGAATAAGAGCAATATAAATCAAAATATTTTCAAAGGCATATATACCATCTGCAGCATCAGGAAATACCGAACCGAAATCAGCTATCATAATACAGAGCATTACCATCTGTTCCGCTGTCTTTATCTTACCCCAGATTCCGGCTGCAATAACCACTCCGTTATCAGCTGCCACCAGACGGAAACCACTTATAATAAACTCTCTTGCAATAATGATTATTACTATCCAACATGGTATTCTGCCAAGTTCAATAAATGCTATCATTGCAGAAGAAACAAGTAATTTATCCGCCAATGGATCCATGAATTTACCAAAATTCGTTACAAGATTATATTTTCTTGCAATCTTGCCATCCAGCATATCTGTAATGGATGCAATTGCAAATATAGCAAGTGCAATCCAGTTACCGTAAGGAATAAATCCCCCATATTTTTCATCACATAATAGAGCCACAAGAAAAAATGGAATCAATATAGTTCTCAAAATTGTCAATTTGTTAGGTAAATTAAGTACACTGTTGTTATTCTTACTAGCACTCATTTTATTGTTCCTTTCTGTCATATATTATTTACTTATCATATATTATTTTTGGTGGTTGCGAAACGCTCAAATGATGTATATCCTGTTGTGCATATTATACACGTTCGCCTATAAGATCATATTCGTTACAATCAGTTATCTTAACACGAATGAAATCACCTGACAATAGTTCCTCCTCAGATTTGACAAATACCATGCCATCAATGTCCGGAGCATCCATATAAGAACGGCAGGCATACATTTCATCTGCATATAGATAACCATCCACTATGACTTCTAATTCCCGTCCAATCTGATTTCTGTTAATGTCAAAGGAAATCTCCTGTTGAAGTTCCATAATTTCATCACGATATTGTTCCTTAATTTCCTCAGAAATCTGTTCTTCCATCTCTGCCGCCGGGGTACCCTCTTCTGCGGAATATGTAAAAGCTCCCAGCCTTCCAAATTCCATCTCATCGATAAATTCAAGCACACCCTGATGATCTTCTCCGGTCTCTCCCGGAAATCCTGTGATTAATGTGGTACGAAGAACTACATCGGGAATCTTCTCCCGGATACTTTTGATTCTCTCTGTAATCTCCGATTTGGTAGTTTTGCGTCCCATACGTGATAGCACAGAATCTTCACTGTGCTGTATCGGCATGTCTATATAATGGCAAACCTTAGGATTGGTCCTTATCTCTTCTATCAATTCATCTGTAATCTCCTCCGGATAACAATAGAGAAGTCTTATCCAGTGAAGCTCTTCTATTTTCGATAGTTCACGGAGTAATTCAGGTAAGCATTTTTTTCCATATAGATCAATCCCATATAAAGTAGTTTCTTGAGCGACAAGACATAATTCCCTGATTCCGTTATCCACCAGATACTTTGCCTGCTCAATCACCTCTTCCATCGGTACACTTCTATAATTACCGCGGACATAAGGGATTATACAGTATGTGCATCTTTTATTACATCCCTCTGCAATCTTAAGATATCCCATATATGTACCGGAGGCTATACTTCTCTTATCTCTTATAGAGGGTAAATGTTCAAGTGACTCAAAATGCTCAAATTGCATACCCTTAAGAACACTGTCGACAGCATCCACAATTGATTCAATGGACATTGTACCAAGAACCGCATCCACCTCAGGAAGTTCTTTGAATATCTCGTCTTTGTAGCGCTGTGCCAGACATCCTGTGACAATAATTCCTTTAAGCCTGCTGCCGTTATCAGATGGTGTATTATCGTTGTTTCCTGATTTCAGAGCTGCAATACTCTTGAGTTTTCCCATCTCTATAATATTTTCGATACTCTCTTCCTTGGCATCTCCGATAAAGCAACAGGAATTAATAACACATATATCCGCTTCACTTTCATTATTGGTAATACTGTATCCTCTTTCCTGTAATAAGGCAAGCATAACTTCACTGTCAACGAGATTTTTATCACATCCAAGGGATATAAACATAATATTTGTCATAGGTTCTCCAATCTACTATGCAACAAATAGTAAAAATTATAATTATCCAAATATATACCTTATAAAGCTAATCTTTTATCATATATTTCTATAAATTAACTTCTTCAGTCAAACATTGTAGCTGCCTCAACGCAGTTGTTCATTAGCATAGCTATGGTCATCGGTCCTACGCCTCCGGGTACGGGAGTAATAGCAGACGCAACAGGCTCAACACTTTCAAAATCCACATCACCGCACAATTTGTTATTCTCATTTCTGTGTATTCCCACATCAATAACAACCGCACCTTCTTTCACATATGAGGCGTCTATCATCTTAGGCTTTCCGATGGCAACCACAAGAATATCCGCACGCTTACAAACTTCCTTAAGATTCTTAGTTCTTGAATGTGTAACGGTTACTGTTCCATTTTCACGAAGTAACAACAAAGCCATTGGCTTACCCACTATATTACTTCTTCCTATAACAACACACTCTTTTCCCTCTATTTCAATACCACTTCTCTTAAGAAGTTGAATGATTCCGGCAGGAGTACAGGATACAAATCCCGGCTGTCCTATAGAAAGCGCTCCAACACTCTGGGGATGGAAACCATCCACATCCTTCTTAGGACTTATCGCCTTAATAACATTATCCTCATTAATATGTTTAGGAACCGGAAGCTGCACAAGGATTCCATGAATCTTATCATCATTATTAAGTTTCTCTATTAACTCAATAAGTTCTGACTCCGTAGTTTCTTCCGGCAGTTCATAGCTCTCTGAACGGATTCCAATATATTCGCAGGCTTTCTTTTTATTGCCGACATATACAGTGGACGCCGGGTCATTTCCCACTTGAATTACCGCCATACCGATTTCTTTTCCCTGTGCTTTTAATGCTGCTACTTTTTCCTTTAATTCATCCTTGATTTCTTTGCTAATCCTCTTACCATCAATTAGTGTTGCCATTGTTTTCCTCCAATTATTTAATATATTTTTATTTTGATCTATCTCATTATTCTCACTCATATCTAAATCATCTTTATTCAGATACTCTTATGCTGCACTGCTATAATCCATAATAAAAATTTTACTTGCTATACTTTCAACCTTATTTAGAACAATCCCACAATCTTATCTCCAATAACATCGATTCCTTCCGCAGCGGGAACCTTCGGCAACCCCGGCATGGTCATTATAGAACCTGTGATTACGACCACAAATCCTGCTCCGGCACTTACATACACCTCACGCACATTGATATTAAATCCTTCAGGTCTTCCAAGAAGAGTTGCATCATCAGAAAGGGAATACTGGGTCTTCGCCATACATACAGGGAGATTGCCAAAACCAAGGTCTGTTATTGTCTTAAGCTGTTTTTCAGCAGCGGATGAATAGGTAACACCATCGGCACCGTAAATCTTTGTGGCAACTGTATTAATCTTATCTTTCAATGACATATCATCATCATATAACATCTTAAAGTCTGCTTTCTTATTCTCCAATACATCACAGACTTTAGAAGCCAAAGCAAGACCACCTTCTCCGCCCTTTTCCCAAACCCCGGCAAGAGCAAAATCGCAGCCTTTTGACTCCACAAATTCCTTGACATAAGAAAGTTCCGCCTCTGAATCCGTTATAAACTGATTAAGGGTAACAACAACAGGCACACCATACTGTTTTAGATTTTCAATATGTTTTTCAAGATTGACTATACCTTTCTTCAACGCATCAACATTCTCAATCGAGAGATCTGCCTTAGCAATACCTCCATTATACTTAAGTGCTCTAATTGTTGCCACAAGAACAATTGCATCCGGTGAAATTCCGGCTTTTCTGCATTTGATATCAAGAAACTTCTCAGCGCCGAGATCAGCGCCAAAACCGGCTTCAGTAACCACTATATCAGAAAGTTTCAGAGCAAGTTTCGTTGCACGAATCGAATTACATCCATGAGCTATATTAGCAAAAGGACCACCATGAACAAATGCCGGTGTATGCTCTAATGTCTGAATCATATTAGGTTTTAACGCATCCTTAAGAAGTGCGGCCATAGCTCCTACCGCCTTAAGATCTGCAGCCGTAACAGGCTTGCCATCAAATGTATAAGCAACAATTATCTTAGAAAGCTTATCCTTAAGATCTTCCATATCATTGGCAAGACAAAGAATAGCCATTATTTCAGATGCAACGGATATTACAAAATGGTCTTCTCTGACCACTCCATCCATCTTGCTTCCCATACCCACAACAATATTGCGGAGTACTCTGTCATTCATATCCAGACATCTCTTCCATACAACCTGTCTTGTGTCGATGTTAAGACTGTTGCCCTGTTGAATATGGTTATCAAGCATTGCCGCAAGCAGATTATTAGCTGAAGTTATTGCATGGAAATCCCAGGTAAAATGCAGATTTAAATCTTCCATTGGAACCACCTGGGCATATCCGCCTCCAGCAGCTCCACCTTTAATTCCAAAACAAGGTC
>JAFUGT010000021.1 GCA_017469275.1 Lachnospiraceae bacterium
CAGAAGTAAAGATAATATAGAATTTCCTGACGCAGACCAAGATCAGCTCCTACATTTGTCCGTGAAATACTCAATGCCTGCATGGATAGTGGAAAGATACATTTCATGGTTTGGAATTGAAAAGACCGGTAGAGTTCTCGCCGCATCTTTAGAAGAGAAAGATATTACCATTAGAGTTAACGGGAGCAGAATAACTAAAAATGAATTAGCCCGGAAATTAGAGGATTATGAAGTTAAAGTAAGTCCGGGAGCATATGTTGTAGATGCGTTACATCTTAAGGATATTAATTATGTTGGAAGATTACCCGGGTTTAATGAAGGTGAATTTTTTGTTCAGGATGAGAGCTCCATGCTCCTATATTACATTTCCGGTGCGGAGGAAATGCTTAAGGGAAGAGAACATGAACCACTGAAAATCCTTGATCTTTGTGCGGCTCCGGGCGGAAAATGTACTCATTTTGGCGAAAAACTCGGAGAAAATGCAATAATTGAAGCAAGGGATATATCAGAGAATAAGATTGATAAAATTAATGAGAATATTAATCGCCTCAAACTTGATAATATTAAAACTGCTCTATATGATGCTTTGGTTCCTGATGAAACCAAAAGAAATTATGCGGATATTGTGATTGCGGATCTTCCTTGTTCAGGGCTGGGTGTTTTATCAGGGAAAAATGATGTCAAGTATCATATAAAAAGGCAGCAGCTTCTTGAACTCACTAATTTACAGAGGAATATATTAAGTAATGCAGCAGAATATGTAAAGCCGGGTGGAGTGCTTCTATACAGTACATGCACAATTAATCCGTCCGAGAATGAAGACAATTCAAGATGGTTTCTGGCGCATTTTCCCTTTGAGGGAGAAAATATTACTTCATATATTCCGAAAGAATTACATCAATATATGGAATCTCCATTTAGCCTTTCACTAATCCCGGGTTATGTAAAATGCGATGGTTTCTATATAGCCAAATTCCGAAAAAGAGGTTGACAGATGGATATCAAGTCATTAACACTTCCTGAGCTTACTAAGTATATAGAGGATAAGGGTTATCCGAAGTTCAGGGCAAAACAGATATATGAGTGGTGTCATGTTAAACTTGCAAGAGATACCGATGAGATGACAAATCTTCCGAAGAATATCAGACAGGATATAGCAGAAGATTTTGCAACTGTTAAAGTTTCTGATAAATTAGAATCTAAAATAGACGGAACCAAAAAGTATGTTTTTTGTTTAGATGACGGCAATGTGATAGAGAGTGTATTTATGCCTTATAAACATGGTAATTCCGTATGCATCTCTTCCCAGGCAGGCTGTAGGATGGGGTGTGCTTTCTGTGCATCTACACTTCTTGGATTATCCAGAAATCTCAAAGCTTCTGAAATGTTAGACCAGGTATATTATATTGAAAGAGACACGGGTGAAAGAGTATCTAATGTAGTAGTTATGGGGACGGGTGAACCGCTTGATAATTATGATAATCTATGCAGGTTTATAAGAATCATATCCGATAAAAACGGTCTCAACATAAGTCAGCGAAATATAACTGTTTCAAGCTGTGGTCTTGTCCCTGAAATCAGACGTCTCGCCGGGGAACATTTTTCCATAACCTTCGCATTATCTCTTCATGCAGCAGTTGATGAGAAGAGAAAAGAATTGATGCCTATAGCCAAAAAGTACAGTATTGCTGAAGTGCTTGATGCCTGTAGATATTATTTTGAACAGACAGGAAGAAGAATAACCTTCGAATATTCACTTGTTTCAGGTGAAAATGATTCCAAAGAAGATGCAGTTAATCTTATAAAATTGCTTAAAGATTTTCCCTGCCACGTTAATCTTATTCCGGTTAATCAGATTAAAGAGAGAAACTTTAAGCGGTCGGATAGAAATAGTGTGGCAAGATTTCAGGAATTGCTTGAAAAGAACGGAATAAATGCTACAGTCAGAAGAAGTATGGGTAAAGATATAGATGCTGCCTGTGGACAGTTAAGGAAAGCATATATTGAGAGTGTTTCATAATCTTGCTTTTTAGAGTTTTGTGTGTTATGATTTAGAATTGAGTTTATACTATATATGCGTAAAGGAGGTTTTCGATGATATCATATGGAAAAACAGATATCGGAATGTGCAGAAGCATGAATCAGGACTGCGTTTTCTTTTCTGATAAGAACATCGGCAATCTCCCGAACCTGTATATCGTAGCTGACGGAATGGGAGGTCACAAGGCCGGCGATTATGCTTCTGCACATGCAGTGTCATGGTTTGTCGATTATGTTAAGGACTGTGAATATCTTAATCCCATAACAATAATCAAGACCGGAATATCCAAGGTCAATGACAGACTGTTTCAAATGTCAGCCGATCATATAGAACTTAGAGGGATGGGAACAACATTTGTTGCAGCAGTGATAGTTGATGACAAATTATATGTTGCCAATATAGGAGACAGCCGATTGTACATTATAGGTGATGAAGTAAGACAGATAACTCTTGACCACTCTCTTGTGGAGGAGTTGATAAGAACAGGGCAGTTAGACAGGCATAAGGTAAGATTTCATCCCGAAAAGAATATAATTACAAGAGCGCTTGGAACTGCAAAGGAAGCCGTTCCGGACTTTTTCGAAGTTGAACTTAAAGTACATGAGAGAATACTTTTATGTTCAGATGGATTGACCAACATGGTTGAAGATGACGAAATAGGAATGATAATTAAAAGACAGCCACATATGGACAGATGTTGCGAGGATTTGATTGAACGAGCCAATTATTATGGTGGCAAAGATAATATAGGTGTAGTAGTAGTTGAACAAACGGTAAATGAGGTGTGAAAATATGTTTGAACCAGGAATGATTATTCAGAATCGCTATGAGATAGCAGAAGAGATTGGATCAGGTGGTATGTCCGTTGTATATAAGGCAATGGATCATGTACTTAACCGCTATATAGCAATGAAGGTGTTAAAGCCTGAATTTTCGGATGACAAGAGCTTTGTGAGCAAATTCAGAATGGAGGCTCAGTCCGCAGCAGGATTATCACATCCTAACATTGTTAATGTTTTTGATGTAGGTGAGGAAAGCGGATATTATTATATTGTAATGGAGTTGGTGGAAGGAATAACTCTCAAAGAGTATATTCAGCAGAACGGCAGACTTAATTATTCCACAGCTTTAGATTTTATTATTCAGATTTGTTCCGGTATTGAGGTTGCACATGAACATCACACCATTCATCGAGATATCAAACCTCAGAATATAATCGTGTCTAAAAACGGAACTTTGAAGGTTACAGACTTTGGAATTGCTAAAGCAGCAACTTCTAATACGATAGCTTCAACTGCGATGGGCAGCGTTCACTATATTTCTCCCGAACAGGCAAGAGGAGGTTTTTCCGATGAACGTTCAGACATTTATTCCTTAGGTATTACGCTCTATGAAATGTTGACGGGAAGAGTACCTTTTGAAGGTGAGAATAATGTTACGGTGGCACTTATGCATATACAAAGTGAGATAATACCACCTAGGGAATACTATCCTGATATTCCGGTTGGTCTTGAAAGAATCGTGCTAAAGGCAACTCAGAAAAGACCTGAGCAGAGATATCTGACAACCAATGCAATGCTTTCTGACCTCAGGAAAATAGCAATGGATCCAAATGCGGAGGTGGGTATTTCAAGCGTGATGCTTCCGACTAATGCACCAACCATCCAGATTTCAACAGATGAGCTTAATGCAATTAAGAGTGCGGCAGAGAGTGCAGGTCCTACGGTATTTCCTGTTAATCAAAAAAATGCTGAGTTAGAGGAAGCGAAAGCAGCGTTATCAAGTTTATATGATGATGATCTTGAATATGATGACGAGAAGGATAATGGGAAATCTCTGTTTGATGACAAAGATGATGATGACGATGATGAAATAGACTCAAAAGTAGAGAAAATGATTACAATAGGTGCCATTGTTGCAACCGTTATTATCGGTATAATTATTATTGCAGCTATCATTTCGATTACAGGAGTGTTCAAGAAAAACAAGAAAGCTACTACTGAAACAACAACTGAAGCTACAACGACTGAAGAAGAAAGTAATACAATGCCTGATCTTATTGGATATGATGAGGAAGAGGCAATTAAACAGTTAGATGATATGAAAATTGATTATATTATCGAGCGGGATTATACTGACAAATTTGAAGAGGGTAAGGTAGCCAGTCAGAGTATAGAATCAGGTACAGAGTTAAAAGAAGGTGACAAGGTAACTCTTGTTATTAGTAAAGGACAGAAGAAGGGCGCTGTTCCTGATGTTAAGGGTAAGACTTTAGATGAAGCAAAATCCATACTTGAAGCTGCAGGATTTAAGGTGGATGAAGATGAAGAATACAGTGATGAAGTTGAGGAAAAGCATATAATCAGTCAGTCTCCCGAGGGTGGAAGCCAGGCGGCAGAAGGGTCTACTGTCAGTGTAGTAGTAAGTAAGGGTAAAGAGGTTAAAGTAGCTAAGGTGCCGGATCTTAAGAAGATGACTGTTACGGAAGCTGAAAGTGCGCTTTCAGCAGTACACTTGAAGCTTGGTAATGTCTCTCAGGAATATAGCGACAGTGTTAAAGAGGGACAGGTTATATCACAGAGTATTGCCGCAGATACAGAGGTTAAGGAAGATACCAAGATAGATATTACCATCAGCAAGGGTAAGAAGCCGGTCAAGACTACCTATTCGGCATCCTTCTCAGGATATATCAGCAACAGCGGATATGAGTTCCCTGAAGGTAAACTTGTCAAGATTACAGTAACACTTAAGGTTGGTGATACATCTTATCCTATAATAAATGACTGGTATGATGAGGCAAGTCTTCCGTTAGACGGCTCAAGCATCGCACCTTATGAACTTACCAGCAAAGATAATATAAGTTTGTTATACAGTGTACAGGATGATTCCGGCGCAGATATTACAGGAAGCTTCACATCCACATTACAGGCGAAATTAAAGACTGTGGAGCAGTAATTTATGGATAGTGTTGTGACGGGAAAAATCATTAAAGGAATTGGTGGCTTTTATTACGTATATTCCGGTGGACGAATATATGAATGCAGAGCAAAGGGAATACTTCGCAATATTAAAGTTAAGCCTTTAGTTGGCGATGATGTGGTTATGCGTATTATTAATGCTGACGAGCTGACAGGTAATATTGAAGAGGTTCTGGAACGAAAAAGTTCTCTTATAAGACCGGCTGTTGCCAATGTCGACCAGGCACTGGTTGTATTTGCTGTAATGAAGCCCTCGCCCAACTGCAATCTGCTTGATCGGTTTCTGATCATGATGAAAAGGCAGGAAGTTCCGACAATTATATGTTTTAATAAGTCTGATCTTGATGATGAAACTCTATGTGACAAATATAGAAATATATATGAAAAAGCCGGATATCGTGTTATTTTTTCAAGTACCAAAAAGAAAGATGGACTTGATGAGTTGCAGGATTGTCTTAAAGGTAAGATAACAACATTGGCGGGTCCGTCAGGAGTCGGTAAATCATCCATAATGAATATGCTAAGCCCTCATGCCAATATGGATACCGGTGAGATTAGTCGTAAAATAGAGCGGGGAAAGCATACAACCAGACATTCTGAGTTGATTCCCATATCTGAGGATACATTTCTTATGGATACACCGGGCTTTAGTAATATTGCTCTATATGATATAGAGGCAGAAGAACTTAAGGATTATTACAAAGATTTTGAAGAGTTTGAAGTTAATTGCAGATTCCGCGGTTGTAATCATATCGGAGAAAAAGAATGCGGCGTTATAGATGCGGTTTCAAAAGAAGAATTGTCAAAGGAAAGATATGATAATTACAGACTCTTTTTTGAGGAGATAAAGGACAGAAAGAAATATTAATTATTTCCGTTTGTTTATATGGTTTTGACCGTAAATAATTCATTGTATAGAAAGGAATTGAACATGAATATATTGGCACCATCGATATTAGCGGCAGATTTTGCTGCTTTGGCTGATGAGATTAATGCAGTAACAGATGCAGGGGTAGAGTGGATACATCTTGATGTTATGGATGGATTGTTTGTACCTAATATTTCCTTTGGAATTCCTGTGATTTCTTCTGTCAGAAAGAGCACTGATGCATTTTTGGATGTGCATTTAATGATAAAGGAACCCATAAGATATATAGATGCATTTACTGATGCAGGAGCAGATATGATAACGGTTCACTATGAAGCCTGTGATGATGTTAAGGAAACATTAGAAAAGATTCATTCAAACAGTTTGAAAGCCGGTCTTGCCATTAGTCCTGATACGGATGTATCTGTGATCGATGATTATATTAATGATGTCGATATGATACTTGTAATGAGTGTATATCCGGGTTTTGGAGGGCAGAAATTCATTGAGGGAACAATCGATAAACTTAAAAGAGTCAGAAGAAGAGCGGAGGAAGCCGGCAGGAAAGAGTTGTTTATTGAGGTTGATGGTGGAATCATGCAGGATAATGTTGGCAGGATATGCGAAGCCGGAGCCAATGTTATAGTTGCTGGTTCAGCAGTATTTAAGGGCGATAAAGCTTTTAACGTATCGAAGTTTCTTGAGATAATGAATTAGTATTGATGTAAATGGAGAATAGATGACAATGCATATACTGATAGTAACAGGCGGATATGTCGATATCAATTTTTTCAAAGAATATATTAAGACCTTATCATATGATAAGGTCTTTGCTGTTGATAAAGGTCTTGAATATGTTGCTCAACTGGGGTTGAATCCCGATTTGATACTGGGAGATTTTGACACTGTTGACAGAGATATACTTGCAAAATATGAAGCGATAGATGGTGCTTACGGTGAACCCTCCAAAGTGGTCAGATATCCGGCAAAGAAAGATTATACTGATACTGAACTGGCTCTGCACTATGCAAAGAAACAGGGTGCTTCGGCAGTTACACTGATTGGTGCAACCGGTTCAAGACTTGATCACGTTTTTGCAAATATAGGTCTTCTTATCTATTCAGCTAAGAATGGTATGAAGAGTGTGATAGTGGACGCTAATAATAGAATACATCTTCTTTCGGTAGATTATGGGGATAGTGACTACATTGTCGAGAGAAATAATCAGTGGGGAAAATATGTATCAATAATACCTGTATCTGAAATTATTGAGGATGTAACACTTGAAGGTGTGGAGTATCCCTTGAATAGTGCGAAAATAGAGCAGGGACCATGTCTTACCGTTAGTAACGAGATAATTGAAAAAGCTGCCCGTATCCATATTGGAAAGGGGACAGCTTTGGTGATTGAGAGTAGGGATTGAATTATTTATTCTTTCCCGATTTATCGTCAGTTTTCTTATCCTTGATTTTTTTATCTATCTGTTTCTTATCGCCGGACTTTTTGTTGTCCGGTTTTTTGTCGTCGGATTTCTTGTTGTCCGGTTTCTTGTCGTCGGATTTCTTGTTATCCGGTTTCTTGTCGTCGGATTTCTTGCTGTCCGGCTTCTTTTCTTCGGATTTTAGGTTGTCGGTCTGTAATGCCTGTTTTTCATTGATAACAGGTGTTACATACAGTGTTTCATAATAGTGGTAGAGAGCCTTGTATTCTTCACTGTGGCTATCATTGGTATGTCCGTGCATCTCATCAAAGCCCTTATTATTATCAACACGCTTAACAATATGAAGTGAAATGTTGGCGCAATGTGAAGCAATACGTTCAAAACTTGTAACCAGATCAACTAATGATATACCACCGGCAATCCCGCAGTCACCGGTCTGCAATCTCTCAACATGATGAGCTTTGATAATCTCTTTTAAACGGTCTATTGCTTCTGCCATAGGTTCGATTCTGAGTGCAGTTGAAGAATTGTCATTTTTAAAACTTTCAAAGGTTGTCTTCATTATATTATCAACAGCATTTATTATAGTATCCACTTCAAAATGTCCGGCAGGAGAGAAGTGAATATTCTGTTCATTTTTATCCTGAGCAACAAAGTATATGTTCATACAGTGATCCCCCATGCGCTCAAAGTCACTCAAAGAATTCAATATCTCTGCTACTACTAGTCTGTCATCTTTAGAAAGACGTTTGGAATTGATTTTGACAATGTAAGAGGATAGTGCACTTTCACATCTGTCAATAAAACTCTCATTTTCCTCCAGTGCAACGAATTTATCAGGATCGTAATTATATATTAATCCGGTTGAAAGGTGATAGTTTTCATATATTGCATCTGCCATGGATGATATAATATTTTTGCACTGCTCAAGGGCAATTGTAGGCGTATTTAACAGCATTTCATCAAGAGTTGCAAGTTCTTTGTCTGATTTGGACACATCTTCTTCGCCGATTATTTTAGCGGTAAGATTACTTAGCTTCTGAGAAAAAGGTAGAAGAAAGATACTTGTCAGGAAATTAAACAGGAAGTGAATATTAGCGATACCGCTTCGATTGATGGTATTGCCAAAAAATCCGATACCTACACTATAATATATTGAATAAATGATAACGCAGAACATGATGGCGCCAAACAGATTGAATAGTATATAACCCAGAACGAGACGTTTTGATTTCTTATTGCCGCCAATACCTCCTAATATGGTCGTCATACATTTACCAAGATTGACACCGATTATTATGGGAAAAGCCGAAATATAAGTTACGCTGCCGGTTGCAGACAAGGCCTGAAGGATACCGATAGAGGCATTTGAACTCTGTATTATAGCAGTAATTATAAGTCCCACCAATATGCCAATAAGAGGATTGTTAAATGATACAAAAGCTTTCTGAAATGCCGCTGAATCCCTAAGTGGAGCAAAGACGGACTCCATAGTTGTCATACCGTAGAAGAGAACACCTAGACCGACAAGTATTCCGGACACATTCTTAGCCTGTTTTTTCTTGGAAAACAGGAAGATAAAAGCCCCGATTCCAACTAATATTGGAGCGAAAGAAGTCGGTTTGATAAGTTGAACAAATATATTATCCGAACCAAGGTCACCAAGTCGTAAAATCTGGGCAGTGGCGGTACTACCTACATTAGCTCCCATGATAACAGGCATTGCCTGGGCGACTTTCATGATTCCTGCATTGACAAAACCAATAAGCATTATAGTTGTTGCAGCGGAACTTTGGAAAATAGCTGCTACACCTGCTCCAAGGCCCCATCCTTTAATATAGCCAGTGGCTTTATTTTTTCCTGTGGTTAATTTCTCGAGAATTCTTTCAAGTCCTGAGCCGGCTAATTTTTCAAGAGATGAACCCATAAGACTCATTCCGTATAAAAACAGACCAACTCCTCCAAGCAATTGTAAAATCGACATAATGTCCATGATTATACATATCCTCCGTAAATATATGTTATTAGCTAATGTAATGCTTTTACTCAAACAACGTCATAATTATAAGGTGTTTTACTCTTTTTGTCACTACAATTTTTCACACATTTTGCGTTCTTTTTTTATAACATTTTTATTAAATGATATTTTTTTGCATTTTATGAAACATTATGGTATTATAAATCGGATTGTTATATCAATCAGATAATTGCTCATGGTTTTCATAATGTAGAATTTTTAGCGGTTATCATTTACTCATTATTATAAGGAGAATAAAGAAATGGTTAATTCAATTGTTTGGGTTTTGATTGCATTTGGTGCCTATATGTTATTAATGATCGTCATAGGCGCAAAATATGCAGGTCAGACCAAAAATTCCGAGGATTTCTTCCTTGGAGGACGTAATCTTAACGGATGGGTGGCAGCATTATCGGCTCAGGCTTCCGACATGAGTGGATGGCTTCTTATGGGACTTCCGGGAAGTGTGTATGCTTTCGGTACAGGACAGGCGTGGATAGCAGTGGGGCTGTTCATAGGTACAGTTTGTAACTGGCTGTTTGTTTCTTCAAGACTAAGAAGATATACTATTGTGGCTAATAACTCCCTTACCCTGCCAATGTATTTAGAGAACAGATTTCATGATAAGAAGAGAATTTTGCTGATTATTTCATCAATAGTTATCATTATCTTTTTCCTTGTCTATACTGCGTCTTCACTTACTGCAGGTGGAAAGTTGTTTGCTTCCGTATTTGGCATGGACTACAAAATTGCTCTTACTATAGGCGCGCTTGTAATACTTATATATACATTTTTAGGTGGATTCATGGCAGTATGTACAACTGATTTTATCCAGGGAACCCTGATGCTTATAGGTGTACTTATTGTTCC
>JAFUGT010000003.1 GCA_017469275.1 Lachnospiraceae bacterium
AAGCACCACCATCAGCTCCTTCACAAGCTCCCTCAAATTCACAAGTTCTTTTCTTGTATATAAACGCATATCCAAAGCTACCTGATCATTTCTTGAACGACCGGTGTGAAGCTTTTTTCCCGCATCTCCAATTCTGTCTATAAGATTGGCCTCAACAAAACTGTGAATATCCTCGTATTCAGAAGTAATTTCTAACTTTCCACTTTCCACATCATTAAGAATTCCGGTAAGACCATCAAGTATCTTATCCCGTTCCTCATCAGTCAAAACATTAGTTGCAGCAAGCATTTTCACATGTGCCATACTGCCCTCGATATCCTCTTTATAAAACTTCTGATCAAAGGAGATCGAAGCATTGAAATTATATACCAACTGATCTGTCTCCTTTGTAAATCTTCCGCCCCATAATTGTGCCATAATTCTATCCTCCCGATTTTACTCTTTCTCATTTTATTTTTACATGCTTTTTCAAGTTTAAGATTACTTACATATATATCACTTTATATTTATCGTCTTTATCATACATCAAATGTTTTCTCATTTAAGAAGCTTCTAATATCTTTTCATCAAATCACGAACTTATTATTCACCAAATAACGGAGTTGAAAAATACCGTTCTGCAGTATCCGGAAGTACTGTGACTACCGTCTTACCCTCGCCTAACTTCTCTGCAAGTTTAAGCGCCGCCGCAACGTTGGTGCCACTGGAAATTCCGCACATAAGACCTTCTTCTCTGGCAAGACGTTTCGCCGTATCAATGGCCTCTTCATCAGTTACAACATATATATCATCATAGATATCCTGATTCAAAATGTCGGGGATTATGCCGTCACCAATTCCCATCTGCATATGAGTACCTATCGTTCCGCCTGCAAGAATAGCTGCATTTTCCGGTTCAACCGCCCAAATCTCAATATCGGGATACTGTGCTTTCAACACTTCACCAATTCCTGTTATCGTTCCACCTGTTCCTATTCCCGAACAGAAACCATGGATAGGTTTTGCCACCTGCGCCATGATCTCTAAACCTGTATGCTTCTTATGCGCCATCGTATTATTCTTATTCTCAAACTGCTGTGGAACAAATACCTTAGGATTCTTTTCCTTCATTCTCAGTGCAGTATTAAGACATTCCTCAATACATGCACCGATATCTCCCGCATCATGAATAATTCTCACTTCTGCGCCATAATGCCTTACAAGTTTTCTTCTTTCCTCGCTAACCGAATCAGGCATAATTATTATCGTCCGATATCCCTTAACCGCTCCGACTAATGCAAGTCCTATTCCCTGATTACCACTGGTAGGTTCAACGATAATACTGTCCTTATCAATAAGACCTTCACGTTCTGCCTGTTCTATCATGTTAAGCGCCGTTCTTGTCTTAATGGAACCTCCCACATTTAATCCTTCCATTTTAACAAGTATTTCAGCACTTCCCGGTTTTGGCATTTTATTAAGTCGAATTATTGGAGTCTGACCTACCGCCTCTAATATATTGTTACGAATCATATCCTTTGCCATTTTATTAAAGCTCCCTTGAATTGTCCCACGATTATTTTATATATTTACATCGTCTGAGTCACCTTGTGTTTTCGTCAAACTAACCCATTACTTCCTCAACACTCTTCTTAAGTATAGCAACCGCCTTATCACAATCCTCTTTGGTAATGATAAGTGGCGGAACCATACGAACTATCCGGTTAGATGTAGCGGTTACAAGAAGTTTGTTCTCCATAGCTTTGACCTTAACCGCAACCGCATCCACATTGTTAAACTCAACTCCAACCAACAAACCAAGTCCCCGAACTTCTTTTACATCCGGAAGTGTCTTTAACTGCTCTTTGAAATATTCTCCCATCTTAAGGGAATTCTCTCCGCATTTTTGTTCCTGCATCTCAGTTATTGCAGTATAACCTGCTGCACAGCATACAGGATTACCTGAAAATGTACAACCATGAGAACCCGGATTGAGTGCTTTAGCACATTTTTCGGTAAGAACTACTCCGCCTAACGGAAGACCGCCGCCTAAAGCCTTAGCCATCGTAAATGCATCCGGCTTAACATCATAGTACATCCAAGCCATAGCATCTCCACAACGATACCATCCGGTCTGTACTTCATCAAACAATAGTAAAATACCCTTTTCGTCACAAAGCTCCCGAAGTCCCTGTAAGAACTCCTTTGTAGCCGGATACACACCGCCCTCTCCCTGAACAGGTTCAACCATGATTGCTACTGTATTATCTGTTATCGCATCCTTAAAGCTATCCAGGTTATTAAACTCCGCATACTTAAATCCGGGAAGATTCGGGAAGAAACCTGCCTGAATAGCTGTGTCAGGCTGACCTGTAGCTGTAAGTGATGCATATGTACGACCATGAAAACTCTTCTTAGCGGTAACAATCTCATAGTGCTCAGGGCCAAAATTCTCTACTCCATACTTTCGAGCCATCTTAATCATTGCCTCGTTGGCTTCCGTACCTGAATTCTGGAAGAATACTCTGTCAAATCCTGTTGTCTCACATATAAGCTTTGCAAGCATTGCCTGTGGCACATTATATGGATAAAGGCTTACATGCATAACCTGTTCAGCCTGCTCCTTTATTGCATCCACAATCTTTTCATTGCAGTTTCCCAATGAATTAACTGCTATACCTGCATAAAAATCAAGATACTCATCTCCGTTAGTATCCTTTACGTAGCATCCCTTAGCTTCCTCCACAACTATCGGAAAATGATATCCGATATCAAGCAGATACTTATCTGAAATCTCCATTATATCTTCTTTTGTTAATCCAAAATCTTTACTCTTCATAATTCTTATCCTTCTTTCCTAATATAATTAATTAATGTTTATCGCATCTCAACTTCAAGTCTGTTATATGGAATCTCAATTCCGTTTGCGTCAAATGCCACCTTAATATTCTCCCTCAGATCCCACAGGGTACTCCAATAATCAGAAGTGGCACACCATGCCCTGATTGCAATGGTCATTCCGCTGTCATCAAATGAGGAAATGAATATATCTATCGGTTCTCTATCAAGGATTCTGTCCTCACCGGACAAAACCTCATTAACAACCCCTTTCATTTTCCTAATGTCTGTATTGTAAGCAACTGATATAATAACTTCAAGTTTTCTCTTTGTCTCATTAGTAACGTTAACAAGTGTGGTATTAGTCAATGTTCCGTTGGGAATCACCACAAGCTTATTATCATGAGTAAGAAGCTTTGTATAAAAAATATCAATTGCAGATACATTACCTTCATTACCGTTATTGACAACTATATAGTCTCCAACCTTAAATGGCTTTAGCAACAATATCAAAACACCACCGGCAAGATTTGAAAGCGCTCCCTGAAGTGCAAGACCTATCGCCATGGAAGCAGTACCAAGTATCGCAACAAAACTTGTAACTTCAAAGCCCACAATAGTTGCTGCGGTTATAAATACCAAAATATATCCGACGATTCTAATCACCGAAAGCAGAAATCCCGCCACTGAACTGTCTACCTTAGATCTGTCAAAACCGCGCCCTGCAAGTTTGACTACCAGTCCTATGACCTTAATACCTATAAAAATAAAGATTAATGCCGAAATCACACTTCCGGATTTATCAATGAACCACTTTATAAAATCATCCATCATCTGTTTCAATATATCCACAGACTGCTCCACATTAGCAGCAGTCTCTTCGGCAGAAATAATGGTTTTTCCTATAAGCATAATAATCATCCTTTCACGAACCGACACACAGAATAATTAATTAATGTTACAATCATACAAGTAAATATGTCGATAATTTATGGAGTACTAAAACATAATTATACTATCAATTAAGAAAAAAACAAGTAATTACGGAAAAAAGGGGTGTCACATATCATATAAGTAACAACCCCTATAACCCGTTCATTTATCAATTGTCTTGCCAACTTTTCACAGTTCAATTATCCTGCATTTTTCTACTTCTCATTGATATAACCCTGCAGACTACTTTGCATCCGACTTACTATCAACTGGTTTTTTAGTAGATTTCTTTGCCACGCTGCTCTTTGCGGGCTTTTTAACAGAATCAGCTTTCTTTGCCGCACTGCTCTTTGCAGGCTTTTTAGTAGAATCAGCTTTCTTTGCCACACCACTCTTAACAGTCGTCTTAGGCGTATTAGTTTTCTTAGTCACACTACCCTTAGAAGTAGTCTTCTTGACTACCTTTTTATCTTTGCTGCCTTCCTTCTCCTTCTCGTAAGGAACCGCTTCCTCCGTAGTCAACTTGAATATGCTCATCGACAAAGGCGCAAGTGAGATAACCACTGAATTTCTTCGACCATCACAGGTAGAACGCTTACTTGACCTAACATATGGATTAACGCTTCCATCCCCACCGAATTCTAACAATTCACTGGAGAAAATCTCCTTATAATTGCCTACATAAGGAACACCAATCTTATAATCCTTATAAGGAATCGGTGTAAAGTTACAAACAATAATAAGTGTATCCTCTTTCCTGTTAGTCTTCCTTAAGAATGAAACAATACTCTCATTAGCAGCTGTATTATTGATCCATTCAAAGCCGTCTGCATTATTGTCCAAAAGATAAAGCGCAGGCTCTTTCTTATAGAAATGATTCAAGGCTTTTACATAATTTCTGAGAATTGTATGCGCATCGAAATCAAGAAGATCCCATTCTAACTCACCGGTAGCTGCCAACTCTTTAAATTGAGCAAATTCCTGTCCCATGGCAAGCAGCTTCTTTCCGGGATGCGTAAGCATACATCCATATAACAGTCGTAAATTAGAGAACTTCTCTTCATATCCTCCCGGCATCTGATCTACAATAGAGCCTTTGCCGCCCATTACCTCATTATGAGAAAATTCAAGAATATAATTCTCATCATAGGCTGTACCCAAACTGTCTATCAATTTCTTATGCTCATATTTTCTATAAAGAGGATCAAGCGCCATATAAGAAAGCAGATTGTTCATCCACGACATATTCCACTGATAATCAAAGCCCATTCCGCCTTCACTCACATCATCCGTAAGCATAGGCCAACCAGACTCCTCTTCAACTATCATCTTACAATACGGAAATCTCTCTTTAATAATCGTGTTAAGCTCTTTGAGAAACTTAATTGCGTCAAGATTCTCATTGCCGCCAAATTCATTGGGAATCCAATTACCATAAGAACGTCCGTAATCCAGATATAACATTGACGCCACACTGTCAATTCTAAGTCCGTCTAAATGATACTTTGAAACCCAATATATAGCATTGGAGATAAGGTAATTTCTAACCTCATTTCTTCCGTAATCGAATATATAAGTTCCCCATCTCGGATTCTCACTTCTTCTCTTGTCTGCAGGCTCATATAAAGCCTCCCCATCAAATCTGGCAAGTCCGCTTTCATTCATCGGAAACTGACTTGGTACCCAGTCACATATAACACCGATTCC
>JAFUGT010000022.1 GCA_017469275.1 Lachnospiraceae bacterium
AAATTATTGTTTATATGTCTTGTATGACGGACGCATATAGCAAGTCGATATGTCAGAGTGCGTTTGACTGTTTGTCCGGAGATAAGACCTTCTAGGTGTACCGGTAAGATTATTAAAACGTCCGCGAACGGCTTCCATGCGGCATCCATGCCGCTTCTCGCCTTTCGCACCATCCATGGTGCTCATCGCTATATTACTTACGGTACACCAAGAAGGTCTAATCTCCTACCAAATGTCATACGACTCTTGACATATCCGACCTTGCTAAATGCTGTTCGTTGATATAAGAAATTACTATAATTATTTTTGCAAGTAGATTCGAAACTCTCGCTACAGTATATCCCGCTTAACGGTTTGGCTGATATGAGTAGTAAGTGGTGTATGGTATATAGTTTATATTTGTATGACATTTGGGAGAAAATTAGAGTTTCTTAGTATCCCTTAGATTACATAGCGGATGACGGACATGGATGTCCGTCAGTCTCAATGGAGACAGGAGGTCGACTTTGAGACGTGCCGCGGACGCATATATACAGTTGAGGGATACTTAGAAACTCTTTTTTCGGACAAACAGTCCTACAAATAAAACTTTATACCATATACCACACTGACACACACTTATAAGCCAAACGTTAAGCGTCAACAATATATAAGAGTTTCGACCACTACTTACTAAGGTAAACATTAATTTTATTTCGCCACTATATTCACAATCTTCTTCGGAACATAGATTTCTTTAATTACATTAAGCCCATCTAGTTTGTCCGCAAGGGCTTCCTTACCTTTAGCAAGCACTGAATCCTTATCCTCATCTGCTGCGATATCAATGGTAGCCTTGGTCTTACCGTTGATCTGAACAGGTATTGTAATGGTGTTATCCTTGATAGCCTCTTTGTCGTATGAGGGCCATCCTGCTGCAAATACAGAACCATTTTCTCCAAGCTGCTCCCACAATTCCTCACCAACATGAGGCGCAAACGGAGCTATAAGTCTTACCATCGTCTTTAATGTCTCATGATCGACACCTGTTGTCTTGGTAAGGTCTACAAATTTGTTGTTATACTCCATGAAACCTGAGATAACCGTATTGAGCGAAAAACTCTCAAGACGTGTTGTAATAACATGAGTGAGCTTATTACGAAGTTTAACAAGTTCTTCCGTCTCAGGTGCATTTTTCTCAATATTGTTCATTACCATTGTATAGAATCTGGCAAGGAAACGATATACTCCGTCAATTCCTCTGTCATCCCAGATTGAATCAAGCTCAGGTGGTCCGATAAAGAGCTCATAAAGTCTAAGGGCATCACAACCGTAATCTCTTACCATATCATCAGGAGATACTATATTGCCAAGGGACTTGCTCATCTTAGTAGCTGCTCCCGTCTCTTTGTCACGACCGCATATCATACCCTGATTGAACAACTTCTTGAAAGGCTCGTCAAAATCAACTACTCCGATATCATATAAGAACTTGGTGTAGAAACGTGAATAGAGCAAATGCAGTACCGCATGCTCAACACCACCGATGTACATATCAACCGGAAGGTATTTGTCAGCTTTTTCTTTATCTACTAATGCCTTATCATTTTTGTTATCTACATAGCGCAGGAAATACCATGAAGATCCGGCCCACTGAGGCATTGTGTTAGTCTCACGTTTAGCCGGCTTGCCACACTTAGGACATGTGGTGTTGACCCATGAATCAATTGCTGCAAGCGGTGACTCACCTGTTCCTGTGGGCTCGTATTTCTCCACATCAGGCAGTAATACAGGAAGCTGATCCTCCGGTACTGCTACCGCACCACAATCAGGACAGTGAATGATAGGAATAGGCTCACCCCAGTATCTCTGACGTGAGAATACCCAGTCACGGAGCTTATAATTAACCGTCTTCTTACCATATCCCATCTTTTCTATCATTTCAGGAGCTTCACGCTTTAAGTCTGCCGACTCTCTTCCGTTCCACTCTCCGGAATTGATCATTGTTCCCTTGGCATCTGTATAAGCCTCTTCCATATTCTCGATTTCTTTACCATCCTCGGCAATTACCTGAATAATAGGAAGATCGAACTTCTTGGCAAATGCAAAGTCTCTGTCATCATGAGCAGGAACACACATGATTGCTCCCGTACCGTAATCTGCAAGTACATAGTCAGATAACCAGATAGGCACCTTTGCACCATTTAACGGATTGATAGCATAAGAACCTGTGAACACACCGGTCTTTTCCTTATCCTGCATACGATCCACATTAGACTTCATTGACGCATCATAGATATATTTGTCAACTGCTACCTTTGTCTCTTCCGTAGCAAGCTCTGCTGCTAACTTATGTTCAGGAGCAAGTACCATAAATGTTGCCCCATATAGAGTATCCGGTCTTGTGGTATATACGGTAATCTCATCATTTCTTCCGTCAATCTTGAAATTAACCTCTGCACCGTAAGACTTACCTATCCAGTCTGTCTGCATCTTCTTAACCTTCTCAGGCCAGTCAAGCTTATCAAGATCAGCAAGAAGTCTCTCTGCATAAGCTGTAATCTTCAACATCCACTGGCGGAGATTCTTCTTTGTAACCTCGCTGTGGCAGCGCTCGCATTTACCGTCAACAACCTCTTCATTTGCAAGACCGGTCTTACAAGAAGGACACCAATTGATGGGCATCTCCTTCTCATATGCGAGTCCTTTCTCGAACATCTTGACAAATATCCATTGTGTCCACTTATAATAATTGGGATCTGTGGTATTAACCTCTCTGTCCCAGTCATATATAGCAGCAATCTCATTGATCTGCTTCTTGATATTAGCAACATTCTCAGCCGTAGAGATAGATGGATGAATTCCATGCTTAATCGCATAATTCTCAGCAGGAAGACCAAATGCATCCCAGCCCATAGGGTGAATGAGGTAATATCCCTGCATAAGTTTGTAACGACTCCAGACATCAGAGATTACATAGCCTCTCCAGTGCCCCACATGAAGTCCGTTACCTGACGGATATGGGAACATATCAAGACAGTAATACTTCTCCTTTTTGCCGTCATCCACATTGACAGGATTCTTTTCCCATTTTTCTTTCCACTTTCCCTCAATCAGCCTGTGATTATACGATGTTGCCATTTTCAGGTCCTCCTTATAATTAACTATTTGTTATTATTCACTTATTGTTATCAAACTAATCCTGTTAAAATACCTTAACTTCAACATTTTACCTATACAGTAAGGTTTTGTCAAGTATGGGGAATGTAGCATCTGCAAAAAATGATACATACTTGGAAAAAGCGCCTACATTTCTGCAAGCGCTTAAAAATATATAAATTGAATACTGTTTTCCGGAACAACCCTACCTAACATTTCGATAACATTTTGAGTCATTTCTTAACTTTCAGTCCCTTCAAAGGTCACATAGTTACCTTCATGCTTCTTACTTATGTAGGTTCCATGATCGGCGCGTTTGTAGAGCTCATCAAAGGAATAATCATCTCCCGGCTTATAGAAGGCAACGCCCATGCTTATGCATATCTTGCGGTCCTTAAGTTCCGGAATCTTAATCAGGTTAATATTATCAAAAAATCTGTCGATGATCTGTTGTCCCACCGTCTCATTAAGTACCGTAGGCGCATACGCTGCAAACTCATCTCCACCAAGCCTTAACACAATATCATTATCTCTGAAAGATTTCTTGAGACAATTAGCAATCTCGATAAGCACCTTATCACCAACGCCATGACCGTAATTATCATTGATAGACTTGAACTTATCAGCATCCATAAGACAGAACATTCCTGTTCTTCCGCTGTCAAGCATCTCTCTGATCTTCGCTTCACCACCGCCACGGTTAAGAATTCCGGTCATTCGGTCTGTCTCTGACAACATCTGCAGATTGTCACGCTGGCGCTTCTCCTCATCTATGACCTCAACCATCCACAATACTCTGTGAATAGTTCCGTCATCGTTCTTATCCACTGTTATGAATCGTCCACGACACCACTGATTGTCTACATTCAAAAACTCAATTGCTATTGTCTTAACATTCTCAAGACGTTTATCCAATGTTGAGAAATCCAGAAACTGTGCCACATTCCTCTTAGAAAGGTCTGCTGTACGCATATCCATTATAAGTTTTAAGGTATCCATTGCGTGTTCATGTCCGTTTTTCAACAGACTTCTGATCTGCTCATTACTGATTATCTCCTCAAAGGTATCGATATTGAGATCCAGCAGATGTGCCGTCTTATATATTCCGGAGATAGACTTTAACTGGATATTGAGATGTTCCGTCTCGTCTCTCCTCCTGTTAAGTTTTGTAAAGAATACTGTGATAATCCCTAAGAATATCAGCAGTACAAAGAAGAACAGGAAGTAAATGATCTTCAGCGGACCATATAATGCGTTCTCATTAAGTACCGAAACAGCATACCAGTCACTACCGATAGTAGAAGCAAACACAACGTATTTCATTCCGTTATACTGTACCTCAAAGTTCTTCTCTCCCGAAACAATGACCTTTTCAGCTACCAGATTACCCAGAGTGCCGGAATCGTTAAGGTAGGACAAACCTCTCTTGGATGGGGATGAGTGCGCTACCACAACACCTTTACTATCTAATACCAGTGCATAGTCACCGCTTCCGTTTTCCACCTGCTCCACCATAAGGTTCTGGAGATCATCAAGTCCTACATCTATGGATACAACGCTCTTGTTATCGTTAAGCATTCTACTGATAGACATGACCATGTTGCCTGTCTGTTGATCAAGATAAGGTGAAACCAGAGCAATCTCACCCTTTGCAGCTGCTGCATCGATATACCACTGTCTCTCTTCCGGAACGTAATCAGCTCCCGGAACCCAGTTATCTCCATCAAGGTATTCACCATTTACCACACCGTAAACACCTGTACTGTCATTGTCAAACTCTATTCTGCAGACGCCGGTCTGTTCAACGAAGTATTTCTGAATCTTCTCATTCGATTCACCCTCAAGAATCATGTTGTCTGTTTTGTATGCTGTAAACTTAACCGCATCAACGCTCTTGATCAGAAAATTATTGATCTCGTCAGCAACTTCTGCAACAGCATGCTGACCCGATTCAATTATATTCTTCTTAGTACTGCGAAACAAAATATAGAAATTCAAAAAGAGCAATACAGTAAAAATACACAGTGTAATTATGAATGTGCGAAGAGTATTCTTTGATGTCTCAAGACCATTACCAAAATAATCGAACAATTCAGTTTCCTCCTAATGCATAATCAAACAAAACAAAACATATACAGAGGAATTATACCACCTTTATCGAAGATATACAAGATAATGTGTTATTATTTTTTCAAATGTACAAAATGTATCATTATATTGTATTTTTGCAGTACTTATATACGACAATGAAGAAAGTTTCTTATATATCGAATAATTTATGATTATCAATCGGTAATTTTGGCATTATCATTAATGCTTTTCATATAACGCATATAGTCCCATAGCACCATCAGAGCACAGACACACCATATTACAGGTTCGAGAATACACACACCAAAATATCCGAGTTTTCGTGTGATTATCCCCACAGCACCGAATTTGAAGATAAGCTCTACCACGCTTCCCATAATAGGGACAAGCTTTCTCGATAATCCCTGCAGGGAGCTTCGAAGCACCAGCAATACACTCAGTATCATGAAAAAGGAAATGTTAATCCTGATATATTGATTGGCAGTATCCATAACAAAAGAATTACCCGTACCACTAATAAGGTAAATGAGCTGTCTCCCGAACAGGAACACGACAAATGCAGCGAACAAACTCCATACCCAATCTATCATTATACATCTAAGTATTCCCTTCTTAATCCTGTCGGTCTTGCCTGCTCCTAAGTTCTGACTTGCAAAAGTAGATGCAGCAATACTGATGGAACTTAACGGAAGCATGAAAATCTCATCTACTTTTCTTGCGGTTATATGAGCAGCTATTATATCGCTTCCCAATGAATTAACCGCACTTTGAAGTGCTACGGAGCCTATTGATACCACAACGATCATCAGCCCCATCGACATTCCGAGTGAAGATAATTCCGTTATCAGTTCTTTATCCCACTTAAGCTCATTGAAAGATAATACCAGCACTCTGTATTTTTTACAGATACATACTACACACAGCACCACTGATATGACCTGTGCTATCACAGTGGCTATTGCGGCACCATTTATACCCATATTCAGATACTTGACAAAAAGAATGTCCAGCGCCACATTGATGGCAGATGCAAGAATAAGAAAATACAGAGGGGTGCGGCTGTTACCGATTGCACGCATCATGGCAGCAAACATGTTGTAAAAGCATGTTACAATTGCACCACCCAAAACTATACGAAGATACATCTGTGTCTCACCGATTATATCCTCCGGGGTTTTAAGAGCAACAAGTATGGGATGGAGAAATACCAGGCTAAGTATTGTCAAAGTAACTGCCACGATTGTAGATAACGCATAGGTCCATGCAACTGTTCTTCTAAGTCCCTTCTCATCCTTTGCCCCAAAATATCTGGCGATTATTACCGCAAAACCATTGGTTATCCCATGCGCAAAGCCTATTACAAGGCTGTATAAAGATGCCGAAGCCCCGATAGCAGCAAGAGCATGGTCACCAAGAACATGTCCGATTATTGCTGTGTCTGCCACATTATAGAACTGTTGAAATACATTGCCTATAAATAGTGGTATTGCAAAAAGAATTATTGATTTTGTAATTTTACCTTCAGTTAAACTATTAGAATTCATAATATTATCCAATCTTCAGATATACTGATATAATGAGAATATCGCAAAAATCCTCTTTAAAACACAAACTGCATGATTTCGAAACAGCTTCAAAATCATGCAGCAACTTTCAGTAACTATTACTTAAATGCAGGGTCTGTAGGATCCCAGGTATGATCAGCATTAAGTTTAGCAGCTTTAGGTTTGTCAAAAGGTCCCGGATTCTTTTTGTTATTATATATATAAACCTTTGTACCAACCTTACAGTTATCGTATATCCACTTACAATCTCCCGCCGTCATTCTTATACAACCGTGGGAAGCCATAGTTCCCAACTTATTGTAAGCACTGACGCTAAGTGATTTGTTATCTCTTTCACTGTTATAATACACTGAATGGAACAGTATATCCGTTGTAAGATGCATACACCACTGTCCCCAACATGGTCCCATCAACTCATGCCAACGAAGCTTGTCTTTGATAGTAAATGTTCCCTTAGGCGTATCATGTCCTGCCGAACATACAAAGGCAACAACCGGTATCGTATAACCTTTGAGTCCGTCCTTTGCATATACTGTGACACAACTGCCTGTCCTGTTGACACGTATATAATATGATTTCTTCTGTTTCTTGGAAAGTTTCTTTCTCACATCCTGAACAAGCTGTGCTTTTTTGTTGAAATAGTACTTATACTTACCTACATATTTCCAACCTACCACACCTTCATATGTCTTCTTATCAAAGTAGTATCTATTGTTCTTGCTGTCACGATACCAGCCCTTAATCAAAGAGAAATCCTCTCCCATTAAGAAGTACTTACCATCAACTTTGTTGATTCCTTCTTTCTCTACTCTGGCTCCGGTCTTCTTCTGAAAATAGAATCTGCTCTCGCTCTCCTCATCCTCTACTACTCCGGTCAGCACATAATTGTCATCATCAAAATAATATGTCTTACTTCCGATAGTCTGAAGACCTGTCTTGGTATATAATTTTCCTTTTTTAGTGAAATAATAGCGTTTTCCCTTAATTACATGCCATCCTGTAACTTTCTTGCCATCCACAATGTAGCTTGTCTTACTATTATCCCACTTGCCGCCCTCTGTCTCATTAACTTCCGTAGTTTCTTCAGTGGACGGTGTAGCTGTTATGGAATCCTTATTATCTTTTGAAGTAGTTTTCTCCTCCGTCTTTTCTGTAGCCGTCTTCTTTTCTGTAGTCGCTTCGGTGGTCGTGGTATCTGCTGTAACCGGCTTTGCATCAATTGTAATCTCTTTTGCATTTATGTTAAATGATGACAAAGTCAAACCAATCAACAATCCGTTCAACAACATGATACCTTTAATACTTCTTCTCATTATTATGCCTCCAAACATAAATAAAACAATTGTTTTCAATTAATCCTACACATTATAGTCTTTGAAAAAATCATTTTCAAGTCTTTTTATCCATTTTACATAAAATTGGTAGATTTGCACTATTTTTTGATTTTTATCTTCTTAACTGCACAATATTTACCAAACACCTTGCCTGTTCCGGCTTTTTTATATGCGCGCAACTTTACATAATATGTCTTTTTCTTTTTAAGTTTTTTGAGCGTGCATGTAGTATTAGTAACAGTTTTTTTCTTAGCTTTCTTGAATTTCTTATTAGTTGCATATGCAACCTGATATCCGCCTGCATCTAATGAAGCATTCCATTTGATTACCATTTTCCTGCTCTTCGCATTTTTAAGCTTCAATCCTGTAACTTTAGCGGGAGCCGGAACACTTGCCATTCCGTTACGCTTCTTATACTGTGAAAACACCCACTTTCCTGCCTTGGAAAGATCGGAACTGCCCCATCCGCTCTTTTTCGAAGTACCTGATTTCAAAAGTGCCGAAGACTCATCCTTATTGCTGAGACTCCAGGCAAAATAACTGATGCCGTTTTCATCCAAAAGATTTAACCACTTGTTCGCTTCACCTGTATCTATGTTGCCGGCACCACTGGCTTCAGAAAGACCGTATTCTGTGACCATTACCGGAAGTCCCTTGCTGATGGCTGTCTTTAACTTGTCTCTATAGCTGTCTTTGTGGGTAGCCGCATAAAAATGCAGAGTGTACATTACATTGTCAAAGGATAGCGGGTTTTCCGCCGCCACATCCACATCCTGAGACCAGGTAGGAGTTCCCACTATTATCACCGCATCCGGATCGTTTTTCCTGATAACAGGTATTACTTCCTTAGCATACTTTGTGATATCGGACCAGCTTGTTCCGCCGTTCGGTTCATTACATATCTCATATAACACATTGTCATTAGATGAGTACTTTGACGACATCTCCTTAAAAAATGCCTTGGCTTCCTTCTTATATTTGTTAGGATTCTGATCATTTAACACATGCCAGTCTATAATGACATACATGTCGAGCTCCGTAGCCGCCTTAACTCCGGTATCAATTCTGTCCTTCAGTGTCTTTCTTACCGTATCCTGTGATTCTCCGGCACCGGCCTTGTCACAGTAGCCATAATATTCAGTGGTGTACATGGCAAGTCTTACTGCATTTACACCATAATTATCCTTAAGTGTGCTGAATGCTTCCCTGGAAATATACGGATACCCAACATCCCAGTTGATACCGTGTGTACTTACGCCGCGAAGAACCGCATTTTCTCCGGTCTTGGAACTCACAAGCTTTGTACCTGATACTTTTAATGCACCATAATCGCTTACACCTGAAGCATCAGCTTTAATTGAACCGGTCATAGCTATGGCAATAACCAGCATACATGTTATAATTATATCTCTCATTAGTTTTTTGCACATATCACAATTCCTCTTTTTGTTCGTCTATTTTTCTTATCTATATTAATGATGTTGGTGTCAAAAGGTATTTTGCCCTCAACTGATGTCTGTGCACGACTACGCTGCTTCGCAATTCCCATCGTGCTAAAACATTCGCAATCCGATAACAAACCAACGCTTGGTCATCCCAAAGATTTGTCATCAGCTAACAAAATGACCGTCATCTGCAAAGTAGTAAGATATTCCCTTGATTATCTGAAGACCTTTGACCATAACGCCCTTATTGGTGAAGTAGTATCTTCTTCCATCAATATTTCTCCACCCGGTTAACATAACACCTTTTTTGTTGAAGTAATACTTTTTCTTCTTGATGGTCTTCCATCCGGTAGTCATTACACCCTTCTTGTTGAAGTAATATTTTTTCTTCTTGATGGTCTTCCATCCGGTTGACATAACTCCTTTTTTGCCAAAGTAGTACTTTTTCTTACCGATTTTCTGCCACCCGGTTAACATAACACCATGTTTATCAAAATAATACTTCTTACCTGATATTTTATTCCATCCTTTAACCGGCACTCCCTGCATATTAAAGTAATATTTCTTGCCGTCTATGGTCTGCCATCCCACAGTAAGTGAAACACCATTTGAATCAAAATAATATGTGTTACCTTCTATGGTCTGCCATCCAGTTAACATAATTCCCTCGGAATTGAAATAATAAGTATTGCCGCCTATGGTCTGCCATCCGGTCAGCATAGCTCCATTACTGTTAAAATAATGCATTCCGGAATTGGGAATTGTCTGCCACCCGGTTAACATAACTCCATCAGAATTGAAATAATATGTGTTAGAACTGATCTTCAAAAGACCTGTCAGCATTTTTCCGTCATTATCCAGAAAATATCTGTTACCACCGTAATCAAGGAAGCATCCCTTCTGCATGATACCCTTGCTGTTAAAATAATATTTTTTTCCGTTAATGGTCTGCCACCCGGTTAACATAACTCCATCTTTATCAAAATAGTAGGTATTGCCGGAAATATTCTTAAATCCTTTGACCGGCTTGCCATCTGAACCGAGATAATACTGTTTCCCATTTTCAGAATAGAAGTCATCTTTAAGAAGCACGCCATCGTTATAGTGGAGCATTGTTCCATCCCCGGCAGGTATATCACCATCGTATATAACTTCTATGGTTTTCTCCGCCTTAGGACCTTCCACCGTTGTAACGGTAACCTTTACCGTACCCACAGAAACCGCCTTGATAACGCCGTTAATATCCACCGTCAATACCCCGGGATCACTGCTTACCCACGATTTGATTTTCTGGTTGGTGGCATCCGATGGTTTGATAACCGCATTTAACTTTCCTCTATCGTAGCTTAAAGCACCATCTTTCATTTTGATATATAATTTATCCGTTCCTGTTACAGTTATATTCTGAATCGGAATATTGAATGGATTAGACGGCAGATTATAGGAATTCACAGTCTGTTCAGTAATTCCATCCTTATAGTCGTTCTTATTTCTTGTTCCGTATGAAAGGACCTCATCCTCAGTCACTATTCCGTATATATATTCGTCCTCATCCGTTTCCGGTGTAAATAATACTTTGCTTTTATCAGACTTATAATCATATACGTATATATTTTTCTTATCATGATAAAAAGCAAAATCACCATTTAATGCCAGTTTGGCTGCATTGACGTAATTCCAGTATTCATCTTCATTTAAAGAAAAATCTACGACCTCAACTTTTGAGTCGTTAAAAATGCCGTTTCTTATGCACAGTTTACCATCCTGACCTATATAATAGAATTTGCCATCCTTATAGAATATTCCACTGTTAACATCATTCCAGAAACTGTTAACAAAAGCATCACCGTTACATTCCTTATCACTTTTCTCTATAATTCCATGTCCGGTAAAATCATCTGCTCCTTTAAGGAGATATTTGTGCTTGACATTTCCTAAAGTATCCCAGCTTGGATCATCCCAGGTACAGTCCACATAGTAATTACTACCGCCAACCGTAACAGTATTCCATATATGGGTTGCGTTTGAAGCAAATCCTACATTTTCTACTCCAGCTGCCTCTAACAGATATTTATAGGCGAGGGTATAACCCTGGCAAACTGCCTTACCAAGAATCAGCGAACCATATGTATCATAATCCGACTCGGAATATACATTTGTTCCCTTTTCCTTGTTCTCAAGATATGCCTCATAATCATACTGAATGTGCAGAGCAAGATAATCATGTAAAACAACCGCTTTCTCCGCATCCGTCATATTATCGCTTACTGCCACGGATAAAATCTGATTCTTTTTCTCCTCTAACATTGCCTTCTGATTATCAATCAAATCTGTATCGATATCCGTATAGCCAATCGTAACCTCACGCTCTACTCCGGAAACAGTTCTCTTCTCACGGATTGGTGACTGACACTCATAAAAACCCATGCACTCTTTAACTATCTGTGTTCCCGATGAACCTGTCAGATAAAAGGATTTTACTCCGTAGGCCTGTCCAATATAAAACAGTTCAGGATTGCTGTTTACAAGATCGGATATTACTTCTTTGAATTCCTCCTTTGTCAAAGCATACTCCGCAACTGCCACATCAGCTTCATAGTTCATCATCGCACTGTATAACGCCTTTGCACACGCTTCTTTTCTTTCACCAAGGGTCTCGTTATCATTAGCTCTGGCATTTTGTGCAGCCTTTTGCTGGTCTGTATCCTCTGACAACTCCTCTTCTCCGTCAAGATATACCCTGATACTTTCCCGGTCAAAAGAATAGTCCTCAGAAGGAATTACAATCTCTCCACTCTGAATCAACTGCATCGACTGTTCATCGATAATATCATCATACGCCTCTTTTGCAATAGCATTATTATTGATACACATCATTCCTGTAAATGAAATGCAAAATGCCAGTCCCATAATTAATCTTTTTCTCATCGGCACCATCCTCCTCTATATAAATACAGGTATTTATCATACTCTTGTAAAAAAAGAGAACTTCATCCATTAAATACATATCTAATCAATAAAGTTCTCTATATATCCTGTTACCAGGTCTCACATATTATCGGAGTCATAATCATCATACTTCCCCAATGACACCATAGGTTAGTTCTCTGAATTTGTAGAAGTCGGTTCCTCTGTAGATTTGTCATCGGTAAACATATCATACACACCGGTCTCATTAGTGATGGCAGCACTGATTCTCTGCACTTCATCAGACGGAGTATACTGCACATCTTCCGGATAAAGGAAACTGTGAAGATGTTTAACATTACTTATAAGATCTGCCGGAACTACTACACTTCCTTTTTGTGTTCCAAGGTTAGGTGTTGTATTAGACAAAGGAAATCCTATATTATCCCCCAATTCATAATCAAATGTACTCTTTGCAAGGGAAAGAATGTCACTCTTTGACATATTGGTTGCCACCAATGGTATAATCTCGTCAAGTAATCCATTTAGTGTCGTCAAATCAGACTGCTTAGCCTTCTTGACCATAGCTTCAACAACTTTACGCTGTCTCTGTGTACGCTCGAAATCACCGTTACCCACCTTACGGATTCTCGCATAAGCGGTTGCCTGTGTTCCGTTGAGCACCTGTTCACCTGCGGACCACACTCCTTCTGAGGCAATACCGGTAACCTCAACCTGCTCTTCAATATTATGATTAAGATTGCCAAGTTCTTTTTCTTTGACATTAATCGTAACACCCCCTAAAGCATCAATAGCTTTGGCAAGTGCTTTAAAATCAACAGATACATAATCGGTAATATTAAGATCCAGATTCTTGTTAAGAGTCTCTACCGAGCATGTAGGTCCACCAAGAATGTATGCGTGTGTAACTTTCTGTGTACCGGCTCCGTCTTTGGCAATCTCCAGGAAACAATCTCTATATACAGATGCAAGTTTCACTTCCTTTGTGTCGTTGTTAATACTTGCGATAATGATTGCATCACTGTGGGCTGTTCCCGCCTTATTAAGGTCTCCGCCCTCTCTGTTATCAAGTCCAAATAAAACTATAGTCTTGTACTTCTCCGCCATTACTTCCGTTACAGCATCACTGACATCAATCTCTTCTTTCTCTGCCACAACGGTTTCATCAACCACTTTATCGAGTTTGCTGTTAACGTAATACCAGCCGAATCCGACTAATAATCCAATAAACACCAATACTTCTATTAATAAAATTAATCCTAACCTTTTATTCTTCTTTTTACGTGCCTTACTCATTAAAATATGTCCTCCTGTCGATGCTTAACTTATTCTACCGTGACTGATTTTGCAAGATTTCTCGGCTTATCCACATCAAGTCCCTTAGCCACTGAAACATAGTATCCGAATAACTGAAGCGGAACTACCGCAAGTGACGGTGTAAAACAAGGATGAGTATTAGGTATATACACAGTGAAATCAGCAGTGTCTTCCATAACGAAATTACCTTTATTGGTAAGAGTGAATATATATCCTCCTCTTGTTCTTACTTCTACTATATTGCTTATCATCTTTTCATAGAGATCCGGCTGAGTAACTACCGCTACCACCAAAACTCCATCTTCTATCAGTGATATGGTACCATGCTTGAGCTCTCCTGCCGCATAAGCCTCAGAGTGAATATAAGAAATCTCCTTTAGCTTTAACGAACCCTCCAAAGATGTGGCATAATCACAGCCTCTTCCTAAGAAGAATACATCCTTTGCATTGGCATACTTACTTGCAAACCACTGGATTCTCTCTTTGTCACCGAGAATTTCAAGAATCTTATCCGGAAGTCGCTTAAGCTCCTCCACCATATCTTTCATATCCTCAGGTGAGATTGTACCTCTTACATCTCCGAACAGCATAGCGAGCAGATATAATGAAACCAGCTGTGTGCTATATGCCTTCGTAGTTGCCACTGATATCTCCGGTCCCGCATGAGTGTACATTACATTATCAGCTTCTCTTGCAATAGTCGAACCGACCACATTGACAATTCCCAAAACCTTAGAGCCCAATTCCTGAGCCTTTCTTAATGCCGCCAAAGAATCTGCCGTCTCACCTGACTGACTGATAATAATTGTCATTGAATCCGGCTCAATAATCGGATCTCTGTATCTGAATTCCGAAGCGAGATCAACCTCTACCGGTATCCTTGTAAGTTTTTCAATTATATATCTACCTGTAACTCCAACATGATAGGCAGAACCACAACCTACAATATATATTCTCTTAAGTTTGGCAATCTGTTCATCAGTCATTCCCAATTCTTCTATAACGACTTTGTCACCCGAAAGACGAGGATTGATGGTGTCCGCTACCGCTTTAGGCTGTTCATATATCTCTTTGAGCATGAAATGCTCATATCCACCCTTCTCAGCTGCTTCAATATCCCAATCGATAGTCTTGGTCTCTTTCTCTATCTTCTCAAGATCCTCATTATAAAATGATATTCCCTCTCTTGAAAGTTCACATATCTCCCTGTTCTCAATAAAGAATACTTCTCTTGTATATTTGAGAATTGCCGGAACATCCGAAGCAATAAAATTACCGTTTTCAGTGTGACCTACAACAAGAGGAGAATCTTTTCTTACTGCAAACATCTTGTCAGGGAAATCCTTGAAAATGATACCCAACGCATAAGAGCCTTGAACTCTGTGCATAACCTTCTCGATTGCCTGAAGCGGATTGCCGTTATAGTAGTAATCAAGATAATGTGCGATTACCTCAGTATCAGTCTCTGACTTAAATACATATCCCTTAGAAATCAACTTCTCTTTAAGCGGCTGATAATTCTCAATTATACCATTGTGAACAACCGCGATTGACTTGTCTTTGTTATAATGGGGATGTGCGTTATTAACTGTCGGTTCACCATGAGTAGCCCATCTTGTATGTCCTATTCCCAACGTTCCCTTAAGTGAATGTCCATCTCCTGTAAGATCTCTTAAAGCCTGAAGTCTTCCCTTAGCTTTAACGATCTCAATATCACTATCACCATATACCGCTAATCCTGCCGAATCATAACCTCTGTACTCAAGTTTGGCAAGACCATCCAAAAGTATTGGTGCTGCCTGCTCGTTACCGATGTATCCAACGATACCACACATATAATAAGTCCTCCTCAGATTATTGAATAAAAAACAGAATTATTATACCACTACAATCATTTTTTTACAATATCGCATATCCATGAAATTCTTATGTTTTTCTTAACAATATAACCATCAATACTCATGTATGCAACCGACAAATGAATGGAATATCCTGAAAGAAATGATAATACAGTAATCACATATACTTCAACACACCTTTAACCATATAAAAGCAGAAATAATAAAAGGCTTTGAGTCTGGATAGACCAATGTATCTATATACACCATAAGTCATTTTTGCCGATTTGATCTTATTGGCAGATTTTGAACCCTTTACTACACGATATTTCAAAAGAGGTTCATTTATTCCATAAGCCTTGTCATATTCTTTGAGAATCGATAACCACATGATATAATCCTCGTGAAGATGATCTCCGACCATAGGATACTTGAGTGCCACATCTCTTCTCACCATCACACCTGATGTATTTAACACATTTCCCTTTAAGAGTTTTGAGTATGTTATTTCAGCGGGAATCCCGATTATATTTCCCGAAAGAGTACCCTTATCATCCATCAGTTCTCTGCCTGTAGAACTCAACACAGCATTCTTACTCTCCATAAGGGTATACTGCTTATCCAACTTATCTTCAGCCCAGTAATCGTCGCCGTCCAGAAAAGCTATATATTTCCCCTTTGCCAGAGAAACACCCCGATTTCTGCTGGCAGCAACCCCCCTATTATTATCATTTTTCACATAAGAAAAACGAGAGTCGGCAAGATATCCCTCAATGAGTGCGGAAGTATTATCAGTAGAGTGATCGTCCACAATTATACATTCCCATGAGACTTTCTTCTGTCCTGCCACCGAGTCAAGACACTCTTCAATATATTTCTCGCAATTATATACCGGAATTACTACCGAAACCTCAACACTTTCCATACAGGCTATTTCTCCCATATCATCACTGTTTTACCGATAAGTTTATGACTGTCCTTCTCAAAAGCTCTTGCAATATCACGTATCTCACGTATTACAATCTGCTCACCAACTATATTTTCAAGATAATCCATCACTTCCGGATTATTCTTATAAAGCTCTACAAGATCAACAAAATCTTTTCTTCCACTTCTACTGCTTCCGATTATTCTAAGTCCTTTCTCCAGAACCATTCTCGTATTAATTGGCGCAAGTTCCTCAGAAACGCCCAATATTCCTATGGTTCCCTCAGGATTGATATAATCAATTATCTGATTGATGGCTTTGTGGGCACCCCCTCCGCCAACACACTCAAAGGCATGATCCATAGAGAAATCCTCCGGTATCTGGCTTATCTGATAGCAGCCATCGGCAAAAGTGAAATCCTGAAGTTTTGCTTCATTTTTGCCGAACACATATACCTCAATCTCAGGATATAGAGTCTTTAACAATAACGATGTGATATAACCGAGATTACCGTCACCCCATACTCCTATTCTTTCTCTTCTCTCATGGGCGGTGGCCATAAATCTTGATATCGCATGCATACTCACACTTACCAGTTCGGTAAATGCTGCCACAGTATAATTAACATGCTCCGGGAGTAACACCAGACGGTCTTCCGTAGTCTTCACATATTCCTGAAGAAAGCCATCTGTTCCGCTGGCACGAAATCTTGAACTTCTCAGATAGTTCTCAGCTATGATTGAATCCTCCTCTACAGGAAGATTGGGAATCATAACAACATGATCACCGATCTTGAACTTGCCCGTAGGGTCATATACCACTCTTCCTATTGCCTCGTGAATAAGAGCCATAGGCAGCTTCTTCTTTAATATTTCCTGCGGACGTATTCCCTGATAATACCTCTGATCCGCATTACATATGGAGAGATGCGTAGGTCTCACAATAATATGCTTATCATCAATGTCTATATCTTTATACACTAATTCAAATTGTCTCGGACGTTTTAACTGATATACTGCACTTAGCATTTATTACCTCCTGTCATTATCCTGTATTATTCCTGCAACAATGATTCCGCAACTCTCAGATCATATGGGTAAGTTATCTTAATATTTGACTCTTCCCCCTCAACAAGATGAACCTTTTCTCCCTTGATAACTAATATCTTACAAGCATCGGTAAGAATTGTCTTTTCCTCATCCGTAAGACCGTTATATAATTCACGCAGATGCATAGCCTTAAATGACTGCGGAGTCTGTCCCTGATACATGGTCTTTCTGTCCGGAATCTGGGAAATCATAGTGTTATCCTTGCTCTCGACAATTGTATCTGTCGCAGGTATTACAGTGTCACATGCACCGAACTCCTTTGCAAACCTGATATTTTCCTCCAAAATTCTGTGAGTAACAAAAGGTCTGACAGAATCATGGGTAACAATTATAGTGTCCTCATTAAGTCTCCCCTGCTCCTCTATATATGAAATGGAATTCATAATAGTCTCATTTCTCGTTGAGCCGCCGCTTATAACAACCACATTTGCCGCCTGCGGAATATATTTCCTGATAAGGTCTTCCGTATGCTTGATCCACTGCTTCGGAGACAACACCAGAATCTTTTCAAATTCAGGATTCATAACGAATTTTTCAATCGTATGAATGATTATCGGCTTGCCGCCTATCTCCATAAATTGCTTGGGTTTTTCCACATTTCCCATTCTGGTACCAATACCACCTGCTAAAACTACGCCAAATACATTGCTTCCTTCCATCTTACTATTTACCTCCATTTCTTATTATCTAATACATTTATGCTATTCATATCGCCTGTCGGTTCTATGTTTTTCTGCACTCATATAGTCTATCAATCAATTCCGATTTCCTTCAATATGCGCTCAGTGGCATGTCCGTCACATCCACTCATGAATCGGGTTCTGAAATCCCTGACTTTACTCATGTCAAAGTCATTTATGCCATCAAGGAGCCCGGCCAGTTCTTCCATTGTAAATGCTATGGGTCCCGGTACGAAATCCTCATATGGATAATAGAAACCTCTCTCCATATCATATGAATCCATATCATAGGCATAGAATAGAATCGGCTTCTTCATAAGAGAATACTCGAACACCACGGAAGAATAATCGGTTATACAAACATCCGCGGTGACTATCAACTCTTCTATAGTCATCTCATCAGTGATCTCCATACAATATTCCTTACATTCATCCGGAATATTAATCGGCGTCTTTACAAATGGATGATTCTTTATAAGTATAACCATATCTTTGCCAAACTTATATAGCGCACCGGGATCAAATCCCTCCGGTCCCTTCGCACCCGCTATACTTCCGCGAAAAGTCGGAAGATATATGGCAACTTTTCTGCCATTTATATCAATTGGCAATTTTTTCAATTTATCATGGGCTTTAGCTGTTCTCTCCTTATCAAAGAAAAGATCGGTTCTGCTCACACCAAGGGGCTTAACGACTTTATCTTCAGGATTCAGACCAAAGGCGTCTTCATAAGCCCATATCACTTCACTTCCGCTTACGGGAACAAGAGTGTAATTTCTATGTCCTGAATATTTCTTCAAGGTATCATAATCGTCACCGAAAGACTTATCCGATACGGAAAATCCCCATTTCTTAAATGCTCCGCAGGCGTGCCATAACTGAATCATTCGGGTATGTTTTCTAAGTCTAAATGAGCCGAAAAGGCTGTTGGATTCATCAAGAAAAATATAACCTGCATTACCGATATCCCAGATAAGTTTTAAGGATCTCCTGATTATAGATGACCATTTTGAAGAGGATACAAGCAGATAATGTATCCTGTTATCAAACCCGGACTTCTCTAAAGTATTATACAACAACATATAATTATCGGTAAGATAATTCTCATGGTTTTCCACAAATACAGCTTTATTATTATTCAAAGGTCTTATTGTGGAAATGCGATACACCACCGGATATAATACCCGAAACACCGCCCATTTGATAAATCTTCTGACCACACTTACATGTCCTTCCATAACTTCATTTATCTTCGCCGTCACACACTTTGCTGCATTACCCGTCTCGTAACTTCCAAGCTCCGTAAGATGCGCCTTTAATTTTACATAATAAGGAAGATTATGCTCCTTATCACTTAACAATTCCAGTATTTTGCCTGCAAGCTCCGGCATATCCACCGCCTCCGGAAAAGGCCATCTGTCCATCCCCACATAGAAGCCGATATCGGAATTATACTCCTTCTTATCCGGCACGTAAAGCACACAAGGTCTTTCCAAAAATGCATAATCCCATATGCAGGAAGAATAATCCGTAACAAGAACATCTGCTGCCGCAAGCAGCTCCTGCATGTCGGGATAATCCGCCGCATTAATAATACCGGTACCTGTTACTTTCACATTGGTATCCGTCTCCTGATAACGATGGTATCTGCTTATGAGGCACCATTTATCACCTGTCTTTTCAAACTCTTTGATCAGATAATCCCCATCTAACACTACTTCTTTGTCAAGATTTCTATAGGTAGGGGCATATAATATTATTCTGACCTCCTCTGCAATATCATAATATTCTCTAACCTTTGAAATCATATGTGATATTTCACCTCTTACCAGATAATCATTTCTCGGAGTACCGCATCTTAATACTTCCCCCTCATACTGATAAGTGGTTCTTATCATCTGATTTTCCTGCTCCTTACAGCTTGCAAGAAACAGATTGATATTCTTAGCTGTGAACCGCGCCCGCCATTTTGTGGCAAAGTTGGCATCCGGCCTGCTGTTTTCAACTTTCTTGTAAGCGCCTCCCCCATGCCAGGTATTGATCAGATACTGCGACCTTCGAAAAGGAAACCACGGCGCATAGGAACCTCCCGTGACAATAACCTTAGAAGTCAATAACATAGGAAAAGAAGAAACAGTATAATGCTTATAAAGCCTAACCCCTTCTTCTTTCAAAAATCCGTACTTACCGGGATCAGAAACCATCCATATATATTCATACTTTCCCGGATAATTGTCCCTCATATATTCATAGATATACTTTGGGTTACAGGAATAATCATATACATTTCCACCCGTAAGACCTGTAAACAGTATTCGATTTTTCTTAACCGGCATAAGCCTAAAAGGAAAGGTCACTATTTTGATAAATTCAGAAAACATGACCTTTAAAAAAGCTTTATCCATGTCGGAGATTACTCCTTCTTCCTTTTGATCGCAGTTATCTGAGACGCATCAATTCCCTCGGTATTATCCTTTTGGAACAATATCTTAAATGTCAGGAATATAAGTTTTATATCTAACCAGAAAGAATAATTTTCAATGTAGGTAAGGTCTAATTTCAACTTATCATATGGTGTCGTGTTATATTTGCCATAGACCTGAGCATATCCTGTGAGTCCCGCCTTGACCTTGAGCCGGAAATCAAATTCAGGGATAATCTCCTGATATTGAGCAGCAATCTCAGGTCTTTCCGGTCTGGGTCCCACCACAGACATATCACCTTTGATTATATTGATAAGCTGTGGGAACTCATCAAAATGTAACATCCTAAGAACTTTTCCCACAGGAGTTATTCTATCATCATTCTTCTTCGCAAGCTGTGCCCCGTATTTTTCTGAATCCATTCTCATACTGCGGAACTTGTATATATTGAATACTTTTCCGTCCAGGGTAAGTCTCGGCTGTTTGTAGAGAACAGGACCTCCGTCATATATCTTGATAAGCAGTGCTATCACTATGAATAACGGCATCAATATTATTGATAACGGAATACTAATTATAAGATCCAAAAGTCTTTTGAAAATAATCTGATCTCCTGATAAACCCTTGTTTCTTGAAAGATATAAAGGGGTATCAAACAGATGTATATTATCAGCACCACGAAGTAGAATATCCGAAATCTTTGGAGTTACATACGTTCTCACGCACTCGGTAAAACAGCGCTTTAAGATAATATTTCTCTCATATGCCGGAATATCATATATAAGAACGGCTTCGTAATCCTTGACCATCTCGCAGACATCTTCTAAGGCTTCTTCATTAAGATCGGCTATATCACAGATTTCATATTTGTCCTGCCTTGAACTCATCTTAAGTATCATATCGTCAGGATCTCTGTCATAACATACAAGAAGCATCTGTCTGGGTGGGTATAGTGCCGCATATATCAGTTTACATATAAGTACCCAAAGTAAAATAGCTATAATCTGCACTAACGTCATTTTAACAATAGGTATTGAACTCAGATATTTTCTACTTATGAGCACGACCTGTACATAAGCCACAACGTTGGCACTTATAAGCGACAGTATCTGGGAATACAACACATCCATAAGACGAAGATATCCGATTTTGAAACCACCATACAGATTAGTCAGCAGGAACAGAATAAGTCCGTACATTCCTATAACCGCCCAGTCACCACGACGGAAGAACGGGATTTTCAACTGTCCTACATAGTATCCATACCACACATATGCAAATAATGCCATATGTGCCGCCAAAATAACAAATCCTTCAAAAAAACTGATTACTCTTTTGAATTGTTCACGTTTTTTCATTATCGGCTCCTTAAGATGTTATACTGCATGACCTTTCTTCTTTATAACATCTATAACTTCGTCAACATATTTTTTACATAATTCATCCGTCTGGGCCTCAACCATAACACGAATCACCGGCTCGGTTCCACTCTCTCTCAGAAGTATTCTACCCTCATCACCCAAGGCTTCTTCAACCTTCTTAACGGCTGCCTTGACATCCTCATCTTCTCTGGCTGCAGGTTTACTTGTCACTTTCACATTCTCAAGGAGCTGAGGATATATCTTCAAATCTCTGAATAATTCTGATGCTGCAACCTTCTTCTCAAGTATAACCTCCATAAGTTTAATGGATGTAAGCACACCGTCACCGGTGGTGGCATATTTGCTGAAGATAATATGTCCACTCTGCTCTCCGCCTAAAGAATGACCATTCTCCATCATGTTCTCAAATACATATTTATCTCCCACTGCAGTTTTCTCGTAGGAAATGTTCTTGCGGTCAAAGGCTTTATACAGACCAAGATTTGACATAACTGTTGTAACAACCGTATTGTTGTTAAGTTCCCCTCTTTCTGAGAGATAGCATCCGCAGGCATAGAGAATCTTGTCACCATCAATAATCTCACCCTTCTCATCTACAGCTAGACATCTGTCAGCATCTCCATCATACGCAAAACCTATATCCAAATTCTTATCCTTCACCAACTGCTGCAACTGTTCAATATGAGTTGAACCACAATTTTCATTGATATTTATTCCATCAGGTTCGTTATTGATAACATAGGTCTTTGCTCCAAGGGCTTCAAAAACAGCCTTCGCAACTGTCGAAGACGCACCGTTGGCACAGTCAAGACCTATTCTCTTATGCTTATAAGAACGGGTTGCAAGAGTCATAAGATACCCGATATATCTGTTTCTACCCATGGCGTAATCTACCGTTCTTCCTATCTGCTCACGCTTAGCAAACGGTATCTCCGGTATCTCACCGTCAATATAAGCCTCAATCTCATTTTCAACAGAAGCCTCAACTTTAGAACCCTGTCCATTGATGATCTTAATACCGTTATCATAGTACGGATTATGGCTTGCTGATATCATAATACCGCAGTCAAATTCATCAAGTCTTACAATATATGATACACTTGGCGTAGGCGTTACATGCATAAGATATACATCCGCGCCGCTGGCTGTAAGACCTGCTACCAAAGAATACTCAAACATATATGATGAACGTCTCGTATCCTTACCAATCACGATACTTGCCTTACCATCCTCATGACTTTTACCATAATAATATCCTAAGTATCTGCCAACTTTATAGGCATGCTCTACCGTAAGACCAACATTAGCCTCACCGCGAAAACCATCTGTACCAAAATATTTTCCCATAATTCTCTCCTCTGACTTTCAATATTTCTATTAATCATTATATTATAATTATATTAACAATTATCATCCTGATTAGTATTATAATCAATATCTTATAAATTCTCTCAGGTTATTAGCTTATTGTCTCTATTTTTTGATAATATTGACCGCATGCTGCATATTCATAATCTCTGCATAAGTCACACTACCGCCAAACTCACCATCTAAAGTCCACATTACAGCTTCCGGGCTCTCAATAACAACATGTTTTGCTTTGAACTGATACATGTAATCAGGATTGAATTCTCCCATAAAATATGAGGTCACCGTAGCCTGAAAATCCAATGGATTAGTAGGATACTTAACCAGTAATGCCTCGAACAGTCCGTCATCGAACTTGGCAAGTTTCGCATTGGGACTTGTAAATCCACCGACCGTCAGTGAATTAGTCACCATTCCCAGAATAAAATCATCCTCCACCACATTACCGTCATGCTCTATCTTCATATGATGCGGCGTGAGATTGGGAACACTCTTGATGCCCTCCAAAACATACGCCATGTGTCCGAAATAGTTCTTATATTCCTGTGGCGTTGTATAGGTAACCTCTGTAAATGCGCCAAAAGCGGCAACATACACAAAACTGTCACCGTTAAATGAACCTATATCGATAGGCTTCGGTTCATACTTAACTATACGCTTAGCCGCACGTATATGATCCTTCGGTATACCAAGACTTCTTGCGAAGTCATTAGTTGTTCCGCAGGGTATATAACCAATCGGAGTATCGCAGCCACATTCTACACACCCACTTACAACTTCGTCTAATGTACCATCTCCACCAGCACATACAATAAGATCGTTGACCCATCCTTCTTCAGAAACCACTCTTCTGGCATCACCTTTTGACTGAGTGGGATATACCTTGACATTATATCCGCCTTTGACAAAAATATCCACTATATCAAAGAGCTTACTCTTGATATGTTTTCTCCCCGCTGAAGGATTAAGTATAAACAACATATTTTTCATTTTATGCCAATTGTCCTCCTAATAATAAGAATAACACAATCGTTTTATTATAACTATTTTCTTCCTATATTGCAAGATTATGGGAATATTTTTTCACAAGTGTCTGTATTGCTTTTATTTTATGCATTTCAAGACTGTGCAATACATTATGTAAACCAACTTCACTGTTTATATCTCTTAACAAACTCCTCATATCCATGTTTTCTAAGTTTGCAGCTGGGACATTCTCCACAGCCATCACCCATTATTCCGTTATAGCAGGTAAGAGTTTTTTCCCTAACAAGAGAAAGTCCTCCGAGATCATCCGCCATTTTCCATGTGTCCGCCTTATCTATCCACATAAGAGGAGTCTCTATGCAAAATGTATAATCAATCGCGAGATTAAGGGTAGTATTAAGGGATTTGATAAACACATCCCTGCAATCCGGATATCCCGAAAAATCACTTTGAGACACACCTGTTATAATATCCGTTATACCTCTCTGCTTTGCAAATACTGCTGCAAAGGTCAGAAACAACATATTTCTTCCGTCCACCACACTGTTGGGTACACCATCCTCCGGTGCCTCTTTTTCAACGGTAATGTCTTGCCTTGTCAAAGAATTGGGAGCCAGTTGATTGAGAAGTCCCATGTCAAGAACATGCCATTCCACATTTAATTCTTCCGCTATATCCTCAGCACATTTAAGTTCCTTCTTGTGTCTTTGTCCGTAATCAAAGGATAATGCCACAACTTCTTTATATCTTTTAAGCGCCCACAAAAGACAGGTGGTACTGTCCTGTCCTCCCGAAAATACAACAACTGCCGCATCTTTATTACGTGTATTCATATTCATTTTATGTCTTCCTCCTATTTGATCATCATTAAAAGACGATTCCTAAGTTCTGCATCCTTTTCAAATTGTCCGCGGAAAGTAGTGGTAACAGTTCTTGCCGCCGACTTTTTGATACCTCTGGCGGTCATACAGCTATGGGTTCCACATATATATACTGCCACATCCGGAGAACCGGTAGCTTTCTCGATTACTTCAGCAATATCCGTACCTATTCTCTCCTGAAGCTGAAGTCTCTTTGCCACCATATCAGCTATCCTCGCTATCTTTGAAAGACCGATAACCCTGCCCTTGGGAATATATGCCACTGTAACGCTCATATCATACATTAGAGCCAAATGGTGCTCACAATAACTGAATACATCTATATCCTTCACAACCACCATATCGTGCTTACCGTTTTCAGGTACATCAAAGCATTTTGAGAACATGGCGGCTATCTCGTCATTAGTGTAATTCATGCCCTCGAATACTTCCGCATACATTCTGGCAACCCTGTCTGGAGTCTCTCTTATCCCTTCCCTTTCAGGATCATCTCCTAACGCCTCTATTATTCCTCGTACATGTTTTTTGATAGCTTCCTGATCTATAGCCATTTCCAACCTCCTGTATAAAACTTATGTTATTAATCATATATTCCCTAATTACATACTCAAGCTTCGCAAATATCAATATCCATATTATTTAAATATAGGATATTCTTTAATTGACTTATACCCCGCGCATATCAGGGTTCCATATATATTTGTGCAGCTGTAATTGAACATTTATATTATTAAGTTTATTTTCCACAATATAATCAACAATTTCATGGGGTTCAATTTTGCCAAAACAAGGACTTAGATATATCCCGCAGTCCTTATCTATGAGCCCAAATCTCTTAATTATATCCGCTGCTGTATCTAAATCCTGCTTACTCCCCACCACAAACTTGACAACATCACTGTTCCTTACAATTTCATAATTGTGTAGGCACATATGATTTTCCATTTTGCTGGCAGAGGTCTTATAATCAAGTGTAAATGATACATTATCCTCTATAAAATCCTCCTGTTCAGAGAAAAAGGGTTCGATATCAATACTGCCGTTAGTCTCTATCTCAATTCTTAATTTTCTTTCGGTTCTTAAAACCTTAAGCAGACTTTTCATTCCCGGCTGTAAAAGGGGCTCACCACCCGTTAAAGTTATATTATTGATTCCGGAATTGACAATCATATCATATAACAATTCTTCAGTAAATTCTTCACACTCCACATCCTTCTCATTAGCCCACATCGTGTCACAGTAGTCACATTTAAGATTACAGCCTGCAAATCTTATAAAATAAGCAAGCTGTCCGGCACGTCTGCCCTCACCGTTAATACTTACAAAATGCTCTGCAACACGAAATACTTCCTCATTCATCATCGGCTCCTTTGCTGTAACCCGCACAGTTTTTAGGGGTCTCAAATACCTTAGAAAGAAGTACGTTATATCCCCTCTCCTCCATTTCTTCATAAAAATACTTTGCGAAATTCTCCGCCGTAGGTCTGAAATCCATACACACAACTTTGAAGCCCTCATCATCTAAGGCCTCTAAAGTCTTCTCTTTAAGGCTTCCGGTTTCAATGATAAGACAATGATCTAACTCATCAACTATAGCATTAATATCTTCCTTCAAAGTACCAAAATCAACCACCATGCCTCTTGTCTGTCCTTCTTTTTCAAGCTGGTTAGAGGCAACGGTTATTTCAACCTTCCATCTGTGACCATGGATGTTACTGCATTTTCCATTGTAGCCTTTCAAAAAATGTGCACTGTCAAAACTTGCACTGCTTAGTAAAGTGTACATATTATTCGCTCCTTTTCACATATAAAAGACGCCGGCACAAAAACAGAGTTTGCGTCTAGCGTCTTATAAGCCCTGGTTTTATTTATAGACAGGATGGTGCCAACGAACTGTCTTATTCTTTTATATAATTTACATTGACCAATAATTATTATGGCAACATTTATTATCTGATTTATTATCAATAGTTTGTGCTGCAAATAGGACTATTATAATCCAAGGATATTTCTGACCACAGACTCCATCTCGCTCTTATCACAAACTGTATCATGTAAAACTTTAGCACTTCTTATATCCTCTATAGCCTGCGGAATTTTAACTCCGGATAATTTGTTGAGCTCATCCACAAGTTCAAAATCTGACTGTTTCGCATATGCAGGGTCTATAGCTTCCATAACGCTTCTGGTGAACTTGTAAGGACTTGCCGTTGATGCGATAACCGTAGGAGTTTCATCCTTAGTAGCTGTCTTATATTTCTCATATACTGTAGCTGCAACGGCGGTATGAGTGTCCATAATATAACCATCTGATTCATATACACGTTTGATAGTAGCCGCAGTCTCCTCCTCACTTGCGTAATTACCGTAGAACTCAGATAATTTTGCTTTCATATCAGGTGTTATCTCATATTTTCCATTAGAACCCAGAGCTTTCATAAGCTCTGTATTCTTGTCTGAATCATCACCTGCAATACGGTAAATGAGCCTCTCAAGATTGCTGGATATAAGAATATCCATCGAAGGTGAGGTGGTCAAAATGAATTCACGGTTCTTGTCATATACGCCTGTCTCAAAGAAATCATAGAGTACTTTATTCTCATTTGAGGCACATATGAATTTGGCAATTGGAAGTCCCATTTCCTTTGCATAATAGGCTGCAAGAATATTACCAAAATTACCGGTAGGAACCACAACATTGATCTTGTCTCCCGCCTTTATATCACCATTTGCCACAAGTCTTGTGTATGCATATACATAGTAGACCATCTGCGGAACAAGACGTCCGATATTAATGGAATTGGCAGAGGAGAACTGATAGCCCTTTCCATTCATATCTGCCGCAAGAGTCTTGTCATTAAACATATTCTTAACCCCGGTCTGAGCGTCATCGAAATTACCGATTATACCTACGACCGATGTATTAGCTCCCTTCTGGGTAACCATCTGTTTCTCCTGAATAGGGCTTACTCCGTTCTTAGGATAAAAAACTATGATTTTTGTTCCGGGAACATCAGCAAAACCTGCAAGTGCAGCCTTTCCTGTATCCCCCGAAGTCGCTGTAAGAATCACTATTTCATTGGTAACATTATTCTTCTTTGCAGAAGTTACAAGCAGGTATGGAAGAATTGAAAGTGCCATATCCTTGAATGCAATAGTAGAACCATGGAATAGTTCAAGATAATTGGCACCCGCCTTCTTTACCAACGGTGCAATAAGCGGTGTATCAAACTTCTTATCGTATGCACTGTCAATACAATGCATAAGCTCCTCAGGTGTGAAATCCGTGAGCATACGGCTCATCACCTCAAATGCGACCTGTCTGTAATCCATTTTTGCCAATTCATTAAGGTCTACATCAAGTTCCGGTATATTATCAGGAACATATAATCCTCCATCATCAGACAAACCCTTAAGTATTGCCTCTGATGCGTTCATTTTCTCATTACTGTTTCTTGTACTCTTATACATTACTGACATGTGTTAATCCTCTTTTCTTTTTATTAATTAAACGACTATGCTAAGCTCGCCTTTCGTCCTTTGGACTCAGGCTTGCTAAGCGCCGCTGTATACGGAAACTTAGCCAATCAGTCTTCGCCTTGCGGCTTGACTTCTTGGAGTTTCAAGGTAAACTGGTCTATTCTGCCAGAAAAACTTCCATTGATCTTTTGCCCCATTTGAGAGCTTCCTTATGCGTCATAAAGAACAGGTCGATTCGTTTGCCTTTGATCGCTCCACCTCTGTCTTCCGCCACATACACCTGACCATTAAAAACGACTCTCGTGCCGAATGGAATAACATTGGTATCAACCGCAATCGTTCTGTTAGAGGTCGGAATCGTACCACTTGAGGTTCTGTTATTACCTGAATAAATGCCACAACATATCTTACAGGTACAATATGCTGTTATTACAAATTTGCCAAGGCTTTCACCGTGAGAGTCGGCAAATACCGGCTGACCTATTCTGCCACCCCGTGAAGCTGTATCACCGCTTCCAAAATCAGTAGGGCCTCCTGTTAAATAATAGGTATTCTCAGCCATAAGCCTTTGATTCTCTAATTCCTTCAACCTGGCAAGCTTAGCTTCCTTTGCCGCCTTGGCAGCCTGTCTTGCCTTCTCTGCTTCTTCATCCCTCTTTGCCTTTAATTCTGCATATGCTATACGATCGGCAGTACGTTCACTCATGGCCGTAAGATCATTGACTGCTCTTATCTCCTCCATACGTTCACGCTCATAAAAGCTGTCTAAATAATCCATCTCACGAATCATCTGCCCGTCCATGAAACCATATTTCATTTTATCGAAACTTACCTTAGATACCTCGTTAAAACTTCTTCCGCCATAATTAAGATTGGTCGCAGCAGCAGATACACTTGATAATTTTCCCGGAACCTCACCGGTGGTAACTATTACACGATATCCAAAAAAGCACACTGCAATGGCTACAACTATTAATACCACTATTGCTAAAAATGTGTTGATATTAATTTTCCCTTTCGTAAGATCACCTTCCTTGTCAATGGTCGCAACCGTATCTTAATACACTTACACTTTGGCATACATATATGGATTATATTGTTTTTAAACCTAAAGGTCAAGTTATTTCGCTTTTGTAAATGCATTTATCTTGTCCGATATGGATACTTTTGCATATAACTCCTTATATTCCGGTCCTGATAAGGACTGTATGTAATTCTTGGAATATTTCCTGCAAATCCCTTTCGATGCAAGAACATCCACCGCCTTATTATAAGCAACGGCAGCCGTAATTTCATCCTCATATCTCCCCACAAGATAATTACCTCTTATATGAATAACACATTCATAGCACTTGTTGATCTCATCGGAAATATCAGTCACACCTACATATTCATTAATTATCCTTATATTTTCATATCTGAAATCGTCCTCATTGTGATTAGAGAATACATAGTCTGTTCCCTTTTTTGCATAATTTTTAATGCCATATCTTGAAAGAATATTATACTGACTTCCGTAATCACATATAAAGTAATAACCTCCTCTGACCTGTATCTTATGCTCTGCATAAAAAAACATATCCTCTCTGTCAAATATCAATCGTTTATCCGGATCTAAATAGTAAAAGAAGTAACCTTTCTGAAGATATATAGGAGTCTTAAATAAAATACCCGTGTTCCTGTAATTCATCAATATAACGAACTTCTCAAAATCAAGGGCGAATTTCTCACTATAGTCCTCTAACTGATACCTGTTTTCCCTTACTATCTGACACGCTTCCTCATAGGCTTTAGAAGCCTTATCCGGTTCATCAAAACTTCCTAAGCTAACATGCTTAGTCTTGATAGTTATAGAACTCCTGTAATAAATGTCTCCATTTTTCTTCTTAGTCTTTGTGACTCCGGGATAATTCTTCATTATATTTCTCCTCTTCCAAACTGATGTCTACGCACGACTACATTGCTTCGCAATTCTCGTTGTGCTATGATATACGAGTCGATCCATTACTTCGTAATTTTCAAAACTCTGCAAACATTATAACAAATAAATGATACACAAATCCACAAGTTTGTGATAGAATATGCATTGACTTGACCAAATGATCGCGGCTGCGAAAAGGAAACGTCGCAGGTGAGGAAAGTCCGGGCTTCATAGGGCAGGGTGCCGGATAACGTCCGGTGGAGGCGACTCTAAGGAAAGTGCAACAGAAATATACCGCCAACTTTCGTTGGTAAGGGTGGAAAGGCGAGGTAAGAGCTCACCGCTGTTCTGGTAACAGGACAGGCTCTGTAAACCCCACTCGAAGCAAGACCGCATAGGGAACCATGTGGCTGCCCGTCACGTTCCCGGGTAGGTCGCTTGAACCTGTTGGTAACAGCAGGTCTAGATAGATGATCATTCAACGACATAACCCGGCTTATCGATCAAGTCATACAAAAAAGTCATTACTGAACGTATAAAACAACGACTCAGTAATGACTTTTGTTTATACCTAACGGATTTCTCTATTATACCATATAATTCTACTTTGCCTGATTGAGCAATGCCTTGCCTTCCTGCCAGAACATACAATAATCAATAAGACTTACCGAAGTCTCAGGATACTTGTCCAAAAGATCCTCTCTTGTGGAAACCCCTGAACAAACCTCGGCCATAAGACTTCTTATCTCCCATATAACATCCTGTCTCGACCTCTCGTCCAACATAGAGAAGATATACCTGCTCTTATAAGGAAGATGCGCATAGATATCATTAATCATAGTATCCACAGATACATTCTGATTCCTGTAATCATCGATAAGTTCAAATACCTGATACTTCTCGTCATTCGGAATACCCGCATGTCTTGCAATGAGAACAAGTGCAAGCTCTTCTATATTATCATTCTGATATCCGAACTTAGCAATATTATAATCTGCAAACATATCCACCAACATCTCAAAATGATGTCTTATCTGATACTGTGGAAGTTCAGCACAATAGTCCGTCAACTCATCGTGTATTCCACTTTCCTCATCCCAGTAAATCAATGCATATACCCAATACACCAGATAGCAGATCATAATCTCTTCTATACCATCCTTCTTATCCGAAAAAGCGAAGGCTGATTTCAGTTTAGCACCTAGGCCTTTGAAATCAGATTCACTAAGTGTCAGATCGCTCAACAAACGAACCTGTGGTATATGCTCTTCGAAATAGGATTTCATCTGCGGTAAATCAAATTTCTGTCCTGATGTGCTCATATACAGCCCCCCTTTATAAAATATTTTCTTACTAATGTAATAGTATAGATAAAAAGGTGATATTTATACTTGCGGTAACAGCAAATATAAATCATCGCTTATGAAATGGTAAATTAACCCATCTAATTATTCGCATTATAACACATCCTTTTTTCTTTGTCACTATTTTGCACAAAATTTTATATAATTTTTATGCTCAATTCACAATCATTATATTTAAGGGAAAAAATGGTGCTTCATTTAAGAAACACCATTTTGTATCCTATCACACGGGGAAGCAACTTCCACCTACAAATTCTCTCAAAATACTGTTATTGGGTATGTTCTCTGAACTCACACCTAAGAAGTAGTCTAAGAACTTCAACAGCCTTTTTGCTTCCTGATATACCTCACTATCTCTCGGTATTGCAAAAAGTAACGGTTCAACATGAGGTTTAATGACAGACAGTTCGTAGATGAGGGCTGAATTGAACATTGCGTCCGCCTCTTCCTGATAAGGGAATATGTTCTCTTCCTCTCCACGCCTTACGGAATCCCACATTGCAATCGTCTTAGCCGCACTATGACCTCTTGTTCTTGCATCCCTGACAATTCTTCTGATGAGACGGCCGTCAGTTGTTGCAATACGATTATGTTCATCCACATTAAGCTGCGTCAGGGCACTTATGTATATCTTAAACTTGCTCTCATCCGGCAGCCTCTCGGACATCTTCGGATTAAGACCGTGTATTCCCTCAATTACAAGCACATCATTATCTTTGATCTGCATTACATTTCCTTTGTACTCACGCTTTCCCTCAATAAAATCAAAGGTCGGCATAGGAACTGTCTCACCGCCTAAAAGACGAACCATATCATCATTGAACTGATCGACATCAACCGCCTCTATGCATTCAAAATTATAATTACCAAACTCATCTCTCGGAGTATATTTCCTCTCAACAAAATAATTATCTAATGCAATAGGATGTGGATTAAGTCCCATTGCTTTTAACTGAATGCTTAATCTGTGAGAAAATGACGTCTTTCCGGAAGAACTCGGACCTGCAATAAGAACAAACTTCTTTCCCTGTTTCTTTATCTGCTCTGCAATCTTAGCGATATTCTTCTCCTGTAATGCCTCCTGAACAAGCATCATGTCAGCTATTTCTCCGGAAGCTATGGCATCATTTAATCCGCCCACAGTATCCATTCCAAGCATAACGCCCCAATCATCTGATTGTTTTAGCACCTCGAACAACTTGTTCTGCGGCTTGAATTCCGGAATCTCCGCAGGTTTACTCCTTACAGGAAGTTGGAGTACAAAACCATCTTCATACTTATATAAAGCAAAATACTTAAGATAACCTGTTGAAGGTACCATGAATCCATAGTAATAATCCTCAAATCCATCCAATATGTACGCATTTGTATTAGAAGCTCTGCGGTATTTGAAAAGTTCGACCTTATCTGTTCTTCCCTGACGTTCAAATCTGTTGATCAAATCGTAAGAGGGATAGGTTTTTTTCTCAATGGGAATATCCTCACGAACCATTTCATGCATCCGTTCTTCAACTTCCCTTAGCATCTCTTCTGTCACAACAACATTTTTATTCTTGAACTCACAGTAGAAACCTTTACTCAATGAAAACAGTACCCTGATCCTGCCCGACGTACCTGTTCTTTTGGCAACATCACGAAATGCCTTCATCATCAACAAGATCGTACTTCTCTTGTAAGTAGAACCACCGATTTTACTTGTTGTGGTGAGAAAACTTATCTCTGCATCCTCGTCCACAGTCTTAAAAAGCTCACACAGATGACCGTTCCTGTATGCAAGAACTATCTCTCCATCATCCGGTGACTTTCCATATTTAGCTGCTATTTCACGAAGAGTTATACCTTCTTCGACCTCATATACATTATTATCAATTGTAACCTTGATCATATGACCACTCCTCTCCACATTATATTTTTATAGACAATTGCCAATTATAATTTTATGCAATTCCCACCCCGAAAGTGTATTATCCACAAATATATTTTATATTACAGCAAAAGGGCAACCCGTATCCAATTCCACCACTTCTACCCCTTTGCATTTTTTACGAAGATAATCTGCAATAAATGAGACAAAAATATGCTCTAAACCATAATGGGTGGCATCTATTATGGTCATACCCATATCCATTGCATCAATGCCCGGGTGATGTCCGTAATCACCTGTTATATATACTTCGTACCCTAACTCTCTGACCGCTTCCATCTCACTTTTTCCGGAGCCCGGAAGAATAGCTATCTTTTCAAACTTTTTATTCCTAATGCTCTCATCCTGATAGAGCATTATAAATGACAATCCGAATTTGTCTTTGACATATCGGGCAACCTCTTCACCTGTCATCGGAAAGGGAAGTCTGCCGCCTCGTCCCATACCGTCAACTTCATCAGATTCAAATATCAACGGCTCTGTCTCTGAAAGATTCAAATACTTCGGTCCCGCTGCCAATTCTCCCATTCCTCCGACCGTATCAAAATTGGTATGCATGGCATAATAGGCTATCCCATTTTCTGCAAGTGTCAATATTTTTTCAGACACAAAGTTATCCTCATTAATCTTCTTAAGGGAAGAAAAGATCATGGGATGATGTGTCACTATCATATCAGCCTGTTCTTTTACCGCTTCGCTTACCACGCATTTAGAAGCATCCAAAGCAACAACTACCTTCTTAACTTCTTTGTCCTTTCTGCCTACCAACAATCCTACGTTATCCCAATTGCTGGCGTATCTTTTGGGAGAAAGATTCTCAAGATATTCAGTTATCTCTCTGCATTTCAATCACTTCACCTCACAACCTGCACCTTTCCATAGCTGCTTTATTATTCTTTAAAAGTAATTCTATTTCTTCACTTCTCTTTGAAGCTTTATCACTTGCATTACCTTTAAGGGAATTAAGTATTTCCTCTAAATTACTACGTTCTTTAGTAAGATACTTAATCAAAATGTCATCCTGTGTATCTATATTGTATTTTCCGTATATCCAATCCTCTTCCATATCATAAGGCTTGTCTGTACCGGGAGTTGCAAGAATTGCTGTATAGTATTTACCGTCTTCATATATCATCTTTTCCTTTGAAATATGATAGGAATTATCATACAAAAAACTTCTAACCTCCCTTATGTCTGACTGAGGTTGAAGAATAAGAGCCGGTGGTTTATCACATTGAAGAATATTGCTTCCCCGTATGAGAATATCAATCATGAGTAATCCTCCCATACCGGCAATGACTATTGCATCTGCCTCTTTTGGAGACAACTTATCCATCCCGTCTGAAAGTCTAAGTTCTATATGATCACTCATCTCATATTTGATAACATTCTGCCTTGCAATCTCCAGTGGTCCTTTTCTTAGATCCATTGCAATTATACGGTCTGCCTTTTCATCCTGCTTTAACTTAATGGATACATATGCATGATCACATCCTATGTCGGCAACCGTCTTTAAGTGTTCGGGAACAAGGCTCGCCACCGCTTCCATTCGCTTTGATAATATAAGATCTTTCATATTCTCTATATCCACCCATTATCCGCCATCTTATGATGTCTACGAACGACTTCATATTACTCAAGGTAATCACGTAATTTCCTACTACGACTTGGATGTCTCAACTTTCTCAAGGCCTTGGCTTCTATCTGACGAATTCTCTCTCTTGTAACATTGAATTCTTTACCAACTTCTTCAAGGGTTCTGTTTCTTCCGTCATCTAATCCGAAACGAAGTCTCAACACCTTCTGCTCACGTTCGGTAAGTGTCGACAATACTTCCACCAACTGTTCCCGAAGAAGGGTACTTGCCGCAGCTTCTGCCGGAACGGGAACATTTTCATCCTGAATAAAATCTCCCAGATGACTGTCTTCCTCCTCACCGATAGGAGTCTCTAAGGATACCGGCTCCTGAGAAATCTTAAGAATCTCTCTTACGCGCTCCACGGGAACTTCCATCTCCTCAGCAATCTCCTCCGGACTTGGCTCTCTACCAAGCTCCTGAAGCAACTGTCTGGACACACGTATAAGTTTATTGATGGTCTCTACCATATGAACAGGTATTCTTATTGTTCTTGCCTGATCGGCTATAGCTCTGGTAATAGCCTGTCTGATCCACCAGGTTGCATAGGTCGAGAACTTGTAACCTTTACGGTAATCGAATTTTTCCACCGCCTTAATAAGTCCAAGATTGCCTTCCTGAATAAGATCGAGGAATAACATTCCACGTCCCACATATCTCTTTGCAATACTTACCACAAGACGAAGATTTGCCTCAGCTAATTTCTTCTTAGCCGCATCACCTCTTACAACAAGTTCTTCAAGTTCTTTTCTGGCATCCGGTTCTAAGTCATCAGCCAATTCCTCCATCTGTGCCGCCGCAGTTTCTCCTGCTTCCATCTCCTTAGCCAGTTCAATCTCCTCATCGGCATTTAAAAGAGGTACCTTACCTATCTCTTTGAGATACATTCTAACCGGGTCTTCTATATTGGTCCCCTCAGGTACGGAAAGATCTATCTTCTCAACTTCAATATCTTCCTCGCCTTCAACCTCTAACAAGGCTTCGTCACTCGGTTCCTCATCATCATCGTCATTAATAGTCAGAACTTCTACTTTGTTGGTTTCTAAGAAATCAAAGATATTCTCCATCACTTCTGTAGTCAGCTCAATATCTTTACTTGCCGCAAAACATGCTATGATCTCGTTATCCTCGATAACATTCTTGTTCTTCTTTGCAATATTTAAAAGCTCCTGAAGTTTTGACTGGTATTCCTCGTTATTAATGATGTTTTTTTGTTCTTCCATGTGTCCATCCTTCCTTAATCCTGTAACAGATAGTATTTATCTTACTGAACATTGATTTTGATTTTTTCTATTGATTTTTTCTCAACCATCAGTTCTTTGATGAGATTGAAATCAGAGCCTGCGCTGTCTATCTTTTTCTGTATGCTCTTTCTCTTGATACGTTTCACCAGATCAGTGATTGCTCCCGACTTCTCGTCAGACATTATTTCAACACCGAAATCCTGCTGCATGATGGATGATACCTTCTCATGCTCTTCTTTACTTTCAAAATGATTCATTATAACTGCAGGTTCGACTTTGCCTTTGGCATCATATTGTTCGTATATCAATCTGACAACACCGTTATACACAGTATCGGTAAAATCCTCCGGAGTTAATATCTCTTTAATGACCGGTATCAGCTCATTGTCATTGATAAGCCATGTAATAAGAACTCTCTCCGTCTTAAGCTGCTGCTTCTCCTTCTCTTCCTCCGGGGAACCTCGTCTTTCCGGTGGTCTGAAAATACTCGTATCAACTTTACCTGCCCCGGCCGCTCCGTAAGCCGTCACAGTTTCTTTAAGTGTCTTTGAATCAATATTATATTTCTCGGAAACACTCTTAATATAATTATCCCGTTCCAACGGGTCCATTATTTTGGACAGGCATTTTGCAGCCTCTTTCTGAAACTCTGTTCTTTCCTGAGGATCATTTTGATTATAATTATGCTCTAAAATATCTATTTCAAACATAATTCCGCTGACAGCCTCTTCAATGCGCTTTTCAAACGCTTCTTTGCCATCATTCTGTATCAGTTCATCAGGATCCTTATAAGGCTTTAGGGATATCACCCTTGCAGGCATATCAAATTCTCTCATTATCTGAAGCGCCCTTAATGTCGCCTTCGTTCCCGCCTCATCACTGTCATAGGCCAGATACACCCTGTCAGTATATCTTTTTATAAGATTGACCTGCCCCACTGTAAGAGCAGTCCCAAGGGATGCTACAGCATTGTCAAAGCCTGCCTGGTGCATCGAAATAACATCCATATATCCTTCACAGAATATTATTCCTTTCCGCTTGCTCTTCTTAGCAAGATTAAGTCCATATAGATTGCGGCTCTTGTCAAACACAGGAGTATCCTGAGAGTTGATATACTTAGGAGTCCCCTCCCCCATCACTCTGCCGCCGAAACCTATGACCCGGTTATTCGGGTCTATTATGGGATACATTACTCTGTTCCAGAATCTGTCTGAGGGACCGTATTTCTCATCTACCTTTATAAGTCCCGCTTTAATCATCTCCTCATCTTTATATCCCTTTGACTTCAAATATTTATATAAATCGTCACTAAACTTATCTGAATAACCTAGTCCAAACTTAGTTATGGTCTCATCCGTAAGACCACGGTTCGTAAGATAGGCTAATGCCGCAGTTCCATGATCTGTTTTTAACAGATAATGAAAATATCCTGCTGCAATCTTATTCATTTCCTTGATCTTAGTACGCTCATCCGCCCGCTTTTGTTCGTCCTTTGACATACTACGTTCAGGAAGAGCAACTCCCGCTTTCCCTGCCAATTCCTCCACAGCCTCAGGAAATGTCATGTTCTCATGCTCCATAAGAAATGTAAATACATTGCCTCCTACACCGCACCCAAAACAGTGATACATCTGTTTCTCCCTGCTAACATGGAAGGATGGGGTCTTTTCATGATGGAAAGGACAACATGCAGAATAAGAATTACCCTTATGCTTAAGGTTTACATAACTTCCAATAACATCCACTATGTCACTTCTCGAACGTACTTCTTCAATTAATTCATCAGAATAAAACATTATTGTCACCCGCCTGCAGTTATACTACCATTTCCAGCCCGTAGGTTCGAAGGCTTCCTGGAATTTCAGTACCGCATAATTATCCGTCATTCCCGCAATGTAATCACACACTACAATCTCACGTTCCTCACCGTTATCTATCATCTGTATAAATTCCTCGGTCATGGCTTCCGGACGTGACATATAGTAACTGAATAGTTCCTGTAGCATTCTTTTGGCTTTACCTTCCTCGCCCTTTGCCACAGGATTGGTGTATACCGTATCAAACAAAAAACTTCTAAGTTCCGTCATTGCCTGACGAATCTCCGGAGAACAAATGATATTACCAGTTCCTTCACTGTTCATTATCACATCATGAATTATTGTATTAAGACGGTCTCTCGTCCGGCTTCCCAATATATCCGTACATTTTTTCGGCAATTCTTCCTCTTTCAAAATCCCGCCTCTTATAGCATCATCAATATCGTGATTGATATATGCTATCTTGTCAGAAATCTGTACGATCTTCCCCTCTAACGTGGCAGGATTACCTGTGGTTTTGTGATTGACAATTCCATCCCTTACTTCAACCGTAAGATTCAATCCCTTGCCCTTTTTCTCTAAATGTTCAACTACACGTATGCTCTGTTCATTATGTTTGAAGCCTCTTGAACACACCTCGTTGAGGGCTCGCTCTCCCGCATGTCCGAAGGGAGTATGTCCAAGATCATGTCCAAGAGCAATCGCTTCCGTCAGTTCTTCATTTAATCTCAAGGCTCTCGCAATAGTTCTGGCTGTCTGGGATACCTCTAATGTATGCGTCATTCGCGTCCTGTAATGATCGCCTTCCGGAGAAAGAAAAACCTGCGTCTTTTCCTTCAATCGTCTGAATGCCTTGCAGTGAATAATCCTGTCCCGATCTCTCTGATATATAGTTCTGACATCGCACATAGGCTCCGGTATATCTCGTCCCTTCGACTGGTCGGAAAAAGCTGCATATTCGCAAAGATATTCGTGTTCCCATGCTTCAAGTTTTTCTCTGACGTTCATATATTGCATCCCCTTATTGTAGTAAAAAATATATGTATAAACAACGTATTATTGTAATTTACTCTTATTATAATTTGCTATTATTATAATTTACTCAAAACGACAATTAATGGACGGAAATACCCGCCTATTAATTAATATACGACACAAATCTGAAAATCCCTTTTTTATTTTATAAAAGGAGTTGAATGGCTTGAATAAGTTGAATGCAAGTTGAATCCATAGCATCACCTATGCGGATGACAGGGTGCTGTGTGCCAGTGGCACACGCCTAGCACCGACCGAGCAGCATTCCTCATGCTGCGAGAACGAACCTCAGGTTCGGGGCACGCATCTGCGTGCCATGAAAGAAAAAAGCAGAGCTTTCGCTTCTGCTTTTTCTTTCATTACATGCGGATGACAGGAATCGAACCTGCACACCGAAGTACTAGATCCTAAGTCGTTATAGCCTTTTATCATTACACTATATTACAAATCATTCCAAACAAACAAGCTACACTCTAAACCATTGATTTTACTGGATTTGTAGCAATATTTACTAAGAAAAATCATTCTACCTCTTATAACAAAAGTTCTATAGCTTTTGCAATTTTTTTGCAAAAATGCTGGATGTTTGCTGGATGTTACCCGACCTTTTCACTGAACTTATTAACCATGTCATTCTTTCTATCGTCGATGTAATGAGCATAAATTAATGTTGTAGAGATATCTGAGTGACCTAACCATTCTTTAATATCATAAAGTGAAAATCCCAAAGACAACAATATCGTAGCTGAACTATGACGTAAATCATGAAATCTTATTGTCTTAATCTTATCATCATTTGCCTTCAGCAACTTAGTAAACTGATTTGTCAAAAAGTTCAACTTCATTACTTCACCGTTGTCATATGTACATACATAGCCACTATCAATATAAGTATTACCGTAAAACATTTTATTTTCCAACTGTTTTTTCTTAATCGCCTTTAAATATGCCTTTATTTCATCATTAATAGGCATATATCTTTTTGATGTCTCACTTTTTGTATCATCAACACCTTTGTTACCTTCATCTGTATCAATGATAGTATGTCCCACAAATATTCTATTCAAATTAAAATCTATAGCATCCCATTTAAGTCCTAGCACTTCGCTTCTTCTAAAGCCATAAAAAATCGTCAACATCACCGGAACCTCTATAGGCGTTCCTTTAATAATACTTTTAAGAGTCTTTATTTCTTCAGCAGTATAATATTGACCTTTGAACTTTGCTTTCTTGGGAAACTTAATGCCTGCCGCCGGATTATACTTTATAAGTCCATCCTCAACAGCCTCACCTAATGCTTTGTGAATATTTGCATGATGTTTTTTTACTGAACATACAGATAATGTTTTAAGCATTTCTTTATAATATTTCTTGATATCTCTTTGTGTTAATTCTTTTAATAGTTTATTATGACTTTTAAAATACGGTAATATATGCGCATTAAAAGTATATCTGTAATTCTTGTATGTGTTCTCTCTGACCTCACTTTTGAGACCGTCAAACCATTCCTGAAGATAATCAACGACATATATTTCATTTAACAATGTTTGTGTATCCCCATTCTGAATCAAGAACTCATCAAGCATTTTTTGAGCCTGTTTCTTATTGCCCCTACTACTCAATCCTGTAGATTTTGACTTTTGTTTTCGCTTATTGTTTTCGTCATAATAACTTATTGCCATGTGCCATTTACCATTTTTTTCGTATAAGCACCCTGTGACATTCCTCATATATAAACCTCCTTCTATAGTGTCACAGCCGACTTAATGGTAAGTGACACTATTATATCATCATTAATCTTTATTGTCTAACAGATAATCGATCAAACTCTTCTTCGGAATCAAATATCTATTTCCTCTTTTTTCATGAATTGATTTAATTTGACCGGATCGCAATAATTTATAAATCGTCGTTTTACTTTTATAATGTAAAATTTCCATAAGATCTTCGATAGTTAATACGTCAGGATAATTTTTAAACATATATAACACTCTCCTTTATCTTTTCCTTATAAATGTGGATTTTAGTAATTCATAGAAATAATATTTCCCTTTATTTTACTTTGCATTTTTATGCATTCAATTAAGATTATCGTTTATTATTTTATGATATAATCGCATTCCATCATATGGCAGAATAATATTGGAATATAGTATGCTATGAGATAATGCATATCTGTTAATGTAGTAATCCAGCAATGCCATAGCCGAAACCTTACTACTGCCTGATACAATTAACTCTGCCCCATAACGATCGGAATATCGTTCCATATCTGCTACATACCTCTCAATAGTTCTCACAGAAATGCCAAAAACTGTTTTTAACTCTTTAATTATATGTAAATCTATAATCATATTAGTAATCGTCACATTTTTACATATAATCACACTTTTTAAATCAATGATATCCTCAACAGGTATATTTAGTAAATATGCTACCTTGGTTGCTGTTGCAACAGAGCAATTGCACCCATTAGCAATATTATATAGAGTTCTTTGTGATATACTGATACCTTTAAGTTCTATCTCACACAAACGATTATATCCGTAATCTTTACATATCTTACATACTTCCGAATTCATTCTCATTTGTTTTTCCTTTCATAATTCGTCCGCCATATCGGTAGGAGAGCATGCTCCATAATGGAGATTAGTATCATAATTATTGTTAACTTCTCTCCATCATGGAGTATCACCCTACCAATTAGCATGGAATTTACAAATGTAAACATTCTCCAATATGGCGGAGTTATTAATATTATTCCATGTTATCAGTTAATATCGCGCCACTTATTGCTAAATTGGTATATATTATAAGTCTTCCTATGTCGATTATTATATTGGCAAACCACGAACCCCTTATCTATTAATTCGCGCCAATGTCTCGCTATATGCGTGGAATCAATACCATAATCGGCAAGCTGAGAAGCCGATAGTATGAACATTCCGCGCTTCCAGAACATGTCATAATCAATATCATTCAATTTGCAATATTTACGCAACGTATTGTAATTCTTAGTTGTAGAATGATGTACAATAGAAGTTATCAATAACAATCTTGCATTGTGACTTAGCCTTTTGAATGCCTCGGATTGGAGCATTCCCGCATATATGCATCCAAATCTCTTATCTTTTTCGTTCTTCGACGTATAATATGACAAATTAAAATCTGACATGTTGTAATTCCTCTTACTCATATTCTTCTCCTTTTTTAATATAAAACGTGCATCCGGTCCTGCATTCTCTTCTCCTTCCTAGCCGCCGTAAGCTTTTTACCACACATTACTAAAATGGTATATTGAGACTCAGATGTTTTTCATTTACACGTAATTTACATATATATTTTTTTCAGATTGAAAAATAACTAAAAAAGCGGAATTAAATTCCGTTTTTTTTGGGGGAATTTAATTCCGCTTTATAATATTTTTTATCTTAACTAATCCTCTTCTGAATTATATAAGAAGATTAATTGATTTTTCTTTCTGGGCAAAAGAGGCTGTAATTGTCACATTCTTAGCCGGCATAGCAAAAGCAAACCTGTTATCAGATGTGTCCTTCTGTGCCAGAACTTTTCCCGTATCGGTATTAGTAACCTTTAACTGACTTACTTTGTAATCCTCGTCAGGCACAAGTGTTATCTTTACCGATTCTCCTTTTTCAAATTCCCTAGTTTCCAGTCCATCATACTCAGTAAACTTTATGACACCATGTTCCACTGAATTTATAGTAGCAATATAATTACTTACTACTTCTTCCGTGGGAGTATCCACATTTGCCGCAAGCACTGTTGCTGCATTACTCGGAATACACATCATGACAGCCATTATTACCGCTATGATTCTTTTCAATGCTCTTTTCATGGAATTAATTCCCCTTTCTTATTATTTTTTCTGTGTCCTTACTTTCGGTTTGCAGAACCACATATCTTAAATATGGTAGAAAAGGGTAAAGATGTCTGACTATAAACGGAATTTAATTCCGCAAAAAAAAGAACATCATATCACAATTGATATGACATTCTTTTTTTTGTTATTAATTTTCAACAGGATAAAGAGGATAAGGCTCCTGCTGCCATGCTTTATAAGTATTTTGCTTATTGTATTTCTCGTTTATCGGAAGTAGATAATCGTAGTAAGGCATGTCAGTCTTATTCTCACCATCAAATGAGCCAGTACCACCAATTAAAGAGTTCTTTATAGTCTTTCCCGCTTTATCTTGTGTATCTATTAATGCACCTGATACATGCATTACATCTGCCGGGGGTTGTACTGTACACCCTCCAAACTGTTTATATCTTACACAATATCCATATATGGAATTATATTCAGGTAGATATTTCCCGTTTTTTGCCGTTTCACTGACATATGGCCTATACCCATAATAATATCTCACGATAGAGTTTTGCAGTATAGTACCATTCTGGCAACCAAAGTAGTTAAATGTATCGATTTGCCATGCTTCTATCGGTCCCCATGAACTATGTTTCCCTCTAAAAGCTACCTCATCTTTTGTATAATCATCAAGATATTCTTCACCCTTAGTATCTCGGAATAACTTAATGGCCTTATTAATACATGCCGGACACGATCTTGTCTGAGTACCTATTACTTTACCGTCATACATAAGAGTTACTTTATAACTGCCATCGTAGTCATGAGGTACTTTCTCTTCGTGAATCTCAAACTTATAATCATGTGATTTAGCCACATAGCGGTACACATCAGCCATTGCCGTTTTGTAATTTGGTATTGAATATATCAATCCATCGTACCCTGCAAAGTCATGATCAAGCCAGTTCCATAATTCACCTAAAGTCTTACCATCATCAAAGATATATTTTACTTTTGTATAATCTATCTCTCTTACTATTTTGCCGTTTTCATCAGTTAGATTTTTGAGATATACTACAAAAAGTTTGTTATCTCCCCAAGCATCTAACTCTGTACATGTATGAACATCAAACACCATATCCCCAACGGCTATGATTTCTGACGTTTCTCCCGCAGCAAGTGTATGATTACATTTATACTTCTTTTTCCAGTTTCTTTTCCTCTTCAGTGTCGGTTTCCGATTTTTCCTCTTCTGTTTTCTTAGAAGAAGTATTCTTTTTCACCTTAGAAGATTTAACTGAACTCCAGCTTGTCCACTTGCTTCCATTCTTAATACGTACCTTGAAATAATACTTTGAATTTGTGACTATCTGATCTCCAACCTTAAAGCTGTAAGACATCTTTTTTGCCTTTGATTTACTGAGTTTGTATGTCTTAGCACCTTTCATGGCTTTATTGTTTGCCATCTTGATCTGTGCGCCTTTGATCTTTGATTTCTTTACTCCGCTCCACTTTACAGTTATAGCAGATTTTGAGGCTTTCAATTTGATTCCGGGCTTTTTTGATGAGCCAAGTTCGTTGATGGCATTTACAATATCTAAAGGTGATATATTCCTACTTTCCGATGCACTTACCACACTATTTCCAGCTACAGTAATCAAACATACAACAAGTACTATACTAAATATTTTTCTAATAATCTTCATAACAAGCCCCCTTGTAAATGCTATCAATCATTTAACATCTATTATATAGAATTATATCATTTAGGAAATATACTATCAATAATTTTTTCTTAGTATCTTCAATTTAGCATAGTATAAGAGATATTTTTCACTTTGTACCCATAGGTTGCTTTTTTATCTTTTTTCACTGTAATCCACATTGTACCAACCGTATATATTTGTGAGCCATCATCCATCTTTAACTTTATTTTTGCAGTTATACGATAAATACCTTTTTTCTTTTTTATTATTTCTTCTATTGAATATTTAGGGATTACCGTACCAAACTCACCAAATATGGCATAACACTTCTTTTTCTTCTTTAGAAAATAACCCTTCTTATTTTTTACCTTTTCGTAGTTGACATTACTACCATATAATTTCTTATATAGTTTGTTTGCATAAGATACATTTATTAGAGGCATATATAGTTTATTGTCTTTATATTTCGGCTCCTTATATTTTTTAGAATCATATTTTCTATATTTATTAGCCGTCAAAACAGCCGCTATAGAATACTTATTTGTAGCATTCATTTTAAATTTTACTATCTTATTATTAGAAATGTTACCTCTCTCATGTTCTATCGCACCATAATATATCATGTTCTTAGTAATCCACTTTATCCCTTTGTCATTCTTTAACTTTGAAGTAACATCCTTAGATGCATATGCCTTTGTGCTACATCCAAAGAAAGCAACAACAAACGCAAAACATAATATCACCAATCTCAAACAACGTCTAATCTTATTATTCACTATCATAACCCTCCCAAATCATTCTTTTATATAATATCCAACCATATTTTTATAACAATTGTACTGTTCATATAACAAACAGTCAAGAAATCACCATACTTATTTGCTCATTAATTTTGGGAACTGAGTTCCCAAAATTATAACTATAATACTTACCCCTTATCATTTAATACCCCGGTTTTAGCTGGGGTTTTTTATTTTTTTCCTAAAAAAAATACATATTACTATTGGATTGATTTTAAGCAGACAATGTACGGATGCATACACCTTCAATACCTTTGATAGAGAGGAGTTAATTATGGATATATTCAATATAAGAGTTCCACCATAACCACAGAGAATATCAACAATAATTATATAATATATATCGGAGGTTTTTATGACAACATCAAAAAAAATATTAAACGCGATATACACAATATCTAAGCATGCTAAGTTATATCGCAATTTATCAATTAAATGCTTCGCAGCAATGAAAAAAGCTCAATTAGGTGAAGACATATCAACTATACTGTTTTCTGAGGTTGAGGCAAACATGCTCCGAAGAGACAATATCGATATTGACAACATCAAATGTCCCGCAAGAATATATGATGATATACGAACAAGACTCAATAGTAATGGCGACTACTGCGAATTAACAATTAAAGCCATCACGAATGCAAGATATGAATATCTACGACAACTTAAAGATCATTGCATAGAATACTACATATCAAGCCTAATTAATCAGGAGATTGCAGATGAATTATCTGAGCTATGCATTGAACTATTTAGTTTGGAATTCATTGAGGATATAACGTCCAGTTACACCAATACTATATGTAACGAAGACAAGTGTGTAATATCACAGATGCTTGACGTAATCAAGGGAGAGGATTATCTCGATGTATACAATTCTTGTATTGATACATTAAGTAGCAAAGAATTAAAGGATATCAAGAAGACATGGTATCGATTAGGTGGCTATCCCCATTTTTGTAGCGAGCAGAAAAAAAGGCTATACATAATTAAAGGTGAAGCAATTGCAACACTTGGCATCGAACCAACTGAATATCATAAATTCAGTAATGATGATGTTAATGTATATGCATACTATGTTATTGATGGATACAACTTCCATGTACCCATGCCCAATAAGGGCCAAACAATAACTAAAATAATCACAGGAATGATATCCGCCGATTATAATAATGATTCTATGCTAGATATCGTTGATGCATGTGATATCATATGTAACGAGCTTGGCATCGACAGTTATATATATGACAACTACAACGCATATATAAAAGAAAATGAACGTGGAAACCCTGAAGATGATGAAGAATATAATAATGAAGACTATGGTGATGACAACGATAATGACTATTATTGGTAGGTAGTCTTATTTTCAACATCCCCCAACATCAAGGGGGGATGTTGGGAATTAGACATTATATATATTCAATTTTGGGAACTGAGTTCCCGAAATCGATTTTTTTATTTTAAATATTTTTTTATATTTGCATTTGTAACAAAATATGTGTTTATACTTTTCTTCTTATTTGTCTTATTTAAAGTTTTTTTATAAGTTGATGCGCTAATTTTATTACCATCTTTATCCGTATACTCCTTGGATAATATCTTTCCTTTTTTATATATTTTCCCAGTAGATTTGTCATAAAATAATTTGCTTACACTATATGAATTCGCAGTTGTTATATTTCCATGCTTGTCAATTAAATATGCGGTTTTTACTATATCTCTTTTTTCTCCTGAGCCTTCTTTATACTCCCAATAATCATTAACGCCTTTTGAAGACACACCACTAACAGCACCTCTAATGTAAATAACTTTATATTTTCCATCCACATGCATATATATATTGGAAGTCCCGGTATTTTTTGTACCCAAAAATCCAATGGCGATAACATCCTTGTGTCCATCTCCATTGACATCATACACAAAGAATCTTGCACCATTTACCATTCCACCTTCATTATTATTTTTAAATTTTTTTAAACACTTACTAAAATGTTTCTTCTCCGCCTTACTTAATTTTGCCGCATTTACCTTTCCAGTGAATGAAAAGGATAACAATACCGCACATAATAACATAAATACATACACTCTAATTTTATTCATATACTTTTTCATAACAGGTCTCCTTTATACTAATTAGATAATAGCACTATCATCATTGTAATAATTCAATTGATAAATGACTAATAAATGATATAATAAACTTGTTGTCTTCCCCTACACTGGCAACAGGAAGGGGGTGCAAAATGATTGAGATAGCTGTTACATTTTTTGTCTCTGTCATAGCAAATATAGCTTGCCACTATATCTGCAAATGGCTGGACAGAGACTACGAAGACAATCAGCCTGAAAAGGAATAGCTCTCCTTAATGAGTTAGAGAACCCCGATAGATGCCACTACCGGGGTTCTCGTTGTGCAAAATGTTAGCTGTTACATTTTTGCCTAGGCACATTATAGCATATGCGTCTTTAACATGCAATATTCAGTTTTTTCAGGTGTTTATTAGATATATACGCTATTATAACATAATTTTTTAAATATAGTATTATATTTTTTAATTTTGGGAACTGAGTTCCCAAAATCCTCCTGTAGTTGATCCGCTTCTACCATAAGAGCATTGTTCTTATTTCTTTTTCATTAACCTCCTCACCATTAAGTTCCTTTGACCGGATGTATATTTCCTTTATATTTGGAAGCAAACCTATTTCATTTTCTAATAATTCTAATGCTATTTTTTCGAATAAATCAAATAAATCCATATAATAACCGGATATATTATCATTCGTTACTTGATTATTGGGATCTCTGTAATAATAATATGCATCAGCGCAATTCGATAAGTCATCAATATATTGTTCTATATCCAAGGAACTTATAGTTTCGAGATTATCATATATCTGCTTCATAACAGAAACAGTAGTATCCAACGCATCATTCAACAACTCTTCAGTCAATTTAACATTAATATGTACAATCCCATCTAGTTTGTTTTCAACAAATTCATTTATATAATATAACAAACATAAACAATCATACTCATTATCACTCTCGTGTATGACGTCTCTTGCCAAACTACTGATATCACCTATCCTATCAATATCAGTGAATATATCATCCATTATTGAATCCTTATTTACATAATATGTCTTTCCTTTCATATTATAATTACCTCATCTTTCTTTAATTTTTGTAATTTTATTGTATGAAGCGAACATCACTCTACGGTGCACGCTCGCGATATATCTTACATCTCATTCTGACATTCACCTCCTCATAATTAATATGTAATATTTTTTTTTAAAAATTAAAAATCCTCCGACTTTTTTAGCCGAAGGAAAAAATTTTTTATTTTTTTATCTTAAACGTGACTTCGATTTACTTATTTCTTTAACTTTTGTATCTACTTTTTGTATACTTGTATCTTTATCAAGTTCTTTAGAAAAGTTTTCATATAAATCGACATCCACTTTTTCTTTATGATACTTAGAAAGATTATCCATTGCCAACTGATCATATTCTTCTCTTATATTGTTTCTTTCTTTACGAATTCTTTCATGATATGATTCAGGCACCTTTTCTTTCTCATGTTCATACTCTGTCTTAATCGTATTTGCGTTATCCTGTGCAACAGATAATATCCTCTTGTATTCATCCGTCATCTCTTTTCTTTTGATGACAATTGAACGTTTGGCAAGATAATCTTCCTCAGAATCAAAACCTAATGTAGTCCTCATATTAATCAGATAGTCCTGCCTCGTTTCAACTTTCTTTTTTTCTTCTGAGATCAGGGTTCTTAGTTTCCGCTTCTTCTCAATATTATACGCCGGACATTCATCGAGTTTTCTTTGATAATATTCTATTTTTTCCTCAGATCGTTTTTCTGCCTCCTGAACACTTACACATATAGAATAATACTTATCTACCGCAATATCCAAATCACTATCTGACAGTTTCATTTTTTTCAGTAACGTTTCATTTCTTGTCATATCATATCTGGCAATTATCCATTTGATCCTTAATGATTCAAGTTTAGCCGCAATCTCTTTAATTATGGATTCTGCTTTTTTATTAAGATCATTTATTACTTTTTTCACATTCTTAACCATTAAATTATGACTTCTTATTTCCCTGTTGATCATTTCTTCATCTGAAAATTTAACTTTATCAGGTGACATACCATGTTTGATAAGATTGTAAGCATTTTTATCTAATTTCACAGAAGTTTTGTTGTATGATATTAATGGTAATTCATACTCCCTGTCAGGATCATCCTTTATCCTTGAATAGATCCGTTCTTCCATACCAAGTTCTTCAAACTTCTTATTAACAATATTTTGCCAATCCACACGCAACCTGCTTATATTATTTGCATCATTCCATTTTGATATTTTGGGATTAGTTATACCGTAAGGAACTGTCTTAGGGTTTCTGCCTTTTCTTGTAAGATTTTGTTCCTTACCTTCTTCAAGGGTGAGCCACACCTTTTTTCCTTCCTTTTGAAATGCATATAATTTTTGCCATTCCTCATCCTTTACGCTATTAAACTCAGATGCCGTCATATTCTTTGTCACATCTTTTCTTTTGCAGACATACAATATTTCAGATTTCTGTTCAAAATTACCTTTTTCATTAAATGGACGCATTGGAATAAGCACATGGGCATGAGGATTATGAAAAGTCATTTTTCCTCTATCATTCGTTATTCTTCCGTTAACATCTACCGGTCGTTTATGTGCATCTGTCACCGGTGGATTATGTATTGCAATGTCAACAGCATACCCGTCTGCAACAAAATTCTTTGATACAAATTTACGAACAAGGTCTAGTTGTTGATCCTGATCCATTTCACCCGGAAGGGACAATACTATATCTCTTGTAAGAGATGAATCACGCCTGTTCTCAACTTTTTCCACAGCATTCCACAGATTCTTCCTGTCATAATATTTATCAGAAGCGTATGGTGGAAGAATAATCTCTTTATGTTCTATCCAGTTTTTCCTCGAATAATCATACGTTAGTCCATCATAATCACTTTTTATTATCTCCCCTGATCTGTATGCTGCGGCTGCGACTGCCGATTTCCCATGTGCTCTGGTAACTATTTTAATGCCTAAATAATGAATTGCCATAGTAGTTCACCTTCCTTTTCTTATGCCCTTTAGGGAAGTGCACGTTTATACATCACGCTTAAAATCGTGACGAAACGTGCTCTGCGAGGGCTCTGTATGGGCTACCTTTGAAGGCTTTAATGCCGTATGGAGTATTGCTTCAAATTCTTCATCTGTCATGTTTTCCGCATCCTCTATGTAAGATTCCGCAATTATTCCTCTTCTGACAAGACGGCTCACACGTTTTTTCTTTTTATCAATACGCTCTGCATTTTCTTTTAACTGCTGTCTGTGTTTTTCCTGTAAAATCTCAATTTCTTCAAGTGTAAGTTCTTTATCCATCTGCATACCTCCATTATTTAGAACGATATCTGCTACCGGAATACTGTTTATTACCAAGTGTTCTATAATTGCTGTTATCGCCTAAAAATTTACCATTACATTTAATATCCATCGTTTCTTTGACTTCTTTTGCTTCTTTGACTTCTTTTGCTTTTTCCGTAATCTTTTCTTTTTCCGGGAATAACTCTTTTTCAACTTTAGATATTATCTTATTGGCTGTAAATCTGATCGTATTCATACTTGTCTTAAGTTCTGATAATTCCTTGTCCTTACTCCATGAGGCGATATACCCAAATGAATAATCAGATGAATCAATATCAAAATGCCTGCATACGGCATATGCAATACTTTCTGCCTGAACTTCTCTTGTCCTTGCATCAGGAATAGGTAGTCTTGCTTTATCAAGTAAATCCTTGTCATGAAGCATTGCATGAGATATCTCATGTACACACGTCTTTATGGTCTGGGTATCACTTAATCCATCACGTATGACTATTTCCTTGTCTTTTGATGAATAATAACCATTTGCAGAACTTCCCGTGTTGCCGACTCTTATCGGCACAGGAGAGACCATCCCCAGTACACTTATCATCTCATTAGCATTTTCTGTTGTACCATTTAACTTATGTACTATCTCAGGAAGCTCTTTTCCTTCAGTCTGTGAGATATCAAAGACTTTTGTAACCCTAAATGTTGTTTTTGTCTGTTCCTTCTTCTCCATGACCGGATTACCATTCTCATCATATAGGGGTTTTTTTGTCTTATAATCATATTTCTGTTTTTCAACAAGTTCCTTTGTAATCACCGGTGCAATAATACTGATCCCCTTTTCTCCTTTTCTTACATTTCTTCCAAACTCTTCCTTCCATGCGGTATAACTTGCTATATGTGTAGCATCAGGTCTTTGCATGGCAATCAGAAGGTTATTGTTAAAAATGTAATTATAAAATTTACTCATGACATTAAGATAATTTTTATAATTTTCACTGTCAAAAAGATTAGCAACACCTTCCTCTAAGTCTTTCATTACATCATTCATCGGATTTTTCTTTATCAATTCTTCCATAAGACACATCCTCCATAAATACGTTTCCACTACTGACTATATGTTCATTAGTAATATGTGTGTTTTTCATTTCAATGTACAACTGATAAATATATTTGAATCTGTCATAAAAACTGTTCATAAGTATTTCCTCCTTCTATCATTTTACTAATCTTCCCGGTGACTTAAGTGCCTGATCAAATCGTTCATTAAGCACCTTGACATCTTCGGTAATTGTCTTTTCTAATGAATCGACCATAGACAGACACTTTGTCTTATGATCATATCTGTATATAGAATCAGACAGATAATCCTTTTTCGTTACTGCATTTACATTTACATCTTTAACAATATTTCTTAGTGCATCTTCATCGATACCATCACATAATCTGCTTTCCGGTACGAGCATTACCTCATGCCTTGATGAAGGCAGTACATAGAAATTTTCGCCGAATCTGTCATATGCTCTTTCCATTGCTTTATTTGAAGCCATAAGTGCTGCGCCTTCTGCTTTTTTATCATTTGTCATTACATACATCATTTCATGTTCCTGTTCTTCTTCAAGTATCTCAAAAAGTTCACGTCCTGCCTCATCATCCGGAATGATACCCTTTTCATAAATACCCATACACACCCTTGATAAAGGAGTAATATTAATACCTTGTTTCTCAGTATTTGCAAGTGCTATCTCCAAGACTTCTTCTTTTGTGAGCTTAAGGTCCTTGAATATATCTTCCGTAAGTGTTATGTTCGCCTGTCCAAATCTATCTTCAGCAATATGAATCCTTGGGATAATTGCAAGATCATCCAGTTTTTTATAAGGAATCCCCTTTAAAAGTTCTTTATTCATTTTGGCATTTACAGCAGATAGATACAGATTTGACTCCGCAATATCCTTAATATACGGTGGGATAACAGGCACTTCACTTATATAGGGTGCTATACCCTTTACTATCGATTCTGACATTTCTCCAATATCCCTTCCCATGGAGAACTGCCTGTATTCCTCTTCCAAACTTACATTTATTGTGTATTTTTCATCCTTTGTCACCACTCCAATATAATCCGACTCTTTATTGATAACTGCCGGATTTACTTTTGTAACAGTCATATCCGCCCTGTGTGCCGCCTCAGAAAGCATTTTTGTGAACATTGCTTTAAATTCTTCATAGTCCATAGTATTGTCCTCCTTACATTTCATTTATTGTTTTGTTATAAGTTATTATTTCGTCCGATAATTTCTTAAAATATTCATCCTTATAGTAAGGTGTTTTCTTTATCCTGCTATATCCATATGGTGTTATAAGAATTGCCTCATTGGTTAGTGGAAGTGTCATAAGATCGGAACCTTCGATTATATTTTCCTTTTCGTATGCGGTTCCTTTGCTGTTACTTTTATATCCCTGATTAAATGATGTCTTTTTTTCATAATATCTGCCACACCATGATATGATTGCTTCCTGTGTTTTTACGGATGAAGCAGATAGTACAACTATATAAGGACAGTTGCTTATAAGGTCGGCTACTTCATTTTCCGTATAGGCATTCATAAGTGCTTCAATTGACTGCGTAATAAGAAAAAGGGTTACTTTTCTACTTCGCAATGTTCTTATTCCATCAAGAAGATGTTCAAGTTTTCCGGCTGATAAT
>JAFUGT010000023.1 GCA_017469275.1 Lachnospiraceae bacterium
GTAGGAGATTATGACTGTGATGGTATTACCTCATCGTCAAACCTTAAGCTCAGTATTCTTAAATATATCAGTATTCTAAATACTGGAAATAAGGTTGATGTAATTATTCCCGACAGATATAAGGAAGGCTATGGACTTAATATGTCGATAGTAGACCGGATAAAATCGGGATTAATGATTACAGTAGACAATGGAATAGCTGCTGTTGAACAGATTACAAAAGCAAAAAAGAAAGGTCTTACAGTTATTGTAATAGATCATCATCTCATAAGAGATGACGGATTAGTTCCCGAAGCTGATGTTGTGGTAGATCCTCACATAGATGATTCTGAGTTTCAGGATTATTGTGGAGCCGGTCTTGCATACAGGTTTGCTGAAGAGCTGATTCCAAATGATCCATTACTGCCGAAACTGTTATCACTGGCTGCTATTGGTACAATAGCTGATGTAATGCCTATTATCAGAGATAATAGAAGATTGGTTATAGAGGGATTAAAACTCATTGCAGACCGAATAGTTCCATATGGACTAAATTTAATGCTTGATTGTCTTGAAATTGATGAATATGTCAATGAAGAAGACATAGGTTTTCATATCGGACCTTGTTTCAACGCATTAGGGAGAATGTATGGAAATGGCGGTAAACGGATGGTAGATCTAATCACTGCCGATGAACCTGATATCTATGACGAATATAGCAGGAAAAAGCTCCTCGAAGAAGCTATTGCTGTCATCAATGTCAATGAAGAACGTCAGCTATTGGTAAAAAAAGAGATGGATATGGTCTACGGGGGAATATTAAAGGACACCTCGCCTGTTATAATTATAGAAGATAGTACAGTATTTACCAAAGGTACTGTCGGTATTATTGCAGGTAAACTTACTGAAAAGTATGGTGTTCCTGCAATAGTCTTCACACAGGATACAAAAAATCCTAACAATCTGACAGGTTCTGGAAGATCACCTGAAGATGTTCACCTTAAACAGCTGTTAGACAAAGTTTCGCAGAAATATCCTGATATGTTCGTTGGATATGGCGGTCATGCAGGAGCAGCTGGACTTACTATCAGAAAAACAGCTTATGATGCTCTTAAATATGCATTAAAAGATGAGCTGAAGGATTATAAGCCAGATAATAATATAGTTTATTATGACCTTGAATGTAAGATACTGGATGTACCTGATCTTTATAAAGAGCTTATGCAATATGCTCCATTTGGAGAAGGAAACAGAGCTATAACATTTAAGGTAGATAATATATCGGGTATTCCTAAGATAATAGGAAAGCTTAAGAATCATTTTAAGCTTCAAGGCCCTGATGTAACATTACTTGGTTTTGACCTTGTTGAGAAGTGGCTTGATGAAGGAGAACCATCTACACTTGATGTAATTGGCACTCTTGGAGTTAATCACTATAAAGATAAGGACTTATACCAAATAAGACTAATAGATTTTAAGAAGCACGTTGAAGCTACTACTGTAACGTATGACGATCTTGCTTCATTATTCACACTATAAAAAAACGGAGGACAAAAAGATGGGAAATGGAAAACCAAAGGATTATGCAGCTAAAAGACAGATGCAGAATCAGAACGGACAGATCATAAGGAAAGATGGAAGTGGTACTTTCGTTGAGGTTATTGCTCCATCTGATGATTTTTATCAGATTACTATGAACCTTATTCAGTACGATGCTAATTATCAGCAGACAGCGAAGATCAGTATTTATATGGATGTGCCTGAGTTTTTGGCATTCTGTAGAAGAATATCAAATAGAGAACTTAGGATTATCATAGAAAATGATAAAAAGAGATGCTTAGCCGGAGATGCTAAGTATTATGGTGAAAAGGCTGATAATAAAGGCGTTATTCCTTATTCAGGTATGAAACTTGGA
>JAFUGT010000024.1 GCA_017469275.1 Lachnospiraceae bacterium
CTACGCAAAGAACGTCGACGGACTCTTCACGAGAATCATCGGTAAAATCAGCGCGTTTACCGTTCTGCAATACATCAACAAAATCAACAACAAACCAATTGGCCAAATTAAATATGCGCTACTTTAATTCCGCCAACGAGTTATAACTTATCTCTCCAACAATGAAAAAAGATTCCACATAACCTTCTTCTGTTTCGTGGATTGTAGTAAAGGAAGATTTACATGCCACCAAAATGATTGCGATTAGAATTGTATACCTTGTTATTCTCATTTTATCTTAATAATTGTACCAATACGGCTTAATTATATTATTGTTTTCAAGTAAACTAGCTTTATAACCCAAAAATTTACCAGAAGGATCATAGTATTCCCCATAATGTGTCCTTAATGGTAATCCCATTTGCTGTCGAAGGATATTTTCATTATATGAAGCCTGCCATTCGTTTCGAGATATTCCATTATAGTCATCATTATTTAATAATCCTCTACACGCATCCCACCCATGAAACAATTCATGGCCCAAATCACTTACAGGATTTTTCATATCTCCTTTTGTGGTAGGTAACTCTGTACCATTAGGATCCCAATAGATTTTACCTCCTGCACCACCTTCAAAGACCTCACCTTTTGATTTATAATAATTATTACCATTTTTGTTTTCTGCCTGTTCCCATTGTTTTGCAAACCCTGCAAATCGTTGCGCATACTCAGAATAAAAACAGCTCGCGTCGCTTTTTTCAATACAATAATCATTCTTAGAGTCCATTAATTCTTGAATCATAAGACCTCCTATGTCCGTTGCACTTATCTGATTCAATGCAACAATAGCCTGTGCTGTAAATCCAGACATATTTTCAGCAGACATATCTTTTGAATACTTAGTTTCTGTATCATCATCACCTATTATCCAAATTGTTTCTCCCTTCAGATCCACCAACCTCATCGGGTTATCCGCGCAATAAACATACGGGCTTAAACTAGGATACTTGTCGCTCATCGGGTCCACACTTAGCCATATACCTAATGAAGAGGAATAGTAGCGTGCGCCGAAGTAATCATAGCCCGTCTCGGCATCACGTTCCTTGCCTGTGAAGCGGAAACGCTCGGAGTAGTCTGTGCCAGGTGCTTGCTGGTCGATATAGTCGCCGCCAAAGGGCTTGTATTGCAGGTGCTGCACAGGCTGCCCGCTCAGGTCGGTAATCCACGAGGCGGAGCCGAGGTGGTCTGGGTGGAAGAAATAGGTGAGCTCGGCCGTCGTGTCAGGCCGTGTCAAGCTGTAAAGTGTATCAAGCCTGTTGCGGTTAATCCTCGTTTGTTTAATAGTCCCCTCCATTATCAGTAACATTATTATTAATGGAACTCACACTATTTTTTATTCTTCATGTGGAAGTAATTGGCTCATCTTATTCCTTGGTTGTTCTTAATACATAGTTGTTCTTATTGAATGCATTAATACATATATCAAAAATAGTTTTTCTTTCAGATGAGACATTGTAATACCCAATGCTAATAGTGTAATCTATCGTCCTTCCACCTATTTTGTCTTTCCAATAACCTTCTTCTGAGTATCCAAAATCTCCATCAACTACAGCTTCTTTTTTATTATAACCTTCCAATTCATAGCCCTCTTTATAAAAGTAATCCTTAAATACAACTCTCTTAATAAGGAATGAGGAGTCTGTCGGATCGCTTATATATAAAAGCGAATCGAATAACAGCCCCTGTGCTGCCCATTCTCTTCCAAACCGTTTCGAGACAATCGTATCACCAAAGGTTTCTCTAATGTTTTTTTTATTAGGGACATCGTCGGATGTACAAAAATACATGACGGAACCATCATCATAAACAAAATTGCATGTAATTCCTTTTGATGTACATGATCCAGTAGTAAAACTATATTGTTTGGGGCTATGGCCCTGAGGTACTATTATATTATAACTTACCCGTTGGCGGAATTAAAAAAGTGTCAAAAGGCGATGGAATAAATGGATAAAAAGTTGTACATATTATTGATTTTCAGTAATTTTGTGGTTGAAATCAAAAGTAAATCACAAGAAAATCCTATGTACAACTTTTGCGCAA
>JAFUGT010000025.1 GCA_017469275.1 Lachnospiraceae bacterium
CATTATCTCATTATCCCATGTTCTATCTGCGAGATAAGAATAATCAAATTGTCGCATCAGCTGAAACTCCTTTCTCCCATGGCAATTGTATATCGCCCATTTTATAATTACTTTTGGGAGATTATCTCATCTGTTGGGAGAGAATCTCTTACTCCTAATTATACTATTCTTTCTCCCAAATTTCAATTGGTTTTGGGAACTATTGATTTTTCAAGCTTATGTCATATTATTTCTCAAATAGAACTGTCTATCAGTGAAAATTACTTAAATAACTCTTCACCAGTTATAATTGATTGCAATTCTCCCGTATACTCATTGTCTACATTTTTTCCACAACTATATCATTCGACATAGTTGTGGAAAAAATGTAGATAACTCCTCAATACATGCAAATCTTATTCTTGATATCACGCATAAATAGTGATACATTAATGAAAGTATGTGCGAAGGTGGAGGCTCATTAAATAATGAAAAAATCAAATAAGAATCGTGGATTTACACTTGTCGAGTTAATTGTTGTACTTGTCATATTGGCTATACTCGCAGCTATCTTAACTCCTGCGTTGCTTGGCTATATCGATCGGGCAAAAGAAAAGAAAGATGTATTAAATGCAAAAAACTGTTTGACAGCTACTCAAGCCGAGCTGACAACAATGTATGCCAACAGGTCCGACACTGATACCTGTGCAATAAATAACGTAGCGATCACATCACCAAATGCCTACGGCGACCTGATGGTAAAAAATACCGATTTTGCAAAAAGAATACTTACTACGGCAGACGATCATCCATATCTGTTTATGGTCGGCCTTGGTAAATATGATAAGTATAACGATCCTGCTAATATTCACAAATGTTACACATGTTATTTTGCCGTATATTGGCGTGAAAAAGACAGCGACCCAATCTTCTTTAATGGAAAAACCTGGGTTAAAAAGTTTCCTTGGACCGGAACAGGACAAAATGATTTCGAAGTAAATGGAGAAAAGATCACACTTCAGTTTTATATAATTTCCTCAACTGAATATAATGATGTAGGCACCATGTGGAGCGGCTTAATTAACAAAACCGGGGCGAAGCAACAACAATAAATCGTTACTATATAAAGACCTCAATACCAAAAAAACGGTATTGAGGTCTTTTATTATGTATATCTTTGATTAAACAAAAAAGCTCAACCCTGTTAAAACGATTGATCTTTATTTTATATGCCGGCGACCGGGATCGAACCGGAAAGCCAGATGAATCTGACTACTCAGAGATTAGCAATCTCCTGCCTTACCAATTTAGGCTTATACAAGCAAAGTGGGCAGAGCTGGACTTGAACCAGCAGAATCCGAAGACACCTGATTTACAGTCAGGACCGCTACCAATTACGGGTTACCTGCCCATTTAGCGCCGTACACAGGGTGCTAGTGTCCTGCGGACACTGTTCAGCACTGACCGAGTCGGTAGACGAGAGGTTTGAACCTGCAAGGTCGCGCCTCCCGGCTTGGTCGATTGTGGCATAACAGGCCCCACCGGGGCCTTGCCACCTTTTCAGGCCAACTGTTTTCAAGACAGCTTCCTCACCACCCGGACATACGGCAAATATTTATTCTGTTTTATAGAGTGTGACCAATGGGGTGCTGATGCCCTGTGGGCATAGTTAAGCACCGACCGGCGCAAAGCATCCAGCGGATGCTTGTTATGCGCGGACCGTAACGAAGTGAAGACCCGGCAGGTGAGACTGTCGAACTCACAGACCGCGGAGCTTAAATCCGATGCATATTCCAATTCTGCTACGAGGGCTTAGTGTGCGTAAGAGGACTCGAACCTCCACCGGTCTCCCGACTGCATTCTTAGTGCAGCTCCTATACCTATTCGGATATACGCACATAGTACCTGTGGAGAGGTGAAAAGTGTCCGGTGGACACTTGGTCTGAACCGACCGGAGCGAAGCGGAGACCTTGAACTCTCAAGCCGAAGCCATGGTTTCTAAGACCGCTGTGTATTCCGTTCCACCACACAGGCATATAAACGAAAAAAGATGCCACATTATTGCAGCATCTCCATAGTTCACCTATAAAAATACCGCCTATGCATCTGAACATAAGCAGTTATCTATCATTTATCCTTCATTTTCCACTTATATCTCAATGCATAACAAATATTCCTTCGTCTGACTCTGATTCGAGACTAAGGAGCGAATATTCACTATGCAGATATAAGTTTCTAAATGTGTTCATTGCTTTGACTTCCTTTCATGTTTATAATCAGATTATATCACTAATATTAAGTCTGTAAAGTATACCTGTAGTATATGACCGCGTAAATTTACCTTCGGAAACCAAATGTGGGAACCCACTAATGATAGCTGTGTTCAGCTATTAGATGGGTAGATTCTACTACACATTTACATTTCTTTCAATACTGGGATCCGCCCAGCCCCGTCTTTCGCCAG
>JAFUGT010000004.1 GCA_017469275.1 Lachnospiraceae bacterium
AGACACGTTCTCACTCCGTTGCACGCACAGCGGTACTAAGTTCACACTATGTGTTCACTAAGTACCGGCGGGTGCAAAGGGTCTGTTTATGGAATCTGTATAATATGCACAGAGAGACAGATTATTACATAGCGTTTCGCAAACGCCCCTAAAAAGTAATTAGAGGAGATAAAAGAAAGGAAGAGGATATGAAAATAGGTATTATTATTGCGATTGAGAGAGAACTTAAGTCTTTTATTGAGAGTGGACATGAGATTACGGAGGAACATTTAGGTAATAAAATTATTTATCATACTGATATGTGTGGACATGAGATTGCCGCCATTATGTCGGGATATGGGGAAATTGATGCGGCTGCGGCAACCCAGCTTCTGATAACCCATACAGGCTGTGAAGTTGTGATAAACTTTGGTGTGGCAGGGGCTATCATTCGTGAATTGAAGGTGGAAGATATATTTCTTGTGGAGAAAGTATGTCATTATGATTATGATGTATCAACTATCGATCCGGTTAAAAAACATCAATATGTGGAATATCCGGACGAGTTCATTCCGTTAGATGAAGGACTTAGAACGCTGGTTCTTAGTAAAATGCCTTCTGTTAAGACTGTGGCGGTAGCCAGCGGTGACCGCTTCGTAGACAAGGCAGAGGATAAGGAGGCTTTAGCGTCTTTAGGTTGTCAGATATGTGATATGGAGATTGCGGCTATTGCCCGTATCTGTCTACAGAATGATGTACGATGTCTTTCTATAAAATGTATCAGCGACACTTTTGAAGGTGATGGCGGGGATTTTAACACCAATGTGACGCGAAGCGCAAAGGTCGCATTTGATATGCTTAGAGAAGTTCTTGAGGTGCTTGGTAAGGATAACTAAGTAATAATTAATATAAATGCAGGAGGTATACTATGAAACTATTATTTTATGCAGCAAAGGTTTATGACAAGAAATCATTTGATCCGATTCTGGATAATTACAAAGAGATAGAGATTGATTATATTGATCATGAACTTGAACCGAGAACGGCAGCTTTGGCAAAGGGATACGATGCAGTGTGTGCATTTGTAAGCGCTGATGTGGGAGCCAAAACCTTAGAGGTTCTCAAAGAGAATGGAGTGGGTATTGTTCTGATGCGTTGCGCAGGATTTAATAACGTTGATGTGGATAAGGCAAAAGAACTTGGCATCATTGTAAAGCGCGTACCCGGATATTCACCGGAATCCGTTGCAGAGCACGCAATGGCATTGGCACTTGCCGCTAACAGACGACTCTATAAGGCCTATAACAAGGTTCGGGAAAATGATTATACCCTCAAGGGGCTTCGTGGTGTCAATTTCTTTAAAAAGACAGCAGGTATCGTGGGTACAGGTAAGATAGGTGCTGCAATGTGCAGGATCTGTCGTGGTTTCGGTATGCGTGTAATTGCCTATGATGTATATGAGAATCCTGATCTTAAGGATTTTGTTGAATATGTATCTTTAGATGAATTGCTGGCACAGAGCGATCTTATATCACTTCACTGTCCTTTATTGGATTCCACATATCACATGATAAATATTGAAAATATCAAGAAGATGAAAGATGGCGTGATTCTTGTCAATACGTCAAGAGGAGCGCTTGTGAATACCAACGAATTGATTGAGGGAATTCGCATGAATAAGTTTCTTGGAATCGGACTTGATGTATATGAGGAAGAGACGGGTAATGTTTATGAGGATCGTTCCGATGATATAATGGAGCATTCTGTTACAGCCAGGCTTCTTGCATTCCCTAATGTAATCATTACTTCACATCAGGGCTTCTATACAAAAGAGGCATTAGCTTCTATTGCTGACACTACATTATTCAATATGATGGAAGCAAAAGCCGGCAGAAGAGACGGCAATGATGTGGCATAAACGTCAGATAAAGTCTTACAGAATAAAATGATTTATAAGGTAAAAAACTCCATCTAGTCCTGTTCTCAAATTGTTCTCAAAAAAGTAAGGGCAGTGAACCGCACATATCCAATGCAGTCCTGCCCTTGTTGTGCCTTAATAATACTCCTGTCTATTTATGGTTGTCAAGTATTATTTCATCTTTGGTAATAATTATTATTCTACGCAAACGCTTAGATAAACGAAAATAACGCTCAATTTCTTTTAATGCCTGTTCTTGTGATATTTTAGTTCGTCTTAAATCAATAATTATATTTTCTGATTGATGAGAAGCATTTTGAACAGTGTTTTTATTAATATCAGTCTACATTATATAAAAATACCTTGAAAAGTCAATAACTGATATTTACACAAGTTCGTAAAGGTTTTTTTACAGGTATTTATTCTCGATAAAAAAACACCTAAGGCTCCATAAAATAAGGCTTTAGGCGTTCTCTTAACCAATCGGAATGACAGGATTCGAACCTGCGGCCTCATCGTCCCGAACGATGCGCTCTACCAAACTGAGCCACATTCCGATAAATTTTTCATACAACTCATTGATTATATAAAACTTCAGAAGAAAATGCAAGTGTTTTATCGGAGTTTTTTCATGGTTTTTTCACTTATGTTTATAATATCGGCTTTTTGAAAATGTGCACAGGAGGGACGAAGTAGATCTCATAATATAAGAAAGTGAAATGAAGAGATGCAAGGAGTGACAAATGTCACTTCGGATTTTGCGACGGTTGTGACATATGACATCTGCCATAATAAGAAATTTATTAGTATACTGACACCATAAAGAGAAAGAAACAGGGAGGATACCAATAATAAAGTAAATATCTTTATACGCCATAAGGCGTCAGTAAAAAGAAAGAGGTGTTAGTTATGGAAAAGAGGAATAAGAATCAGATATCAACATTTTTACTTATCGTAGGTGTTATTTTCATCCTTATTGCGGGAAGCATTTTTGTTACAACCGCATGGCAGCATTTGTCGGAGTTCGGCAAAAGACTCATACTTACGGCTATAGTGGCAGGGCTTTATGTGGCTTCATGGAGATTGAGGGAAAAGGGTATACTTGCCAAGACGGAGCATGCACTTTATTATCTGGCGGCAGCGGGAACAGGATTTATTACTGTTTCATTCTTAGGTGGCTGGAGTACCGCTAATGGATATCTTGAAGAAGTAGTTAACAGTGGTGCATTTAATAACGCAGATAGAGCAATGTGGGGATTATTTGCAACGGCGATAGCGATAGGCTACAGGTTCTTTAAAGAGAAGAAGGCCTGGGATTTCGGTATTTTGGCATTTGTTCTAATTAATATGTTCTTTCTGGTTTTTGATGCAAATATTAATGATATGGCAGGGATAATTCCTCTACTCGGACTTACATTACTTGCTTCTGATCGGTATAAGGATACAAAGAAAAGAGGATATAGAATTTTTCAGAGTATTGGACTTATAACTATCAATCATTTCTACTTCTATGAGTTTTATGAAATGCTGGATGATATTGTTGACTTTAGAAAATATGGTGAAATATGGTGGCTTTTCATGGTGCTTTGTGTAGATATTTTCATCATGGCAGTATTTGCAAGGACTGAGTTGATAATTAATACAGTTGTGATTAACTGGTCATTGGTACTTGCTCAGCTTTTTGAAGGAATTGATGATTGGAATGGTGAAGTAATCCATATATATTCTATTGCTCCATTTGCTCTGGCAACAGCTTTCGGTTTCTATATTATGTGGAAAAGAGAAGGAGAAGACAGCTACAGGAAACTTGCATTGACACATGTAATTATGGCTGCGTTTGTATTTGCTATTATTATTATGACACAGACAAATTGGTATGGGAGTATCGGATGGGATGTATTAGGAATTGCAGCGATGATAATCTGTGTAATGATTGCTTTCATATTCGGAATCATCGATTGCAGGCTGGTAAATGATACAGCAAAGAGGATTATGAAGACTTTTGCACTTATATTTGTGGAACTGGGAATGATTTTCCTGTCATTTATAGTATCACCGGATGATTTTGAAGTTGAGATTTGTTGTACTTTCTTCGGAGCAGGGATTGTTCTTTTGGGAAGGATTTGGTATGATAAGGAAAAGATTATGAGCATAATACAATTTGTATTGACATGTATTATTCTCGGAATACTCCTTCTACATAACATAGCTGTTGAGGAACTTGCAAATCTTATGTTCTTAGGTATTACCGGAATTATCATGCTCATAGTTGCTGCATTTAAGAATCGCAAAGAATATGTTATAGCCGCATCTGTTACTTTGACGCTGCTGGCAATTTATCTTACAAGGCAGTTCTGGCTTTCAATTGAATGGTGGGTATATCTCTTCGCAGCGGGAGTTGTTCTTGTAGGCATTGCTATTAAGAAAGAGCGGGAAGCATAAGAAGGAAATATTATGGATTATGTATTGGGGATTTTTTATATAATGGTTGTGGGAGCGGTGCTTGTCTCTATGGCGGCACTGTTCTTCTTAGGACCGGACAAACTATATAAAAGGATATATCTGGGATGCCAGACTGCAGTCGTGGTCTGGTGTATGTCCCAGGTTTTTGTACTTTTATCAGATGATACTTTGGAGTTGGCAGTTTCTTATGTTTTCGGTAATTTGGGAATATGTGCCATTGGTGCTTTATGGTATTATTTTGCATGCACATATACGGAGAGACAGATGAACGGTGTGTGCAGATATGTACCGGGATGTGTAGCGGTATTTCACTATCTGTGTGTACTAACTAATCCGTGGCATCATTTATACTATAAGATATTTGACCTGGAAAATGTGGAACATGGATTTTTCTTTTACACCAATGTATTTGCCACATATGTTTTTGTGGTGGCGGGTGCAGTGATTTTGTATGTAAAAGTGGGAAGAAATGCTAAGAATGACAATAGCGCATCTGATGTGGAAGAAACTGACGAGACAGCCGGAGGTACTGCGAGAAATGCAAAGAATGATGATAGCGCAGCGGGTGTGGAAGAAGCTGACGAGACAGCCGATAATATTGCGAGAAATGGTCAGTTGATAATAGTTGCGTCTGTACTTATACCTGTATTTTTTAATGCCGTATATCTTTCCGGTCTTGTAAGCTTTGCTTACGATATAACACCTTTGGGATTTGGCATCTCCATAATATTGGTGATGCTCGCCACAATGAAATATAATTTTATGGATGTCAACCGGGAACTTGCCATCACCAATGAGAAGCTTTTGTTGGAAAAAGAGAGAAACCGTATAGCCCAACAGGTTCATGATACTGCGGGACACACACTTACCATGATACAGTCTTATATGAAACTTGCACAGGTTGCCAATGACAAGGGGGAAAGTGAAGAGACAGGCGCATATCTTACAGAGGCAAGAACCTTGACCAGTCAGGGGATAAAGGAACTTCGTGAGGCAATAAATGAGATGCGCCAGGGCGAGACTTATGAACTTGCAACTAAGGGTATAATGCAGTTGGCGGGACAGGTAAAAGAGATTTCCGTGGAGGTTACTATTAAGGGAGAGGATAGTGAAAAGTACTCGCATCTGTCAAAAATCCTGTATGACTGTACAAGGGAATCCATAACCAATACCCTTAAGTATGCTAATGCTTCGAAGATGGAGATAGTGTTGAAGTTCAAAGACAACGCAGTTGACCTGATAATAAGTGACGATGGCTGCGGATGTGAGGATATTAAGGATAATAACGGTTTGACGGGAATAAAAAAACGTGTTGAAGATGTGGGTGGAACGGTCAGGTTTGTGTCCGCAGCCGGAGAAGGATTCCTTACCAGAATTCATATTCCGATAAAGAAAAAATTGTTTTAGACATTTAGGTAATAGGCGTTTGCGAAACTCATATTCTTTGTTTTTCCTTTGTGCATATTATACAGTTCCATAAAAGACACGTTCTCACTCCGTTGCACGCACAGCGGTACTAAGTTCACACAATGTGTTCACTAAGTACCGGCGGGTGCAAAGGGTCTGTTTATGGAATCTGTACAATATGCACAAGGAAATCAACTGTATTGATGAGTTTCGCAAACACCTATTTAGGTAATTGCGAAAGGAGAGATAGGGTGGCTAAGATTAAAGTTTTGATAGCGGATGATATTATGATTTTGCGTCAGGGATTAAAGGCTGTTCTTGAGCAGGATAAGGATATAGAGGTGGTGTCTCTTGCGGAGAATGGTAAGGAGGCATTTGAGAAGTCAAAGGTCTACAAGCCGGATGTGGTACTAATGGATATGAGGATGCCGGATTATGATGGTTCATATGGAATCAACGCAATAAAAAATGAATTGCCGGATGTTAAGGTTTTGGTGCTGACTACCTTTGATGATGAGGAGACAGTGGAAAAAGCTGTGATGAGTGGCGCGGACGGGTATCTGTTAAAAGAGATGGAAGACGAGAAAGTGATTGCGTCAGTAAAAAGTGTGTACGGCGGTATAAGTGTATTTGGTGACGGAGTATATCGCACAATGATGAGCAGAATGGTTAAAGGAAAAGATGATAATAACTTAAATAGTGGGGGGCTAAATGGGGCAGGGGGAGATAACACTAATTTGTCCGGTGGCTCCTTTCAGGAAGAGGTGTCATTTACAGACCGGGAAAGAGATGTGTTGAGACTTGTGGCTGAGGGCTACGACAATAAGGAAATTGCTGCCGAGTTATATCTTGCAGAGGGAACTGTAAGAAATCAGGTGTCTAAGCTTCTTGATAAATTAGGACTCAAAGACCGGACACAGCTTGCGGTATACGCTGTGAAGCATGGGCTTGATGAGTGATCTTAAGGATTTATATATAAAGTAAAACGTCCAAATCTCAGTTGTAAAAGATTTGGACGTTTTTATCTGTATTTAAGAATAAGTATTATTCGTTGTTACCGGTTTCGCCGCCATCGGCTGCACTATCAGCATTCCCACCGTCAGCATTACCATCATTTGCTCCACCGTCTGTATTTCCGTCATCTGCTTCGCCATCCGTGTTTTCGCCATTGTCAGTACCGTCGTCATTGCCGGTCTCGCCATCGGTGTTTGTCTCATCATCTCCGGTAGATATTGGAGCGCTGCCACGCTTTAAGGACCACATTGTGGATATCTGGGAACTCAATCTCTTATAATCCCAGCCAACGGCACTTCTTGCGGCGCTGGTAGGATCATTTACATAGAAAAGACCATCCTTAAAGCTCTTGATTACAATATAACTCTTATCTTTCGTAAAGTCTCCCGGAAGGACCTCGCATATAATTGCATTGCCTTCTTCTAAAGCAGATATAATATTATCTTTATCCATATCTAACTCGGCTGTCTCAAGACCTAATTCTTTGGCGCCTTCCGTCATAAGTTTGTTATCAGTATGTCCCTCTTCGTCAAGGTATTCCTTTTCCATACTGAAATCACCGATAATAATAGGGTTCTTGCTGCCGTCTTCTGTAAGAAATACATATGCCATTGAAAGGGCACAAGGTGCGGCACCATTTAATCCGATAACAGTTTTTCCGTAGTCCGCATATGCCCACTGGGAATCGTATTCTAAGAAGAGGGGAATCTCACTTGTGTCAGTGTTGATTGTGAAATCTCCATCAAACGGAATATTGATCTGTGCAGGATAGAAAAGAGTAAAATCTATCAACTCAGAATTGACTGCCAAATGCTGCAGAACAATATCCGGATAGACCGCCTGGTTCTCAACAATGTTCTTAATATCAGAATTGGTCTCCCCCTGTTCCGTAAGAAGAGTAAGAGCATCTTCTCTGGTTGCGGGAATATCTTTGGCTACGATAGCCTCGTCAATTTGTGCAACAGGTTCTTCCGTTGTGGTCGCCTCAGTAGTCACCACCTCTGTAGTCTTTTTGCTTTTCTTGGCGTTTTTGATAAGACCGCCTATTCCGGCAAAAATCTTGACCAAAATAACTATTACAAGAATTGCCGCCACCAAAAGAATGGAGCATCTTATAAGTGCCTGACGCTGGCGCTCTCTTCTTCTTTTCTCTCGTAGCATCTGTTTTCTGCGACGGGCAGCCTTCTCCCTCTTCATGTCCTCTATCTCCGCAGGAGTGGGCTCTGCCCCTAAAGAATTAAGAGTGCTTTCTGTGCTCTCAGCAAAATTCCGGTCTATGTCAAGGGAGCTTTGACTTCTTTTGGTCGGTATATCCACAAGAGGGGTTCCCATGTCATTGTCAATATTGGCATAACCGTCATTACCGGATGCCGTGTTACTAAAGTTGTTTGTACTATTATAGCTGTCGACATTGCTGTCAGAGTAACCATATTGGTTGTCATACCCATCAGCGGTGATGTTATCAAAGCTGTTATAGTTATCATGGCCATTTGATGTGCCGTTACTAAAATCGTTATAGTTATCATAGCCATCTGCAGAGTTGTTGTCATAGCCGTTATAGTTGTCATAGCCATCTGCAGAGTTGTTGTCATAGCCGTTATAGTTGTCATAGCCATCTGCAGAGTTGTTGTCAAAACCGGTATAGTTATCGGCGTTGGCATTATTGAAATCGGTTACGCTGTCATTATTGCCATTGCCTGCTCCAAATGGAGAAATTATATTATCATAGTTATCGTTGTTATCATATCCGTCCATAATATCCCACCTATCGTTAGTGATTTTTAGATAAATACAATATCTAGTATAACATGATTTACTAAAAAGACATAGTAAAATATTAAAAAAAATGATAAGATATTATATACCAATTAGGTAATTGCGAAACGCTTATTTACTCCTTCTCTTTTGTGCATATTATGCAGTTCCAACACAGACACGTTCTCACTCCGTTGCTCACGTAGCGGTACTAATGCACCAAAATACGGTGCATAAGTACCGACGGTCGCAAAG
>JAFUGT010000026.1 GCA_017469275.1 Lachnospiraceae bacterium
AACTGGCAGAGCGTACAGGAATCAATCAGGCTGATATCAGCAAGTTAGAGAATGGTACAAGAAATCCTTCAGTTAATCTTTTAAAGCGTCTGGCAGAAGGGATGGGAATGGCTCTTAGGATAGAGTTTGTACCAAAGCAGCAGATATAGATGACTCCCGACGCTTAAAAATTTATGATAAGAAATGCAGTATTTAAGTAGTCTACAAGGGCTTAGGAGCTATCAAATACGCCAATCTTACGCCAATCGATGCAAGATTTTTGAAACAAAAAAGAACATTTTAAGACTTGTGGAAGTGGCAATGTGATTACAACAGCCCTACAGTGATCCATCGAAAAAGGCCGCTGTAGGGTTATTTTTTGCTTTGCATTATTCCGATATAAGAACATAATATAAAGTATTCCGTCCTTGAAAACTATAATGCCAGAATGGACGATCATTATATATTAAAACGTGAGTCATGGTGGAAGAATACGCTGTGCTCAAGAACACATGGGTATAATTCAAATTAAGAGGAAGTGTGAATGGAGTACTTAACATCAGTTGAAATGTCAGAAAAATGGGGTATTACTTCTCGTAGGATTAGTGTCCTTTGTGCTGAAGGTCGTATTGAGGGAGCTATTAAGAAAGGAAAAACTTGGTTGATTCCGTCTGATACTAAGAAACCAGCGGATGCGAGATTTAAAAAGAATAAAATGATAGTTGCTGGCACTGTTAATGACAAAACAGATGAATCTTATACAAGCCAGATACTGATAATGTAAGAGATTTTTCAGACTATAGAGATGAAGCATCAAATGGCTGATTTATGGGAAAAGTCGAGGTGCAAGTAAGTCGGTTTTGCACCTTTTGATGGATATTTTGCATCAAAATCCATCAGTTTATGCCAATGCTTAAGGTGTGCAAAAAAGAGAACAGATATGATGCGAAGTTAAAACAAAAGTGTCGGTTTATATTGCAAAAATGTCGGTATAAATGTTGGTTTATATTACGACAATGTCGTATTGAAGATGCTTAGCAATCAATTCGGAATCTAATACGACCTAACTATTTTATAGATAAACTATTTAATTACATCATCAATTGCTTAATTGCATCATTTTCACAAATTTGATGTAATTAACATTGACAATGAGTATATTGAGTGGTATTATTTAAGTGCATCATTTTATCCACTCATGAGTGAATTGATGTTTGAATGAGGATATTGAAATGAGAAATTTTGATTACAGTAAAAAATGGGAAAAACTACTGACACCGGAAATAGTGGCTCTGCTTACGCAGATCCATGAGTATAAAGGTGAGCAGTCACTTTTTATAGAAGCGAAGGCAGATACGCTGACGCAACTTGTTGAGATTGCGAAGATTCAGAGTACCGAAGCATCCAATAAGATTGAGGGTATCTATACTTCTGATGCGAGACTGAAAGCGCTAGTTAAAGATAAGACTACGCCTAAGACGAGAAACGAGCGAGAGATTGCCGGATACAGGGATGTACTTAATACAATCCATGAGAGTCATGATTACATCTCGATAAGACCGAATATGATCCTTCAGCTTCACAGAGATTTATATAAGTTTGAAGGATATGATATCGGCGGAAAGTATAAAGCAGCGGATAATATCATTGAGGAAGAGGATGAACAGGGCAACAAATTTGTAAGATTCAGACCGGTCCCTTCATGGGAAACGCCCGAGGCAATCGAGAATCTTTGTAACGAATTTGACAAAGCTCTCGGAACCGGAACAATAGATCCACTTCTTCTGATACCTATGTTCATATTGGATTTCCTTTGCATCCATCCGTTTAATGACGGCAACGGAAGAATGAGTAGACTGCTCACGCTGTTGATGTTATACAGAGCCGGATACATCGTAGGTAAGTATATCAGTATAGAACATCTGATAGAAAAGACTAAGACATCATATTATGAGTGCCTGCATGAAAGCTCTCTTAACTGGCATGAGGAAGAGAATAATTATGTTCCGTTTGTACAGTATATGCTTGGTGTTATAGTGGCCGCATACAGAGATTTCTCTGACAGAGTAGAGACATTGGTTACAAGCGGCCTTTCAAAACCGGAGCGCGTGGCTG
>JAFUGT010000027.1 GCA_017469275.1 Lachnospiraceae bacterium
ATGAGCATTGACTCCTTTGATATTTTGGAATTTTGGTCGAGGACATTATATCAAAAAAGGGAGGTCAATGCTTTTTTATTTGCAAACTCCCGAAAAATAAAGGATTTAGTAATAAAAAAGGGGTGTCAACTTGACACTACCTAACTAAGTAGGAGAGAAAAGACATGAGTAAAATTATTGGAAAAGGAATTACATTTGATGACGTATTATTGGTTCCGGCATATTCGGAGGTTATACCGAATGATGTGGATTTGAGAACTCAACTTACCAAGAAGATTCAATTACAGATTCCACTTATGAGCTCAGGAATGGATACAGTTACCGAGCATAGAATGGCAATCGCTATGGCCAGGCAGGGGGGCATCGGTGTTATTCATAAGAACATGTCAATTGAAGAACAGGCAGAAGAGGTTGATAAGGTAAAAAGATCAGAGAATGGAGTAATTACAGATCCTTTTTCATTAACTCCTGAACATACATTGGATGATGCCGATAAGCTCATGGCAAAGTTCAGAATTTCAGGTGTTCCTATCTGTGAGGGGACAAAGCTTGTTGGCATCATAACGAACAGAGATTTGTTGTTTGAGGAAGACTATACCAAGAAGATCAAAGAGTCCATGACATCGGAAGGTCTTATTACTGCTAAGGAAGGTATAACCTTAGATGAGGCCAAGAAGATTCTTGCAAAAGCTCGTAAGGAGAAACTTCCTATTGTAGATGAAAACTATAATCTTAAAGGTCTTATTACAATCAAGGATATTGAAAAGACTATCAAATATCCTAATTCTGCTAAGGATTCTCAGGGAAGATTGCTATGTGCTGCGGCAGTTGGCGTAACTCCGGATATTACAGATCGTGTGGACGAGCTTGTCAAATCTAAAGTAGATGCAATTGTTATTGACACAGCCCATGGACATTCCGCTAACGTACTTAAGACATTCAAGCTTATTAGAGAGAAGTATCCTGATCTTCAGGTTATTGCCGGTAATGTTGCAACACGTTCAGGAACAGAAGCGATGATCAAGATGGGTGTTGATGCTGTTAAGATTGGTATCGGTCCCGGATCTATATGTACAACGCGTGTGGTTGCAGGTATCGGTGTTCCTCAGATAACTGCGATTATGGATGCTTATGACGTAGCTAAGGAATACGGTATTCCTGTTATAGCTGACGGAGGAATCAAATATTCAGGTGACATTACCAAGGCTCTTGCAGCAGGTGCTAACGTATGTATGATGGGAAGTCTTTTTGCAGGTACAGATGAAGCACCTGGTGAATTCGAGTTATTCCAGGGACGTAAATATAAAGTATATCGCGGTATGGGATCTATCGCAGCTATGGAGAACGGAAGTAAGGATCGTTATTTCCAGGCTAATGCAAAGAAGCTTGTACCTGAAGGTGTTGAAGGCCGAGTGGCATATAAGGGAACAGTTGAGGATACAGTATTCCAGTTGTTAGGTGGACTTAGATCAGGTATGGGATATTGTGGAGCAGAGAATATTGAGAAACTTCATGAGACAGCAGAGTTTATTCAGATTTCAGCAGCTTCATTGAAGGAGAGTCATCCACATGACATACAGATTACCAAAGAAGCTCCTAACTATTCAGTAGAGTCATAAAAATACTTTGGATAATTTGTAAGGCAATTCATGAATTGTTCATGGGTTGCCTTTTTTAAAGCGACATATACAGCAGGTTATATATTATAAATTCTAAAACTTAAGTTGATATAAAGTTAAAGTCAACAGTCAGATTAATTATATTAAATAATTATATTAGGAGGATATTATAAATGATTAATGAATTAGTAAAAAAGATTTCAGACCTTAATGCACCGGTTGTTGTGGGACTTGATCCTATGCTCTCTTATGTACCGGAATATATTAAAGAGAAAGCATTTGATGAGTTTGGAGAATCTTTAGAAGGAGCAGGAGAAGCAATATGGCAATATAACAAAGCTATAGTTGATGCAATATATGATCTTATTCCGGCGGTAAAACCACAGATAGCCATGTATGAGCAATTTGGTATTCCTGGACTTGTCGCATTTAGTAAAACATGTGAATATTGCAAGAAGAAGGGACTTATCGTAATAGGTGATATCAAGCGTGGTGATATTGGCTCCACATCCGGAGCGTATGCAACAGGACATCTTGGAAAGGTACAAGTTGGCAGTAAGAGCCTTTACGGATTTACTGAAGATTTTGTTACCGTTAATCCGTATCTTGGTACCGATGGTATTAAGCCGTTTATTGATGTGTGTAAGGAAGAGAATAAGGGAATATTTATACTTGTCAAGACATCAAATCCATCATCCGGAGAATTTCAGGATCAGAAGATAGATGGAACGCCTCTATATGAACTTGTGGCAAAGAAGGTTGTAGAGTGGGGTGAGGATTTGATGGGAGATGTCTACAGCAACGTAGGTTGTGTGGTAGGTGCCACATATCCTGAGCAGGGCAAAACTTTAAGAAAACTCATGCCTAAAACCTATATTCTTGTTCCGGGCTACGGTGCACAGGGAGGAAAGGCAGAGGATTTGGTCGACTACTTCAATGAAGACGGTCTGGGAGCAATAGTTAATTCTTCAAGAGGAATAATAACTGCATATAAACAGGATAAGTATGCTAAGTTTGGAGAGAAGAATTTTGCTGATGCCTCAAGACAGGCGGTAATCGATATGATAGAGGATATTACAGGGGCACTTGCGAGAAGGTAACTTTAATATATAAATAGGAGTGAGAATAATATGAGCGCTACTAAAATAACGGCGAAAGTTGTAAGACAGGATCAAATAGCAACAGATATTTATAGTCTCATTTTGGAGGCAGGGGCGGTAGCAGTTAATGCAAAAGCCGGACAATTTGTTTCATTATATAGTAAAGATGGGAGTAATTTACTGCCAAGACCAATAAGTCTGTGTGAGATTAATAAGGATAAGGGCACCATAAGGCTTGTGTATCGTGTGGTTGGAAAAGGTACAAAAGAATTTTCCAAACTTCGCGAGGGGGATAAGATTGACGTTATGGGACCATTGGGAAACGGTTTTAATCAGAAAAGTAAGCGTGCTATATTAATAGGTGGAGGAATAGGAATACCACCGATGTTAGAACTTGCAAAGGAACTTAAATGTGAGAAAAGTATAGTACTTGGTTTTCGTGATGAGACATTTCTTTTAAATGATATGAATAGAATTGAGGGTGAAGTTTATATTGCCAGTGAAGACGGAAAGACCGGTGTTAAGGGAACGGTTTTGGATGCCATCAGGGAATATGATGTTAAAGGAGATATCATTTATGCGTGCGGACCTACACCTATGCTTAAGGCTATAAGGGAGTATGCTTTTGAGAATTATATGGAGGCTCAGCTTTCTCTTGAAGAAAAAATGGCATGTGGAATCGGGGCATGTCTGGCATGTGTATGTAAGTCTACAGAAGTAGACGAGCATAGTCATGTGAATAATAAACGTATATGTAAGGATGGTCCCGTATTCGATGCAGGGGAGGTGGAACTGTAATGACTGAGAATTATAATAAGAAAGCAAGAACTGCTAATGTTAATGGGGACACAGGAAAGAACGATGACAATGGTATCTTAGAAGTGCAGGGAAATAATGATGATACGAACGACAGCATTATCAAATCTACAGAGATAAGTTTTGCGGGAATGGGAGTTGATATTGCAGGAGTTAAATTCAAGAATCCGGTAACTGTTGCATCGGGCACTTTCGGTTCCGGAGCAGAGTATGGTGATTTTGTTGATTTAAGCGCACTTGGAGCAGTTACCACAAAGGGAGTTGCCAATATACCATGGGCAGGTAATCAGACACCTCGAATTGCAGAGACTTATGGGGGTATGATGAATGCTATTGGACTTCAGAATCCGGGAATCGATGTGTTCTGCGAAAGAGATATTCCGTTTCTTAATAACTACGATACCAATATTATAGTAAATGTATGTGGTAAAACCGAAGCTGATTATGTGGAAGTTGTGGAACGACTTGCTGATGAGAAGGTGGAGCTTCTTGAAATAAATGTTTCATGCCCCAATGTCAAGGAGGGGGGGATTGCATTTGGCCCGGATCCAAAGGCATTAGAGAGTATTACTAAAGCTGTTAAAGCTAAAGCGAAACAACCAATAATCATGAAGTTAAGTCCTAATGTAACTGATATAACAGTTATGGCAAAGGCTGCCGAAGCAGGTGGAGCTGATGCAATTTCTCTGATTAATACGCTTACGGGTATGAAGATTGATATTAACCGCAGGAGTTTTTCAGTGGCTAACAAGACAGGAGGTGTTTCCGGTCCGGCAATCAAACCGATAGCGGTTCGTATGGTTTATCAGGTTGCCAATGCGGTTAAATTGCCTATAATCGGTATGGGCGGAATTATGAATTATGAGGATGCAATTGAATTCATGATGGCAGGTGCTACTGTGGTTTCTGTCGGGACCGCTAATTTCCATAATCCTTTTGTTACTCTGGATATACTTGAAGGTATAAAGAAATTTATGGATGAAAAGGGTATTAAAGATATTAACGAGATTATCGGATGTGTAAAGTGAGTAATTCAAATATTGAGAACTTCCTTTTGGAAGTTCTTTTTTCTTAATCAAATCTTAAATACTTCCCCTGTTTTTTCTTAAAGACAATAATGCTATAATGTGTATAGTTCAATGAAACAGATATCGTGATTTATTGATGTCTGAGCATTGTATATCTTAATTCTTGCAAGGATTAAAAAACAGATTTATCATTTGATATGAAGTCTGCCAAATAAGGTGTGGAGGATAGAAACATGTATAACATTTTAATATGTGATGATGAGAAGGATATTGTTAATGCGCTTAAGATTTATCTTACCAATTCGGACTATAAAATGTTCGAAGCGTATAACGGTAAGGAGGCATTAGATATAGTTTCAAGAGAAGATATTCATTTAATACTTATGGATATAATGATGCCTATAATGGACGGTATTGAGGCCATGACCAAGATTAGAAAAAAGAGCAATGTTCCTATCATACTATTAACTGCCAAAAGCGAGGATACAGATAAAATTTTGGGCTTAAATGTGGGAGCAGACGACTACATAACAAAGCCGTTTAATCCGGTTGAGGTGGCTGCAAGAGTTAAATCACAGTTAAGACGTTATCTGCAGCTTGGCGGCGGTGAGATTAAGAGTGATACGGTTGTGATCGGTGGAATCGAATTAAATGATTCCAGCAAGAAGGTCACTTTGGATGGTGACGAGATTTCACTTACACCCAAGGAGTATGAAATACTTAAGCTGTTCATGAGAAATCCGAACCGCGTATATTCTCCGATAGAAATATACGAGCATGTTTGGCAGGAAAAACCACTAGGCAATGAGACCAATACCGTTGCAGTTCATATCAGACATTTAAGAGAAAAGATAGAATATGACCCTGCTGAACCCAGATATTTGAAAGTGGTATTTGGGCAGGGGTACATTATGAGTAAAGGGTAAATAAAACTATTATCCGGAAAGGGAAGATGAAAATGAAAAATATATTAAGAACAATGCCGGCTAAGATAATAATATATCTGGCAACGTGTGTGTCTATGATAATTGGCTTGGTATCGGCAGGTGGATTTATGGGTTGTTACAAACTTGAACTTTATGAGAATACACCGGAGGAATTATTGATAAGGGATGCGAAACGTGAGGCACACGATTCGGCGAGAACCGTACTGAGTAATATACTTCCAAAGTTAAATGATGAGGGTGAATTGGAGTCGGAAGAGAGTTTATCACTAGAGGATATTGGTTATGATGAGTATCAGTGGAGAGAGTGGATTGCAACTAACTTTATGTACAGTGTCATTGATACAAAGGATAAATGTGTAATAGAGTCAGAGGGGTTTGATAAGTCAAAAGTGAAATATACGTATTATCTTACCGGACTTCAGCACGATAACGGAAATTTCATTTCAGAAAAAAAAGAGAAAACAGATAAAAAATATGTAACATTATATTGTTATTACGATGGTAATAATGAAAGACCGGATATAAAGAATTTCAACGAGACAGCTGCACTTTATAAGCTGTTATACAAGTACAAAGATGATGTGTTGCCGCTTGGTATTGTATCGGTAATACTGGCATTTGTATTCTATATTACAATGATGTGTGTATCGGGAAGAAGACCTGACTCTCAGGATGTTCATCCGGGATATTTCAATAAGGTGCCATTTGATGTAATGTTTGTAGCAGCACTTTTTGTTGGTTGTATGTTTATTTTGTTTGCTGAAGGCGGTTGGCCTGATGAAATGATATTTGCTATTATTTGTGCTGCAATAGTATGTGCAATATTCATTTTCAATGGCTTGTCTATGAGTGTTGCAGCGAGGATCAAGGAGGGCACACTTATTAAAAATACGCTTATATTTATAGTGTGTGGCTGGTGCTTGAAATTGTGTCTGAAAATATTTAAAAAATATGTGCTCGGTCTCATCAAATGGATCTTTAATAAGTTTGCAGGTCTGTATCATTTCTTTGGGGAAGTGTTTAGAAAGTTTCCGCTTATTTGGAAGACGGTTGCGGTTTTTTGTGGAATATCACTGTTTGAGTTTATTGTGTTTATGATTTCATGGTATGAACCGGATAATTATTTGGTGTTCTGGCTTATTCTTCACATCATATTGTTTGTGGTTGTGTGCAGATTTTCATTGGGTCTTAGGGGACTTCAGGAAAGCGGAAGAGCGCTGGCGACAGGAGATTTTGATTATAAGGTTGACACGAGTAAACTTCGTGGTGATTTCAAAGAGCATGGAGAAAATCTTAATCATGTGTCCGACGGAATGATAACGGCTGTTGCGGAAAAGATGAAAAGTGAACGCATGAAGACGGAACTTATAACCAATGTGTCTCACGACATAAAGACGCCCCTTACTTCCATAATAAACTATGCTGATCTGATAGGAAAAGAGCGGACGGATAATGATAAAATTAAAGAATATACGGAAGTGTTATTAAGACAGTCAGAAAGGTTGAAACGACTTATTGAGGATCTTGTAGAAGCCTCTAAAGCGAGTACCGGAAATCTCGAAGTGGAACTTGCACCTTGTGAAGCATCAATGTTCATAACCCAGATTGCCGGAGAATATGAGGAAAAACTCGAAAAATCAGGTCTTACACTTGTTACAAAGATTAACTGTGATTCCATAAAAATTATGGCTGACGGCAGAAGAATGCTTAGGGTATTTGATAATCTTATGAATAACATTTGCAAGTATGCGTTGGAAAACTCAAGAGTGTATCTTTCATTAGATGCTCAGGAAAATAATCTTGTAATGATAACCTTTAAGAATACTTCTAAAGCGGAGCTGGATATGTCACCGGAAGAGCTGATGGAGAGATTTGTAAGAGGAGATCAGTCCAGAAATACAGAAGGTAATGGGCTTGGACTTTCCATAGCCAGAAGTCTTACAGAACTACAGGGCGGAACTTTTGATATATCAATTGACGGAGATCTTTTCAAGGTAATATTGACATTCCCGGCGAAGTAAAATACTATGGGATAGTAAAAATGTTCTTAAAATGATCAGATAGCATTATAATACCCGAGGTTGAAATATGGCAAATCGACTTTATTCCGAGCATCGCCGCGTTGTGTTTTCTGCATTGCTAGTGCTTGTTTGCGGATTTATTAATTCACTGTTAAGGTTTGGTGATTATAATTATGGTCATAATACTATTATTATGACCATATATATCAGTGTGCTTTTTCAATGGATGTTCAGTATAAGACGACGGTTTATACAAAGGGATATCAGGAATAATCTGTTGGCTGCAGCGGCACTTATGATTATCTGGCTGGCACAACGCTACATCAAATACATTTTTGTCAATCCCGATTCTTTTTTGAACAGACATTTATGGTATCTGTATTATCTTCCCTGTGTTATGGTACCGTTACTTATGTTTATGTCTGCATTATATATTGGCAAATCAAATGAATACAAACCCGATAGCAGATGGAAAATCTGTTATATACCGGCTGTAATTGTTGTTTTAGGGATTATGACAAATGATATTCATCAGCTTGCTTTTAAGTTCAAACCGGGAATGGTTGATTGGAACGAAGATTATTCAAGGGGAATATTATACTACTTTGCACTTGCCATTGTAATTTGCTCGATACTTGGTATTCTTATTATCGTAATAAGAACCGGAATGGTAATGGATTTTAGCAGATTATGGCTGCCTTGTGTTATTGTTGCTAGCGGTATTATATATATATTAAATTACAGTTCTTCGAACTACAGTGAGTATAAAGCTTTTATACAGAAAATGTATGAGTTTCCGGAGTTTTCCTGCTTCTTTCTCGTGGCATTTTTTGAAAGTCTTGTTTTTACACATTTACTCCCGTCTAATTCAGGACATGAGACATTTTTTATGATTTCGTCTCTAAGGGCAGGTCTTACTGACGAAGATTATAATGTTAAGTTGAAGGGAAGGGATTGGGAGGCACCTAAGGCGTCAAAAATTAAAAGGGCCTGCGAGTGGCCTGTTTACATTGAGGAAAATAAAACACTGCTAAAATGTCAGCCCGTATCCGGTGGATATTTCTACTGGATGGAGGATGTGGAGGAGCTTATAAGATTAAATGAAAAATTATCCGAGACAGGAGATTATCTTGAAGAGGAAAGAGTGATGCTTGATGAGGCGGTGAGGCTTGATGAAAGCAGAAAAAGTACAGAGGAGCAAAACCGTCTTTATGATTGGATGAATAAGAGACTTCAACCGCAGTTAAATTATATTTCTGATATTTTGGCTAATCTTCCGAGCAAAGAGGCGGACTTTGAAAAAAGCATGAAATATGCGGGGATACTTGGAGCTTATATCAAAAGAAAATCTAATCTGCTTTTGTTGTCAGGCACTGAACAAAGAATTAACAGCAGTGAATTGAGAATATCTGTCGAAGAATTATTATCCTATGTGGGGCTTAATGGTGTAACATTTCTTGCAGATATTAAAGATGGTATAATGCTCGATTCTTCATTGACGCTAATGATGTTTGAATTGTTGGAGGATATAATAGAAAAGGCTATGCCGGGTCTTTCGGCAATAATGGTAACATTTAATATAAATGATAATAAGTTGTTATTCTATATAGAGGCAGCTGCTCCGACAAATATTCTTGATATTGAGAATGAAAGACGGAATCTCTGTGATAAATATGCTATTGACTGCAGTAAAGGATTTGATATCAAACTGACCTATGAGGATGAATGTGAATATATTTCCCTTTCGGTGAGCATGACTGGGGGTGATATATAGTGAATATAGGACAATTATCCGATACGGCAATCAGATATTCCGGCACATTATTTTTCCTTACGTTATGCTTCATAATTATGGGTATAATATACTCAATTAATGCAAAGCAATATATCTATAGTTTTATCTATGTTATTGTTTTTGTTTTCTGTCTGTTCTATGTTTTGACTTTTGAAAATATATGTAATGAATTAGATAAACATGAAGTATATTTGTTTCCGTGGATTGGATATTTAAAAAAGATGCCGGCTTCATTGATTTTGGTTTCATTAATTATAATGCTTATTAGTAATGTGTTTTTGTGGATACATCTTCGTAAGAGAATCAAAAATATACTGACACCGGTTTCTCTGGAAGAAGGTCTTGCAAAGCTGCCTGATGGCGTATATTTTGAAAATGCAGATGGGGTATTACTGCTTATCAACCGTAAAATGCAGGAGATAATAAATGAACTCTTTGAAAAGCCTTTTGATGGTAATAATCTTAGAAATAAACTGACCGAGGGAAAGGATATAAGACCGGAAAGCAGATTGTGGCACAATGATGCAGGAACATTTGCCGGACTTAGTGATGGAACGGTATGGGATATTACTTGCAGGGAGATACCGATTACAAGAGGACGGCAAAAAACTTCAGTATATGAAATTCTGGCTTATGATATTACTAAGCGATATAATAAAAGTGTGGAACTTGAAGAGAGGAACAAACGTCTTAATGAAATAAATGACAGACTGCGTGAGTATAGCAGGAATCTTGATACAATGACAAGAGAAAAAGAAATGTTGAATGCTAAGATAAGGCTTCACGATAATGTTGGAAGATGTCTTTTGGCATTACGGGCATACATATCTTCAAATAGTAAAGGAGAGGAAGCAGGTTATGACAGGAGACATTTAGAAGAATTGTGGAAATCCACTATTGCTATACTTAACAATGAGGCGGAAAGAGATTCTGATGAGAACCGTATGGAAATAATCAAAAAAGCGGCAGATGCGGTCAATGTTAAACTTGAAATACAAGGGGAAATAATGGAAGATATGGAGGAACTTGTAGCTGCTGCAATACATGAGTGTCTTACCAATACCGTGAAACATGCAGATGGTGACAGGCTTAATGTTGATATAGATGATGCCGGAACAGTTACGATAACTAATTCGGGAAGACCGCCGGAGAAGGAAATCAAAGAAAGTGGCGGACTTAAAAATCTCAGAAACATAGTGGAGAGGCAGGGATGTTCGATGACTGTGGAGAGTTTTCCGCAATTCAAACTTATAATTGCAAAGGATATTTAACAGTTGTTTGATTAATATAACATTTATATAATAGATAATAAGATTAATTAATAAAATTACTTTTTAATAATATAAATGAGGAAATGATATGAATAAAACAAGGGTTATGATAGTCGATGATCAGGCAATCTCAAGACAATTGTTTGAGATGTACGTTAAAAACTCTGATAATTTTGAACTTACATTTTCCGTGGAATCAGCAGGGGTTGTGGATGTATATCTGCTGAAAAATCATGTTGATCTTATATTGATGGATATATTGATGAATGATGGTTCTAATGGACTTGATGCTTGTGCTATGGTAAAAAGAGATTATCCCGAGATTAAAGTAATTGCTGTTACTTCCATGCCGGAACAGTCATTTATGGATAAGGCAAGGCAGTGCGGAGTGGATAGTTTCTGGTACAAGGAGACAGGCGAAAACGAGATTATCGATGTAATGAACAGGACTATGGCAGGCGAACATATATATCCGGATCATGCACCAACTGTGCAGCTTGGAAATGTTCTAAGTTCGGAACTTACCGACAGGGAATTGGATGTGCTAAGGATAATAACCACCGGTGCATCGAATACCGTTGTGGCTGAAAAACTTGGGATATCTGAGCATACAGTTAAGACGCATGTTAGAAGTATGTTGACAAAAACAGGATTTGCCAATAGAACTGAGCTTGCAATCAAAGCCAGAGCGCTTGGTGTTGCTATAGAACTTTAACAGATTAATGAAAAAAATATTATATACGAACAAAAAGCAGATATACACTCTCCGTACCGGACAAACAGGTAAGGAGGGTGTTTTTATGTTAACTGTTCAATATATCCCATCCGGATTGTGCAAAATGCCGAGAAATAAAATGGATAAACTAATCATTTGTGGGGATGTAAAGAAAAGATACAACTAATATAATATATTATGAGTATGTTTATGCAATTGGTTAATTACTTAAAGAATGGAACATAAGAATCATAATTAAATCAATGCTGGCATCATATATTTAATAGATTGACTTTTTAACATTTATATTAAAATGAATATGAAGGTAGTGTCAAATGAGTTATGAAAAAACAGAGTCAAAAAAAATAGGCTCAAACGAACCTTATAATTACAGATATTTTAGGCTGATAAGCCGGACGCCACCCTTGACAGCACACAAAAGAACTGCTGTCGTAATAATACCG
>JAFUGT010000028.1 GCA_017469275.1 Lachnospiraceae bacterium
ACTGCTCTGTTGATGCCATTATAACGGAAAACAGATGCTTTTTAAAGTAAAAAAACGGATTTTAGTCCCGCATAATCACTGGACTTATAGGAATGCGGAATTAAATTCCGCATTCAAGTCAAGAAAAAAATTATGGAAAAATTTAGTTTTATTTATTTGTTTTTTTGCACTATTGATGGCGCAATTACGAAGTTCATGATATATCATACATGGAAGTATATATAGCATGAACGAGTGTTTTTTTTGCGCCAAGGATGGCGCAATTACGAAGTTCATGATATAATAGACAAAAGTGCGTTGTGCATACATGATATGGAGGGAATACAATGAAGCATAAGTTATCAATAATTAAAAATCTTGTTACTATTTTCACCTTTGTGATTGTTATGAATATATCTATGCATGTGGCAGCATTTACTGTTAATACGGACAGTGTTACGTTGTATTCACTTGATAGTAATTATGAAGCCACATTATCGATTCCCGATGATTCTGATCATTTGAAAGAATTTCAGATAGTAGTGGGAGATACTGAAGCGACTCCTACATATAAAGTTGTGTATCAAAGTCAGGCAAATTATGATGGTAATGATTACAATTACAGCGCTGTGAAAGTATCAGATACGGGACTGGTGACTCCGGGTTACACAACATGGTATTGGAGCGGTGGATTTGGATCAACGGCTTATAACCCTAACGCAACCAAAATTCAGAATGACCCTAATGAAGGAGTGGCTGTGGTGCGAGTTACCATTGGTAATGAATATCACGACATTCTCTTTAAGAATATAGATTACGCTCCCACATATGCTGAGGAGAGAATGGAACAATATATTAAAGAAAACATTAATGATGGTATGACTGCCAAGGAAATAGCAACGGAGGCTGCCAAATTTGCTGCGTCATTTGATTATGATTATCACTATTCAAGTGCACAAAGCATGATTATCAATGGTGGTGGCGACTGTTGGGCAAGTACAGATCTTATTGTTAAAGTATGTAAAAAATGTGGGCTTAAGGCCTGGAGCAGAAATGGTAACAGAGATTCGGGTGCCGGCAGTGGACATATGAATGCTTTAGTTGAAGCGGAAACGGGAAACTTGTGGTATGAAGTCGAAGCCGGGTATGGAATGTCTAAGAATTCTGAGACGGGACTCAGACCATATAATGTGACAGAACGTACCTCCTTATTTAGTTATCGCACTAAGTCGTATAAGGATAATACAATAGAGGTATATCAGTATGATGGGAACGATACTTCTTTGAAAACATTGGTGATTCCGGAGACTATTGGTGATAAGACAGTGGTATCTATAGGTGATAAGTTTATTCAGCAAAACAGTTATGTTGAAGAAGTGATTATGCCGGATACTATAACTAACATCGGAAGCTCTGCATTTAATTCATGCAGCAAACTTGTGACACTTAATATTCCTGCAAGTGTTGAAACTATTGGTCAGTTTGCATTTACTAATTGTAATAATCTTTCACAATTAACAATTGATAAAGATAATGCTAATTATACGATAATAGATGGTGTTATATATGATAAAGATGTAACTAAGCTTATTGCTGCACCATATGTTTCTGAAGTGACAGTTCCGGATTCGGTAACAACAATCGGAGAATATTCTCTTTATTATAATAAGAATTTAACTGCAGTTAAAATGGGTGAAAATGTTAAAAATATTTTAGAAGGAGCGCTGGGGGACTGTTCTTTGCTCGAGACTGTTGATATTAATGATAATGTCGAAGTGGTTGGAAGCAATGCATTTAGAAACACTTCAAAATTAACTGAACTTGTTCTTCCTGAAAGCGTAACTGAGATTGGAGATTATGCGTTACACAGTACAGGTGCCGAGGTGTATATTCTTACAGAAGAAGCAACTATCGGTAAGAATGTTGTAAACAGTCAGACAGTAATACATTGTGTTGAAGGCTCCACTATGGCTACCTATGCCTCAGAAAATGAATCTTCCAATATTATATCATGTTCAAAGGAAGAAATGTTGGAGTTGCTTGATTCTTTTGATGAAAAAGATGAACCGGGAACGGATCCGGAAGTGAAAGAACCTGAAAAGGAGGAGCCGGGAACGAATCCGGAAGTGAAGGAACCTGAAAAGGAGGAGCCGGGAACGGATCCGGAAGTGAAGGAACCTGAAAAGGAGGAGCCGGAAACGAATCCGGAGGTGAAAGAACCTGAAAAGGATGAACCGGGAACGAATCCGGAAGTGAAGGAACCTGAAAAGGAGGAGCCGGGAACGAATCCGGAAGTGAAGGTGCCTGAAAAAGAAGTGTCGCAGAATGAAATTGTGGCTGAAAAACGGACTTTTACAGTTGGTAAAAATGGATTAACATATGAGATTGTTTCTGCTGATGACAAAAAAGATGTGGCATTGATAACATTTACTAACAAAAAAGTTAAGACATTGTCAATACCGGCAACAGTCACATATAACGGTATAGAGTACAAGGTTACGGTGATTTCCGATGGAGCTCTGAAAAACGCCAAGAAACTTAAGTCAGTTACTATAGGTAAAAATATTTCCAAGATAGGTAAAGATGCATTCAGAAATTGTAAGCTTCTTAAAGATATCAGGATAAAGACAACTTTATTAAATAAAAAATCAATTGGAAAGAATGCCATTAAAGGAACCTCTAAGAAGCTGGTTATAAAGGTCCCAGGTAAGAAAAAGAAGGAATACAAGAAGGCGTTTAAGGGAAAAGGCAACAATAAAGCCAAGATACGTTGAATATGAGATATAACAGTTTAAATCAATATTTAAGGAACAGATTCGGATGTAAAGTATATAAGATTGCAATCAATGGTGGCTTTACCTGTCCGAACAGGGATGGAACAATTGATAACAGAGGATGCATATTCTGCTCCGGATACGGGTCCGGAGATTTTGCGGAAGATGCATCCTTGTCTGTTAGTGAGCAGATTGAACGAGGAAAGTTAAAGATTGCCGGCAAGATGCCAAAAGCTGATAATGGCAAGAAACATCCGGGTGTATATACTTTAGCGACAGATACAAGAAACGATTTGGTAATTGAAAAAAGACAGTCAGGAAAGTATATCGCGTATTTTCAGGCATTTACTAATACCTATGCGCCTGTGGAAAGGTTACGGCAGCTCTATATGGAGGCAATAAACCGCGAGGATGTGGTTGTATTATCCATTGCCACAAGACCGGATTGTCTTCCTGAAGAAGTCCTTGAACTTTTGGCAGAAATCAATGAGATCAAACCTGTGTGGGTTGAACTTGGACTTCAAACAATTCATGAAAGCAGTGCAAAGTATATTAGACGGGGATACACTCTTGAGGTTTATGATAGGGCAGTAAGAGAACTCAGAAAGAGAAATATTGAAGTTATTACCCATGTTATATTGGGATTGCCGGGAGAGACTAGGGAAGATATGTTAGACTCTGTTCGCTATGTGGGAGAAAGTGGTGTACAGGGCATAAAGCTGCAACTGCTTCATGTTATAAGAGGAACAGATCTTGCAAAAGACTATGAGAACGGATTGTTTGAATGTATGACATTAGATGAATACACAGATCTAATAAAGGATTGTATATGTGTGTTACCGGATGACATGATCATTCACAGAATGACCGGTGATGGAGATAAGAAAACGCTGATGGCTCCTTTGTGGAGTGCGGATAAGAAAAGAGTACTGAATGAACTGAACAGAAAAATATTTTCGTAAACAAAGCAGTAGACATATATTCCAATTATTGATAAAATAAAGTGTTATGAATTATATGTTTAAGGAAATAGAAAGGAATACTATGTTACATTTATTAAAAATTGATAATTACACCGGAAGAAAGAAAAAGGCGTTATATTTGTCTATATTAGTTTGTGTTATGTTGATAAGTTGTTTGACGGTTAATACAAATGTATCGGCAACGGAAGCGGCCTTAAATAACACAGTTACAGAGGCAGCACAGAGTACAACGATTACGGATACTACGAAGAATGCATCGGCTGCGGATGCGACACGAAGTGCAACAGGTACGGAGACGGCACAGAATACATCGGTTGCGGATGCAACGCAGACTGCTTCAAATACACAAACGACAGGAACTGAGACAGGTTTTGTGGCTTCAGAGAGAAATCTTCGTAATTCAGAGACCTTGACGGATATGCGTGGTGTATGGATTGCTTTTGTTGATTATAAGAACATGGGACTTTATAACAAATCAGAGACTACATTTAGAAAAAATGCTGCAAAGATGTATAAGAAACTTGCAAAAGATAAGATCAATACAGTATTTTTTCATGTTGTTCCGTGTAATGATGCCATTTATCCGAGTGAATATCTGAAGTGGAGTCATTATATGTTTGAGAAAAAACCGTCCTATGATCCGTTGAAGATATTGATAGAATTAGCTCATGAGAACGATATTTCATTTCATGCATGGCTCAATCCTTATAGAAAGACGATGAACAAAAGTTTTAATCCGGGAAAAGCGTCTTCAATAAACAGAATACTTGATATAGTTGGGGAGATAATTGATAATTATGATGTTGACGGAATACATATGGATGATTACTTTTATCCCTCTAACGGGCAGTTCAAAAAAGTTTCGATGAAGAAGCGTAAGAAGAATGTTAACAAGATGGTCAGACAGGTATATGCAGCTATTAAGGCAACTGATGAGGATATAATGTTTGGAATCAGCCCTGCGGGTAATGTTTCTTATGCCGAATCTATCGGATGTGATCTTGAAACATGGCTTAGCAAGGACGAGTATATCGATTATATTATTCCACAGATTTATTGGTCTGATAATTACATCCTGAATGGAAAAAAGACCAAGCTATACACACAACGTCTCAAACAGTGGATTGCGCTTGATAAGAATGATACTCCGATGATAATAGGTTTGGGGCTTTATCGTGCTGCCACGGGAGATGCCTATGATAAGGGGTGGAAGAAGAAAAAGAATAATATAGTAACACAGATCAAGAAGGAGAAGGCAGCGGGATGTCAGGGCTTTGTGTTGTTTTCTTCAAGTCATATGTACAATAAGACTGCCAAGAAAGAGATGAAGTATTACAGGAAATACTTCAAGATAAAATGATAGTATCATGCAGATATTGATTGATGGTTTGGTTCCTGATTACATTTATATCTGCGGGGAATATATATGAAAACAGAAAGATATGGGGTCTAAAATGAGCGTTAAAACCAGACGTATTGTTATCGGTGAAGGTACACCTAAAATATGTGTTCCGATTGTTGCAAAGGATAATGAAGATGCATACATACAGGCACAAAATATTATAAAATATGAGCCGGATATAATAGAATTCCGGGCAGATTATTTTGCCGAGTGGAAAAATGAGAATGAAATGCTGCATACACTTAATAGTATCAGAGAGGTGATTGGTGATACGGTATTGTTATTTACATTTCGAACAGATAATGAGGGCGGCAATGCTCATATTGAAGCCGCAGATTATATTGAACTTTGTAAATATGTGTGTGAAAGCGGATTGACAGACCTTATCGATGTGGAAGCATTTTACGGTGATAATGTATTTGAGAAGGTAATAGAGATTGCCCATAATAATGATATATACGTTGTGGCAAGTAACCATGATTTTGATAAGACTCCCGATAGCGACGAGATTCTTCGCAGGCTGGCTTATATGGATGAAAAGGGAGCAGATATATTAAAGATTGCGGTAATGCCTGAAAACAGAGTGGATGTGTTAACATTAATGACGTCGGTAGTCAAGTACACAGATGAAAATGATAAACCGGTTATAGCAATGTCCATGGGTGGTCAGGGACTTGTCAGTAGATTCGCCGGGGAATTGTTTGGCTCGGCTGTGACCTTTGCATCTGTGGGAAGGGCATCTGCACCGGGACAGATACCGATAGATGAAGTGAGAAAAGTACTTGGGATAATACATACTTACGGATAGAGTGAAGATATGCCGGCAATTGCCGGATAGTATTGTAATAATTTATAGAGTTTGTGAATTGTCCGAAAACGGATAAAGAAATCATACGAGGAGAAGACATAATGGAAAGTGAGATCCTTACAGGCAGAAAGATTAATGAAGCAAAAAATAATACCACGGATGAGGCAGTAGAGGAGATACTAAAAGCAGCACAGGAACAGATAAACCGTGATATGGGGGAAAAGTCTGCCCATAAAAAGGAAGAACTTAAGGGAAGGGAAGTAGTCGACGGTAAATCAGATGGTGGGGCTTCTCAGGAACGTATTAGAAAAGAACAGGTAGAAAAAGCCAAAAGGGAACAGGAAAGAAGGGCTTTGCAGGCGCGGGCTGAACAAGAGAGACTTTCCAGAGAAAAGGCTGAGCAGGAGCGCAGGGCGAGACAGCAGGCAGAGGAACAGCGCAAGGCGAGAGAACAGGCAGAGCGAGAACGCAGGGCAAGGCAGCAGGCGGAGGAACAACGAAAAGCGAAAGAAAAAGCCGAGCAGGAGCGTTTAGAGAAAGAACATATTGAAAAGGAGAAGCAGCGTCAAAAATTAGAGCGGGAAAAAGCAGAGAAAGAACGCCTGGAAAAAGAGAAAACGGAACAGGAAAAGATTAAGCGTGAGCAGGAGGCAAGAGCAGCGCAGGAAAAAGCTGAACGGGATAAATTTGTCAAGGAAAAGGCAGAAAAAGAACGGGTTGGAAAGGAACTCGCCGCATATGATAAAACAGCCGATGATAAAGATCAGGGAGTTATAAGGATAGATGACACAATAAAGAAAGAACTTCCTGATATAAAGGTTCAGGGTAATACACAGAGAATAGATATACAGGTTGGTCAAACTGTGGCGGATATGGCGGCAAAAGAAAAGTCACCTGCTAAAGAGATAGCCGCCGCAATGGAGATGGCTGATGTTGAGGATGTTATTGTTGAGACTAATGTGCCTACTCCGATCAGGAGGAAAGATGGGATTACCGTTGGAGATGTGATAGGTGGTTTCTTTGAATTTGTTTGGACATTATTCAAATTAGCTGTTGTTATAAGTATTGCTACGGCAATTTTTGGTTTCTTCCTTTCAAGAGAAATGCTCATAAGAGGTAGAAACGGCAATCTCAAGAGCCTTGAGAGCATGGTTGCTTCTCAGACTGTTTTAGGTACTAAGGATGCAGAAAAGGCAGCAGCTTCCGACTGGCGTTTGTCTTCAAAACCGAAAAAACTGACTATGGAAAGTGATGATGGATATATTTTAATAGCCAGAGAAGTGGTTATTAATAAGGACAGTAACAATTGGGCGGTTATTCTCCATGGATATAACGGAAGCATGGAGGATGTATATGATATAGCAAAGCATTATACGGATAAAGGATATAATGTGTTGCTTCCGGATCTTAGAGCTTCAGGAGAGAGCGAGGGATCATTTATCGGCATGGGATGGCTTGACAGATTAGATGTTATCAATTGGGTGGATGTGATCCTTGATGATAATCCGGATGCCAATATTGTTATTCATGGTGTTGATATGGGAGCGGATACAGGTTTGATGATTTCCGGAGAACCGATTAAGAGCAATATCAAAGCAATAGTTGCAGATGGTGCTTACACCTCTGCTTGGGATGTCATGAAAAAGGAATTCAAGGTGCGTCATGAAAAGTGGCCGGTATTTCCTGTTATGGAGATGATAAATCCTGTGGCCAAGGTATGGGGCGGATATACACTTCGTGAGGCGAGTGCGGTGAATCAGGTTGCCAAGACCTCTGTACCGATACTTCTTATTCAGGGTGGAAATGATACCTATGTAACTAATGAGATGGCGGAGAAATTAAATGCTGCCGTAGCTTCATCTCATAAACTTGTGACAATACCTTCCGCTACACATGGTGATTGCAGATATGCCGATCCGGATACCTATTACAAAGAGGTGTTTGATTTCGTAGAATTGCATACGAGATAGAGAATAACTAGATTGTGGTGAGATGAACAGAGGCAAAGAGGAACTTGATTTGTCGGGACTGCGCACGAGTTGGGACCGTGTGCAAGAAAGATTGATGGTTTCAAAAATTCACACATAAGAAACTAAGAGGTAGAATATGTCTAAGGGTAATACAGGCAAAAAGAATTATATACAGTTATCCGAGGAGATTACAGAGCGTATCAAAGAGGATAGGAGAAACGGTGTTAAGAATCCATGTTTTACTGATAATGATGTGGCTATAAGAAGACGTCAGGATTGGGATAAGAATACATTATTAAGACCGGCGTATATCAGGGATGTGGAAAAGATAATGCATACCCCGTACTATAACAGGTATGCAGATAAGACACAGGTTTTTTCTTTCTACAAAAATGATGACATAACAAGGCGTGCACTGCATGTACAGCTTGTGTCAAGGATTTCGAGAAATATAGGTTCCCTGTTGGGGCTTAATACAGACCTTATTGAAGCGATTGCATTAGGGCATGATATAGGACATACTCCCTTTGGTCATGCCGGGGAGAGATATCTTTCAGAGTGTATGCAGGAGCATATGGGACAATATTTTAATCACAATGTGCACAGTGTGCGTGTTTTAGATGACATAATGAATAGAAACGTAAGTATGCAGACGCTTGATGGAATCCTTTGTCACAACGGTGAGTTTGCGATGAAGGAATACAGACCTGTGCCGCTTGAAGACTTTGAAAGGTTTGACAGAAAGGTGTCGGAGTGTTATGAGGATGAGACGGCTATAGGCAGACTTGTTCCGTATACATTAGAGGCTTGTGTTGTGCGAGTGTGCGATATGATCGCCTATCTTGGAAAAGACAGACAGGATGCCATCAGAGCTAATCTTATAGAAGATGATTCTATATTTTCTGAGACTGCATTTGGTAAAAGTAATCCTGAGATAATCAATAACCTTATAGTCAATATTGTGGAAAACAGCTATGGTAAGGATTATATTGCCATGGATGATGAATATTACAAGGCTATTAAAGCAACAAAGAAGGAAAATTACGAAAAGATATACTATAACGAGGGCGTTGAAAAGACCTATGAAGAAAGCATTCGCCCTATGTTTCATGAAATGTATGAGAAGCTGTTGTCCGATATGAAAAGTGGGGACAAGAATTCCATTATATATAAACACCATGTGGATTTTGTAAAGGATAATACATCAGTTTATGGCAATGAGAAATACTTTTCCACTACATCACCGGAACAGATGGTGGTCGATTTCATGGCAAGTATGACAGATGACTATTTTGTAGATTTGTTCGAGTACATGTTCCCGAAGAGTCCTTATAAGATTAATTATGTATCTTATTTTGCGTGAAAAGTGAGCCATGCGCCGACTATGTAGAATGCTCGGTGAGAGCTTGCTCGCACAAGAGTATTATACATAGTCGGCATACGGCGAACGCCGCGACAACGAGCAGCAAAGCAGCGAGTTGCGGCATGGCGACATAGAGAAGAAGGCGAAAGCCGCGACAACGAGCGGCAAAGCAGCGAGTTGCGGCATGGCGACATAGAGAAGAAGGCGAACGCCGCGACAACGAGCGGCAAAGCAGCGAGTTGCGGCATGGCGACATAGAGAAGAAGGCGAACGCCGCGACAACGAGCAGCAAAGCAATATCAACGAAAGGAGTTATTATCTAACAATGAACAAAAGAGAGATAAATGAGATAAAAAAGCAATTTACACCTGAACACTGCACGATTACAAGAATATGTGGATGTTATGTGGACGGTGATAAGAATAAAAAAGCCGAACTGGCTCAGACATTTCTTATGCTGACAGAGGAAGAGAATTTTAAGTACTTTACTATATTTAAGAATACCTTGTCCGGAACCATAGGAAAGAACCTGATCAATATGGAATTCCCAAATGAGCAGGAGAGTCCCGGTGGAACTCAGGAATTTTTGTTAAGGCTCAAAAACTCAAAGTTAGACGACGAGAAACTCGTATCAGAATTCTATGATAAGGTCATAGAGTCCTACGATTACGGAGAAAATTATTACATTATACTCATATATGCGGCGTACGACGTTCCCGGAAAAACCAGTGACGGAATGGAGAATGAGGATGCATCAGAGTATGTATATGACTACGTTTTATGCAGCATTTGCCCGGTAAAACTCACGGAGGCAGGGCTTTGTTATAATGAAAAGCATAACAGTATAGAGAGCAGGATAAGGGATTGGCTTGTATCGGCACCCACACACGGATTTTTGTTTCCGGCATTTAACGACAGAAATACGGATGTTCATGGATTGTTGTATTACACTAAGAATTCCGAGATGCTGCAGGAAAACTTTATTGACCATGTTCTCGGATGCACTGCACCCCTATCATATAAAGCTCAACAGGAAACATTTCAGGATATTATTGAAAACTCTTTGGGAGAAGAATGTGATTTCGAAATTGTAAAGACAATACATGAGAATCTTAATGAATTTTACGAGGCCAGAAAGGATGCGGAAGTACCTCCGGAACTGGACAAAATGGAGATGAAGAAACTACTTGCGGACAGCGGCGTTAAAGCGGATGCGTTAGAGTCTTTTGACACTGCTTTTGACAGTATTGTGACGGATGAGGAGCACCCGAAGTTCACAGCCGCCACTGTGGCAAGTACGAGAAGTTTTGACATCAAAATGCCTGATGTGGTGATCAAGGTAAAACCTGAGCGTACCGATCTCGTAGAGACAAGAATGATAGACGGAAGACAGTATATTCTTATCGAGGTAAATGATAGTGTGGAAGTCAACGGAATCAATGTGCGAAACGTGGATGTTGAGACCGGTGAAATCATAGATGAATAGAATTAAAAGAAAGGATATCTGAAATGTATAAACAGGTTTCAAAATTAATAGTATATAGAGAACTTGGGGAAGACAGTATATTGAAAAGGCTTGCCGGAATATTTGAGGATTTTGACTGGTACAGGGATAATGTCCTTTCTGATTCGTCAGCATTTAGTGCATCTAAGCTGGCAGAGATGCAGGATAAGAAGCATATCAGCAAGGAGTCGCTTATAACCCGGATATATGCGGAAATCAAGAGACTTTTGGATCTTTCAACGGATTACGGTTTTGATGATAATTTGTGGCATAATTATCTTGCTTTTGTAATGATAACCAATGAGAATTCATTTACACTGACCAGTGAGAAGGTGGGTGCCAATGACGGCAGTGTCAATCATTTTGCCATGAATGATTTTGCTATATTCAAGGCATTGTTTGACTTTGATTTTTCAGAGGTTGAGAAGGAGCTGTCCATAGATTGTTTTTCCACAATCTCTAATTATAAAGCTATTGTAAAAAAAGAAAGAATGTATAATTACAATGTTTCCGAAAAGGTAAGAACATTGTCCAAGGAGCTTGAAGCCTGTACTGACGAGAAAGGATTTTTTGATAAAGTCACAGCATTCTACGCTTCCTACGGAGTGGGGATGTTCGGCCTCAATAAGGCCTTCAGAATAAGAAATGTGGGAGATAAGGTAGACATTTTCCCAATTAATAATACGGAAAATGTTGTTCTTGATGATCTGGTGGGATATGAGATACAGAAGAAGAAACTCGTGGATAATACTGAAGCGTTTGTTGCCGGAAGACCTGCTAATAACTGTCTGCTTTTTGGTTCGGCGGGAACCGGAAAGTCTACCTGTATCAAGGCGATAATCAATCAGTACTACGACAGAGGACTCAGGATGATCGAGATATATAAGCATCAGTTCAAGGACCTTTCAACGGTGATATCCATGATAAAAAACAGAAATTACAAGTTTATCATTTACATGGACGATCTCTCTTTTGAAGAATTTGAAATTGAGTATAAGTTTTTGAAGGCTGTAATTGAGGGAGGTGTTGAGACCAAACCGGATAATGTTCTCATATATGCGACATCTAACCGCAGGCATCTCATTAAAGAGACCTGGAATGACAGGAACGACATGGAGACAGGCGGAGAAGAGATACATCACTCTGATACTATGCATGAAAAATTGTCGTTGGTCAACAGATTCGGTGTCACGATTAGTTTTTCATTGCCTAATCAGAAGGAATTCTTCAATATTGTATGTGAATTGGCGAAAAAAGAGCCGTCAATTACATTGACCGAACAGGAATTATGTGCGGAAGCCAATAAATGGGAACTTGCCCACGGAGGCATATCGGGAAGAACGGCGCAGCAGTTTATCAATTATCTCGCCGGACAGGCAGGATAATGGGGTTAAATTTTCCCAATTATGAAAAAATGTCATTATTGGTCTTTATTTTTTCACAAATTTCTGTTAAATTAGATTATGTATAAATGGTAATAGATAACGATAGATGATTGTAGAGTGATTATTATAATGAATGCCTGTACAATTATTCAATAATAAAGATTGAGATAGGAGTGAGAAGGGATGATATCAAATCAGATTTTGCAGGATACTATTGAGGGGATTAAAGCAATCACTAGAATCGATCTGTGTGTAATGGATACAGAGGGCAAGGCGCTTGCATCGACATTGCGGGATACTACAGAATATGAGAAATCAGTTCTTGCATTTGTGGATTCTCCGGCGGAGAGCCAGGTTCTTTCAGGATATCAGTTTTTTAAAGTGTTTGATGATAACCAGTTAGAATATGTCATTATTGCTAAGGGTGAAGCAGATGATGTATATATGATAGGTAAGATAGCTGCTTTTCAGGTACAGAACCTTTTAGTTGCATACAAAGAAAGATTTGATAAAGATAATTTTATCAAGAATCTGCTTCTTGATAATCTTCTCCTCGTGGATATATATAATCGCGCGAAGAAATTGCATATTGATGCAGAGGTAAGACGTCTTGTATTTATAATCGAGACCAAGAATGAGAAGGATACCAATGCATTAGAGACTGTCAGGAACATTTTCTCAAGCAAGACAAAGGATTTTGTGACTGCAGTTGATGAGAAGAATATTATTCTTGTCAAGGAAGTTAAACAGAACGAGACCTATGAGGATATGAGCAAGACTGCCAAGGTCATAGTTGATATGCTGAATACAGAAGCGATGTCTTCCGTTCATGTTGCTTACGGAACCATTGTAAATGAGCTCAAGGAGGTTTCACGTTCTTACAAAGAAGCTAAGATGGCGCTTGATGTGGGTAAGATATTCTATGGCAATCGTAATATCATAGCTTACAGTAATCTCGGAATAGGACGTCTTATATATCAGTTGCCGATTCCACTTTGTAAGATGTTCATTAAGGAGATATTCGAGAATCGATCTCCTGATGATTTCGATGAGGAAACTCTGACCACCATCAATAAGTTCTTTGAAAACAGTCTGAATGTTTCAGAGACGTCAAGGCAGCTTTACATACACAGAAATACTCTTGTGTACAGACTTGATAAATTACAAAAGAGTACAGGTCTTGATCTTAGAGTTTTTGAAGATGCCATAACATTTAAGATTGCTCTGATGGTAGTGAAATATATGAAATATATGGAGTCTTTGGAATACTAAATATTATATCAATAATATACCATGCCCGGTGGGATTAGCCCCGTCGGGCAGAAAATATTTATACAGAAAGGATCAATCACATGATAGTACTTGATCACGTAACAATGCAGTATCCCACAGGGAAAAAGGCATTAGATGATGTATCATTTCATATTAATAAGGGAGAGTTTGTGTTTGTTGTCGGCAGCAGTGGCTCCGGAAAAACTACACTTATCAAGCTGCTGTTGAAGGAGCTGACTCCAACAAAGGGTGAAATTACTGTTGATGATAAAGTGTATAGTAAGATGAAGAGAAAAGAGATACCGATGCTTAGAAGAAAACTCGGAGTGGTATTTCAGGATTTCAGACTTTTAAGAGACAGAACTGTATTTGAAAATGTTGCCTTTGCGCAGCAGGTCATTGAAAAATCCATGAAGGAAATAAGACGTGAAGTACCTGCGATGCTTACTATGGTCGGTCTTGCGGATCAGTATAAGCAGTTTCCAAGAGAGTTGTCCGGAGGAGAACAGCAGAGAGTTGCGATAGCAAGGGCGATGGTTAATCAGCCGGATATAATTTTGGCAGATGAGCCTACCGGAGATCTTGATCCTAGGAACTCAGAGGAAATTATGACACTTCTTGACGAGATCAATAAGAAGGGAACAACGGTCGTGGTCGTTACTCATAACAAGGATATCGTGGATTATATGCAAAAGCGTGTTATCAGATTGAAAAAAGGCAAGATTGTCAGCGATGTAGAAAAGGGTGGATATAGAAATGAAGATTAATACATTAAGATATAGTTTTAAGCAGGGCTTTATCAATATACGAAGAAATCTTCTGTTTTCTTTGGCATCTCTCGGAACAATAATAGCCTGTCTGTTTATGTTAGGAGTATTCTATTCCGTTGTCCTTAATATGAGACATGAAGTGAAAATGATAGAAGATTCGTTGACGGTAACTGTGTTTTTTGAGAAGGGTATTGATGAGCAACGCATAATGGCAATAGGTGATGAGATAAAATCCATAGCAAATGTTGATACAATCAACTATGTTTCTTCTGATGTGGCGTGGAAAAGTTATGTTGATGACGTATATAATGGCGATATGAATTATGTTCAGAATATATTTGGTGAGGATAATCCGCTAGAGGATGCCGCTTCCTACGAGATAACCTTGAAGGATATAAGCAGGCAGGAAGAAACAGTTACTACAATCAAGGCAATACCTAATGTGAGAAAGGTTAACAGCAGTGACGGTACAGCCCAGAGTCTTAATTCCATCAGCAGATTGGTGGGTTATGCATCCCTTGGTTTGATATTGATACTTCTTCTTGTATCAATGTTTTTGATAAGCAACACTATCACCATTGGTATTTCTGTCCGTAAAGATGAGATTGCCATAATGAAACTTATCGGAGCAAAGGATAGTTTTGTAAGGACACCATTTTTGGTGGAAGGTGTTATGATTGGATTGATCGGTTCTATCATACCGATGATACTTTTGTTTTTTATGTATGATGCCGTGGTAGATTATCTGACGGCACATTACAATGTAGTCGCTAACCTTATTCATTTTGTATCTACAGCACAGGTCATTAAGGGTGTGACGCCGATTTCCCTTTTGTTGGGAATAGGAATCGGATTTGTGGCAAGTTTTGTAACCACTCACAAACATTTACATGTCTGACTCTTACTTTGAAACTCCAAGAAGTCAAGCCGAAGGGCGCAGACTGATTGGCTTAAGTTTAACGATGACAGTTTTGTATGAATATGAGATATGGAGGCTGATATTGTGATTAGCAAAAGAAGAACAATATTAAATTACGTATTAATTATTTCATTGGCATTGGGAAGTGCAGGATATCCATCGGTTGTTAGTTATGCTACAGGAGATGATGCGGGTGCAAATGCGCCCGCTGCCACGGAGGCACCGGCAACAGAAGCGCCTACTACACAGGCACCGGCGACGGAAGCACCGACAACACAGGCGCCGGCAACAGAAGCACCTGCTACAGAAAAGTCTACAAAGAAGAAAAAAGATAATAAGAAGAAGACTACTGAAGCTACAACGCAACAGGCAACCACACAACAGGTGATCTTTGACGGACCCTCAGATGCTTCTGTTATACAGGCAAGACAGGATGCCAAGGTTGCAGAAGAAGGTCTTAAGAAGGCTCAGAGTATACTGAAAAACCTTAAGAGCGCAAAGTATGACCTTGAGATGTATGTGTTGGAATTGGATAAGGTACTTAATGAACTTCAGATAGAAACTACTCATTTGGAGAAAAATCAGCGTGAACTTGAGGCGTCTATTGAAGAAACAAAGCACCAGCTTGCAGATGCAAAAGCAGCTCAGGAAAGTCAGTACGAACAGATGAAGAATCGTATTCAGATGGTCTATGAATCAGGTAATAAGAGTTATCTTGATGTGCTTTTGACAGCTACATCCATGACGGATATGCTCAACAAGACAGAATATGTGTCATGTGTATCTTTATATGATTATAATATCTTAAAGCAGCTTAAGAAGGCAAAAGAGAAGGTCGCTAATATCAAAATGAAGTTAGATAAGGATTTGGAGAGCAATAAGAAACTTCAGGCAGATGTCAAGGAACAACAGGCGGCGATTGATAAAATCGAGAAAGAGAAAAAAGCCCAGATAGAGGAATATAATACGTCTATTGCTGGACAGGAACAGGAAGTTCAGAAGTATATGAACGCCAAGGCGGAAGCTGAGTCTATAATCATAGCTGCTGAGCAGGCGGCACTAGCTGCGGCAAATGCAGCAAATACGACCGTAAATGTACCGACAGAATATAACGGTGGTGTATTTGTATGGCCGGCACCGGGTAATAATAAAATAACATCGTATTTCGGTGGAAGAACCTCTCCTGTTGCAGGAGCAAGCTCTAATCATATGGGAATAGATATCGCAGTAAGCACCGGTGATCCTATTGTGGCAGCGGCTTCAGGTACAGTAATTGTCGCAACATATAATTATGCTGAAGGTAATTATGTGTGTATCGACCATGGCGGCGGAGTTGTTACGCTATATATGCACAATTCATCTTTGCTGGTATCTGTAGGGCAGAGTGTATCAGCGGGGCAGACCATAGCTAATGCAGGCTCGACAGGTATTTCCACAGGACCGCACTGTCACTTCGGTGTAAGAGTTAACGGTAATTATGTTGATCCGTTGACATATCTTCAGTAGGTTATAAGTGAATTGATTGATAAAGTTTTATTCTTTAAAAAATATTAATACATTATATAACAATACAGTTTATAAAATTTACAAGATATAAGGAAGGATAGAATATTCTATGAAACTAAGCAGGAGATTTGCAGCATTTATTATTGCGTTAGCATTGGCTTTTGGAGCTGTTGGATGCGGAAGGACCAAAATGGTCGTGGAAAACACCACGACAGAAAACACCACTAATGAAGTGAAGGATACGGAGGTTGTTACGACTGAAGTAGACACTATGAGAGGCAGCGATGTTGTTGGTAAGGATACCAATAATAAGCTGGAGAAAATACAAAATATTCTGAACGAAAACTTCTATTTTGAGGAAGATGAGCAGGCAAAACAGGATGGCTTGATAAAAGGTTATATGGAAGGATTGGATGATCCGTATTCTGTATATTATACCAGGGATGAATATGCGGAGTTCATGGAGGATACCGAAGGAGAATATGTGGGTGTCGGTGTACAGGTTTCGCAAAATGTTGATACTAAGGTAATTACTGTGGTTAAAGTGTTTGATGGCAGTCCTGCAAAAGAGGCCGGAATAGAGGCTCAGGACGTTATATCTGAAGTCGATGGTGAAGATGTAGGGGAGCAGGAACTGGACGCAGTTGTAGACAAGATTCGCGGTGTGGAAGGCACAGATGTTAAGATAACGGTTTACAGAAGGTCTGATGGTAAGGATCACGAATATACCATGAAACGCAGAAAGGTTGAGAACCCTACAGTAGAGTACAAGATGCTCTCCGATAATATAGGTTATATAGCAGTGTCAAGTTTCTACGAGGTTACGGCAAACCAGTTCATAGACGCAGTGGGGGAGCTCAATGTTCAGGGTATGGAAGGACTTATTGTGGATCTTCGTGATAATGGCGGCGGACTTTTGGATATTGCTGTGGAGATGCTTGATTTTATGCTTCCTGAGGGGAAGATAGTATACACGAAGGACAAAGACGGCAATATAATTGAATCATACAATTCTACTGCTGAACAGCAGTTTACAAAACCATTAGTTTTGCTTGTGAACGGTTACAGTGCATCTGCGTCAGAGATTTTTGCCGGTGCTATCAAGGATTACGGAATCGGTACATTAGTGGGAACGACTACATACGGAAAAGGTATAGTGCAGAGATTGTTCCCGTTAGAGGATGGTTCGGCAGTTAAGGTTACCATAGCAAAATATTTTACACCTAACGGCAATGATATTCATAAGGTGGGAATTGAACCGGATGTGGAGGTTGAATTTGATTCTGTCAAATATAAAGACTCTGATGGTGAAGAGGATAATCAGTTAGATGCTGCCGTGAATGAAATGTTAAAGAAACTCGGTAAGAGCTCTAAGACAACTACAACTACTGATACAAATGCTTCTGAACCTGAGAAAGCGGAGTAGTTGTTTCCTAAAATGAATTTGAAAGTATTCTATGGAGATAGCTGTATTCTGGACTCTTGACGGGATACATCTCATAATGAAAATGATGCAAGGCTATTTAAGGAGGAGGCTATATGAAGAGAGAACTAATAATCGTAATTGATTTTGGAGGACAATATAATCAGCTTGTTGCACGTCGTGTGCGCGAGTGCAATGTCTATTGTGAAATATATTCTTATAAGACTGATATAAGTAAGATAAAAGAAATGAATCCAAAAGGAATCATTTTGACCGGAGGACCTAACAGTTGTTATGAGGAGGGTGCTCCTTCGTATAGTACTGAATTATTCAAACTTGGTATTCCGGTACTTGGACTTTGTTATGGCGCGCAGCTTATGATGTATGAACTGGGCGGTGCAGTCAGCAAAGCACCTGTTCGTGAATACGGCAAGATTGAGGTTAATGTTAACACTTCTTCTCCTTTGTTTAAGAAAATACCGGAAAGCACTATATGTTGGATGAGTCATAATGATTATATAAGCAAGATCGCTCCAGGGTTTGAGGTTGTTGCAACAACGGCAGAATGTCCGGTTGCCGCAGCACAGAATCTTGAAAAGAAGCTTTTTGCAATACAGTTCCATCCTGAGGTTCTTCACACCATCAAGGGCAAGGAGATTCTTTCGAACTATGTATATAATGTATGCGGATGTTCGGGTGATTGGACAATGGATTCCTTTGTGGACTATCAGATAAATGCGATTCGCGAAAAGGTTGGAGGCGGAAAGGTGTTGCTTGCATTGTCCGGTGGAGTGGATTCATCTGTAGCGGCAGTTCTTTTGTCCAAGGCTATTGGTAAGCAGCTTACCTGTGTGTTTGTGGATCATGGTCTTTTAAGAAAAAATGAGGGCGATGAGGTTGAAGCGGTTTTTGGTCCTAAGGGACAATATGATCTTAATTTCGTTCGTGTAAATGCTGCTGAAAGATATTACGGCAAACTATCCGGAGTCGCTGATCCTGAGGCTAAGAGAAAGATAATCGGTGAGGAATTCATACGTATATTTGAGGAGGAAGCTAAGAAGATAGGTACGGTGGATTTTCTTGTTCAGGGGACCATTTATCCCGATGTGGTGGAGAGCGGACTCGGTGGAGAATCCGCTGTAATCAAGTCACATCACAATGTGGGCGGACTTCCTGAACATGTCGATTTCAAAGAGATAATAGAACCGCTTCGTGATCTTTTCAAGGATGAAGTAAGAAGGGTTGGACTTGAACTGGGAATTCCTGAATATCTGGTATATCGCCAGCCGTTCCCCGGACCGGGACTTGGAGTCAGAATCGTTGGTGAGGTTACAGCGGAAAAGGTTCGCATTGTGCAGGATGCGGATGCCATATACAGAGAAGAGATTGATAAAGCGGTCAAGGCGTGGAGAGAGGGCGCATTTGCCGCAGAGTATGAGGATGCAGATAAGGATGTATCTGAGAAAAATGCAAAACATTCCGATAATGAGTATCCTTCCTGGATGCCAAATCAGTATTTTGCGGCACTTACCAATATGCGAAGCGTTGGTGTTATGGGGGATGAGAGAACCTATGACTATGCGGTTGCACTTCGTGCTGTGAAGACGATAGATTTCATGACAGCAGAGAGTGCCCAGATACCATGGCAAGTGTTACAGACGGTGATGAATCGTATTATCAATGAGGTTAAGGGAGTTAATAGAGTATTCTATGACCTGACGAGTAAGCCGCCCGGAACGATAGAGCTGGAGTAATAAAATAGTTACGGCTGATTTACTGGTTTAATGCAGATTTCTGTGTGATTTACTCCGGGGTTGACATGGAGCCTCTGGCGGTATGGTGTGTCAGCCTTGCAGCCTCCCTCAAAAACAGGGCTGGCAGCCAATCAAGCTACCATACCGACTTCTTCATGTAAACCTGCTCCGATCATCACACAGAATTTTACATTGAGCCAATTTACTAAAAATGAAACAGAGAAATAAACTATGGAATGACAGTATGATATTAATAGATTCTTGTCGGAAAGGTAGAACGAACATTTAATCTATACTGGATATATGAAACAAAATTGACATTATGAGTAATGTAGTATATAGTTAAAATAGTCCTATAAACGATGTTTAATACGGAATAAGAAAGTGTTATACACATCATATGAAGAAATTGTTTAAAAGGGTTTTAAACAGTTGCTGTTTTAGGAAGGAAAGAGGGAGTTGGTTTATGATGACTTATGAAGAAGTCTGAAAGATTCGGATATTTCTTTGGTGGAATTGATAACTTATTACAAAAAACCAGAAAAGATATATAAATATCAATGTTTCTATGATGAAAAAAATGTACTAAACGAATATTGGAAAACAAATATTACAGGAAAAACATTTCGGCTAAATGTGGCAAGTAGTTTTGAAGATGCAAATGATAGTAAGCCGATTTATAATGTAAATGATGTAATAGGATATTTAAAGAGCTTTTTTCTGAAATTTTTTCCTGATAAAATGGAAGAAAGAATTTCAGAGTTAAAAAAAGAGATAACAGATGAAAGTTTTCAAAGAATTGTATCAAACTACCAAAATAATATTTATATTGGTTGTTTTACAGGCTCATCAGACAATCAGAAAATGTGGGAAAAGTATTCTAATAATCACAGCGGTTATTGTATAGAATATGAACTGTCAAAAAACGAGTTATTATTACATGATATGTTGCCTGTAATATACCAAGAAGGAGGATTTGATATCTCATTTGCTTTTTTTGTTGCTTTGTTTCTAGAGAACGTAGAAAAAGGGAAAACAAGAACGCTGGAGGAAAATATAAAAATATATGAACCTTTCTATAAAAGGATGATAAAAATGACTCAAACGCCTATATTTATCAAGGGTAAAGAATGGGAGTTCGAGAGAGAATACAGGCTATTTTTATTAAAACATTTTCATAATGGAAAAAAGATGGTTAAGGCAGATGCAAAGTATATAATAAGAATGTAGGATTTATCCAAAATAAAAATGTCGGAAAACCTACATTCTTATTTTGTATTTATATCATAACTGTTATGCTATCCCGGGAGGTAAATGCAGTTATGAATAAAAACTTAATAGGAGAA
>JAFUGT010000029.1 GCA_017469275.1 Lachnospiraceae bacterium
GATTACAGGACAGCGTTACCCATTTTACAGCAGGCATATGAGGATGGGTATGGGGATCTTGTTCTATATGTGGGAAGTTGTTACGGGCAGATGGGTGATCTGGATAATATGCAGCTTTATTACAATGTTTTTTTGCAAAATCATGAGATGAACAGTTTCATGTATGCCCAGTATGCATCTATTGCGCTGGATAACGGTTCTTTGGATAAAGCATTAGAATATATCGAATCAGGGAAAAAACTTATAGATCAGTCCTGTCTTAAGGAATTGTTATTTGACGAGATCATTTATTATGAAAAGATTAAGGATTACAATACGGCCTATGAGAAAGTGTCGGAATTTATGGAAAAATATCCTAATGATGTGGATGGCCGGAACGAATTGGATTTTCTTTATACAAGGCAGACGGTGGAAAAAACTTCCTGATAATTAATAAAAGATTACATAATTGTTAAAAAATTTAACGAAAAAGTCAAGTTTTGGTTGAAATGGGTAAAAAAGTATAGTATTATGTAACTATGTTATGTTAATTTAGGATAATTTTTTAAGGAGCAAAGGATGAATTATAAAAAGTTTGATTTTATTAATTTACTTCGTGTTGCGCTTTTATTTTTAATATTATCTGTATCGTTATGTAGTTTTCATTCAAATGCGGCTGTTACCTGTAAGTCTGTGATATCTTATCCCGGAACAACGAAAGCTACGGTTAATATGAGGAAGAAGGCCGGAACGAAGTATAAAAGTCTCGGAATGGTAGATAAAGGGGAAAACGTAAAAATCTTAGGCTATGTTAAGACAAGAGGTATTACATGGTATAAATGTAAAGCTACCCTTCAGAGTGGTTCGACTAAGACCGGATACATCAGTTCTTTATACGTCAAGAAGGTTTCAAAACCTAAGGGGGTTGTCAATGGCAAAGTCACCTCGACTTTGAATGTGAGAAAGTCTGCCAAGACAACTGCCAAATCCCTTTTGAAAATACCTAAGAAGACAGAGACCACAGTTCTTGGTATTAAGAAAAATTCAGGAGACTATTGGTATAAGGTCAAAGTATCGTATAGTGGCAAGACTAAGACCGGTTATGTGTTAGGCAGCTATATTGATATAAATGTAGAGGAAAAGAAAAAGCAGGAATCAGAATACCCGAAAGAAGCCTATGTTAATGACAAGATTACTTCATATCTGAATGTCAGAAAGAAAGCATCGACAGACAGTAGTATTGTTAGTCGAATTCCTAAGGGTACAGTAGTTTCGGTTACGGGAATAAAAGGTAACTGGTATAAGATTAATCTTACATACGAATCCAAAAATATCTCCGGATATGTTGCAAAAGAATATATTACATTTGGAAAACCTAATACCAAAGATGAAGGAAAGAAGGAAGAAAAGAATAATAATACATCGCTAAATGTTGATACTGATTTCAACAAGCAGTTGGCAGCTTTCCCTGAAAGCTACAAAGCTTCAATCGTGGCGTTGAAATCAACCTATCCCAACTGGAATTTTGTTGCGGTTAATACAGGTCTTGACTGGAATACAGCAGTTACAAATGAGAGTGTAGTCGGAAGAAACCTTATACAAAGTAATTATCCGAAGGGCGTTGCAAGTCTTGCGCCATTATCATATCTTTCAACTGCGGCAGGGGCATACGATAGTTCCAAGAAAAAGTATACTGTATTTGACGGATATAACTGGTATAGTGCAGCCCCTGAGGTTATAGCTTACTATATGGATCCGAGAAATTTCTTGAATGATGTTGATATATTCCAGTTTGAGGCTCTAGCGTATGATGAATCTCAGAGCAGTACGGTAGTTGAAAGCATATTGAAGAACACCTTTATGAGCGGCAATTACAGCGTAACTGATACGGCGATGGGACAAGTTGTAACAGGTAGTTATGTTCAGGCATTTATGGATGCAGGAAAGGCTTCGGGAGCCAATCCATACTTCTTAGCCGCGAGAAGTAAGCAGGAAGTCGGAGCTAAAGGTTCGAATGCAACAAGTGGTTTGTATAAAGGATACGAAGGAATATACAACTATTATAATATAGGTGCAAGTGACGGTTCTGATGCAGTGGCAAAAGGACTTTTGTGGGCAAAGGGTGGTTCGGCAAATGCGACCACATATAACAGACCATGGACGAATCCTTATAAGTCTATTACGGGCGGAGCTTCATATATAGCTCAGAACTATATTGCAAAGGGTCAGGATACACTCTATTTCCAGAAGTTCAATGTTCATCCTAAGGATTCAAAGCAGACCTACAGTCATCAGTATATGACTAATGTGCAGGCGCCATGGGCCGAGGGAAGAACCACGAGGGCAGCATATAATGATTTAGGTATTTTGTCAGATACCATGGTGTTCTACATACCGGTTTATAATAATATGACCGAGAAGGCGTGTGCGTTACCGGAAGCGAAGTAGTCGCTTAATGAAGCATAGAATAAATGTCCGGATATTACGATTATAAGGATTAATTAGATAGTTAAATAATTAATGGGCTGGTCATTTGCTGACCGGCCCATTTTTTAGCTCTTCGGGATTGAAAGTATATTTTTTGTTACAGAAATGACATTCCACCTGAATAGGTTGTCCGTCATTTATCATTTCTTCAATATCCTTTTTACTAATACTCATTACCGCGCGGTAAACCCGTTCTTTGGAACAATCACAGTGATATGTGGGAGTTATCTCTGAAGAGTAGTTGATATCATATCCCTCAAATATCTGTTCCATCATCTGTTTAGGGGTGATGCCTTTATCCATCAAACCGGTTATGGATGAATAATCTTTGAGTCGCGTTTCTAAATCGGATATTATCTGTTCTTCCGCAAACGGCATCAACTGAATTATAAATCCACCTGCATGCTTTACTGTGTTGTTTTTCTCCATCAAAACGCCTAGAGCCACAGAAGTAGGTATCTGTTCGCTTGTGGCATAATAGTAGGTCAGGTCCTCGGCTATCTCACCGGAAACAAGATTGGATTGACCGATATATGGCTCTTTAAGACCGATATCTTTGATTACGGATAGTACTCCGAGATCAAGTGCAGCACCCACATCAAGTTTACCTTTGGGACTTGGGGGCAAAATCACTGTCGGATTATTGACATATCCTTTGACCTGTGCTTTGGCATTGGCAGTGACTGTAAGACCTTTGATGGGTCCCGAACATTGAATCTGTATTGTTAATACATCATCTGCATTTTTGCACATGCTTCCCATCATGGCACCGGCAGTCAGAAGTCTACCTAAAGCTGCAGTTGCTACCGGGCTTGTGTTATGATACTGTCTGGCTGTCTCCACTAATTCTTTGGAATAGCAACTGTAAAATCGCACCTGATTATTAGCGGCCATTCCCTGTATTATGATGTCATTCATGTTGTTTTCCCCGGATTAAAAATCTAACTTATCCTGATCCTCTAATACATCAGGATCTTCGTAGGTATCAGAGAGACCTTCGTTCTCATACTGTGAGACAGTAGTGTCTGTTTCTTCCTTGTCGGAATCGCTATTAAGATTGATTGTCGGAATTGTTTCTTCAGTTGCATTATTTGTATCATTCTCAGTTTCTTTCTCGTCTTCTGATTCTTTTGAAGGAGTTATAGAAGTATATTCACGGGTGACATGTTCTTCCGATTCATCATCAGTTTCCTCCGGAAAATCCCAATCATCAAATAAGAAGTCATCTTCATCATCTCCGGAAAATTTGTTTTTTACAGAACCACAAATGTCATTGACTTTGCCTGAAGCAGATTTGAATAGTGGGCTTTCTGCTATCTTATCTTTGAAAACGTAGCAGACACCGCCGATTGCTGCAACAGCAGTTGTAAATGCCAGTAATTTACCGAGTGCACCTTTTTTCTTTGCCATATTATTCATTCTCCTTTACATTTATGATATAAAGGTATTGTAATACTTAATATATTAAAAAGCAATCCCAATTTGTTTTGTTGAAAGTACACAATAACAATATTACAAAATAACTGAAAGTGAAATAAAATTATGTTGTAAAAGGACTGGTATTGTGATATTATATGAATTATCTAGGTGAAGTTTATTAATTTCACACAACAACTTCCATAATTAGTATAATTAGGATGTGTGTGGAATAATATTATTCACAATAGTAACTGACAAGAAGGAGGCGTTACAATGCAGAATTTACCGGCAAATGTTACCAGAGGGAATGATACTAATATCATTTCTATTGCGGCATCCTCTAATAAGGGAATGCTGATAAGGTTTTTGAATGAGCAGGTAGAAGAAGGCTTTTATGCATTGGTTATCGATTATCTGAAAGATCACAATTTTGATCTGTCTACAATGCTTGTGGATGATGATGTGAAAGCACAGTGCACAAAGCTTTATGAACTTGGAGAGTTTGTTGATGAGAATATCAAGAAACCGGGCAAATATGAAATTGAGGAATGGATAGAGCCATTGTTCAAATTTGTGTATGGAGATATCGATCCGTCAGATACGGATGCAATTATCAATACCACAGGTATTTACAGATACAGTATATGGCTTATCTATTTGTACCAGTTGGATTGCTTTGGTGAAGCAATGAGATTGATTGGGGAAAGAGTAGCACCCTTACTTATCAATACATGTTATCAGATAGCTGATGCTGACGACAGACCGTCTACATATGATAAGGCTGTTATGGGTTATATGGATCTTATCAATGTTGTTATGGAGATGGATCTTCCACCTTCGGCATCTGATTCGGAAGCATATCTCAACAATTTGGAAGTACTCTATGATTATTTTGTTGAAGATACCCATGTTGGTAATGATTATAAGATTCAGTTCTCTATGGGTCTTTTCAACTCTTATATCAGAAAGAAAGACTATGATAAGGCTTTTGAGTTTTATGGATTGAATGCTGAATATATTCCTGTTGATAACATGAAGGTTTATGAGAAGTTCAAGGAATTGATAAGGAACTGCAACAGTACACAGTATACTAATGTGTTGAGCAGAACAGTCATTTCAGCTATTTCAAAACAGGATATATATAATAAGAGAATAGACAGTTTGCTGGTTGAGGTTTCTGCATTTGTTAAGAAGGTCTATAAGTATATCGAAGATGAACCTAATATGAAGAAGAATCTTCAGATTCTGGGTTCCGGAGCATCATTAAGTGATAAGAGTAATGTATTTGAAGGTCTTTATGAGTACAATCTTGTGTTCCATGAGTGTGGTATCAAGCAGCTTGTTAATCAGGATCTTTCAACCCGTTCATGGGAAGAGAAGTATGAGATATTGGATCTTCTCTATACAACGCTTAATGTTATCTTTGACGGATACAATGTATACGAGATTTCTAATAAGATTGAGCATCAGTATGTTGAACTTAACTGGATCGGTAATTATGTCAATGCTAATCCTTCTCTTCTTAAGATGTTCTTCAGTGTCAAAGAAAAAATCAAAGCATTTAAGGTTCGTAAGAACACTATTATTGAGAAGAGTAAGACCAATTATGAGATCAAGCAGCTTCTCGAAGACAGACAGAAACATCTCGTATTCCTTGCTGCAGATGATATGGTACGTAACGGTCTTAACAGCAGAGATAAGAATATATTAAGTTCCGACTTTAGTATGGAGCAGGCAAGAAGAATGTTTGGAGAAACATATAATAAGATCAGCTTGCCGTCACGTTACGAGACAGAGAAGAAAGAGCAGTCTTCAGGACCTAAGTTTGGCTTCGGTAAATCTGCTCAGCCGGCTACCAATTCTGATCTTAATCAGTTGTATGGTCACTCAGGTATAGAGGAGATGCTTTGTAAATCAGAATGGTTGTGGAATCAGTATAAGATCAAGGGCAAAGACAAACAGAATGAGACTGAGTGTACTTATAGTGTGGCTTGTCTTGTACGTGTTGTGGAGATGCAGATTGTACGTAACGGAGATCAGGTGACACCTGAGGCTAAGCCTAACAAGAAGGTTATTATTACCAAGACAGGAAAGGTAATTGAATTATCTGATGAGTCTGACGATAAGCCTGTTAATGGTGGCAACGAAGGTCCTACAGTTATAGAGCATATCAATAATATTGAAAGTAATCTGAAAGACCGCAGACCAGAGAATGTTGAGTATGTTAAGAATTATATTGAGGACTGGGTAGAGATACTTATGCAGAATAAGTTTGATAAGGATTCTTTGTTATCAATCTTTGATGCAGAAGAGATCCGTATGAAGACATTACAGACTATCAAGAAGTTAGTTCATGATATGGTAGTGTTATAATTTATACAAGTTGGTATAAGTATTTAAAGGTTAAGTGAAAGTATAAGTATAACAGTATAAGTAAGTCAGTATAAGTAAGTCAGTATAAGTAAGTCAGTATAAGTATAGCAGTATAAGTATAACAGTATAAGTATAGTATTTATAATTACAGTATAGGTAAAAGCATAAGTGTAAGTAAGAGAAAAGGTTAATATCCATTATAGGATAAGTACAGTATGTGTATCTTAGGGAAAGCGGTTATCGCTTTCCCGGATGCATAAGGGAGGATTTGTATGAAGAATAAGGGATTTTCATTGGTGGAATTGATAATTGTTATTGCCATTATGGCGATACTTGCAGGTGCTTTGGCCCCGGCGCTTATTAAGTATATTAATAAGTCAAGATTGAGTGTGGATATTGATACTGGTTCAGAGATAGCAAGAACAATTGTAGCAGCAGTAACCAATGAAGCAGCATATGAGGCGGCTAAAGATCATAATACCCCTCATAATGTTAATAATATGGACGACACGGATTTTGCTGATGAGGTATATAAATCATTAGGTAAAAGCTCATTTGTTGGGAAATCCAAGAAGGATGTTAATGGAGATCCATTAGATCGCAATTTTTATTATACCTTAGACTATGCAAAGAACAAAGTACAGGTTTACTATGGTGGTACAGATGCTGACCATATGGTATATCCCACATTGGGAAGTAAACTTCAACAAGATTAATAATTTTTGAGAACAATAAAAAAGTTGTTGACAAATAGTTTTCTTTATGATATATTTTTATATGTTGTGAAGAGATGCGCGAGTGGCTCAGCGGTGGAGCACCTCCTTGCCAAGGAGGGGTCGCGGGTTCGATCCCCGTCTCGCGCTCTGATGATATAAGAAAAGACATCCGTATGGATGTCTTTTCTTATATTTCGAGCCCGGCCCGGGCTCGAAGTTCGATCTTCTCGTCTGCCGACTCGGTCGTTGCTTCTGCTTTGCAGAGGTGTCCACAGGACACCCGCAACGTCTCGCGCTCTGATCTTCTCGTCTGCCGGAAAATATTAAAAAATAATAGGAAATTTCAAAGAGGTTAAGAAGCATAATAAATTTAATGCTTTTAAGGAGAAATATACTGCTAAGGATAATACAAGGGCAAAGAATATAATAATTGTTGACAAGTATATCGAACAATGATAGAATCGAAAACGGTTTTTGTTTTCGATTCTTTTGCGTTTTATCGGAAAATTCTATAAGTATTAAGGATGAGGAAGATATGAACAGGAAAATAAGTTATAGGACTAAGTGGCAGGATGAGATATTAAGATATTTCAGGGAGATTTCTAATGGACATGTGACTGCATCAGATGTATATGAATATTTCAGGGGAGAGGGATATACAATTGGAATGACAACTGTATATCGCCAGCTTGATAATCTTGTAAGCCTGGGAAAGCTTAATAAATATAATATTGAAACAGGATGTCCTGCCTGTTATGAATATATTGAACAAGACAATAATGAGAATAATACCATATGTTTTCATTGTAAATGTGAAAATTGCGGTAAACTTATACATATACATTGTAACGAACTTAAAGAAATACAAAAACACTTTATTGATTTTCATGATTTCTTTCTTGATTCAAAGAGAACGGTATTTTATGGAGTATGCAGCGATTGCAGGCAGAAAGAAGTAACGGATATTGATTGAGAGTTTATATAATATGGAGATGACCGGCATGAACAGGCCTAAAAACACATTTAATATAATATTAGGAATATGTAGATGTATGTATCAATACTTTGGTAGGTGACAGGGTGAGACTTAATATCTGATATGCCTGTGTTTAATAACTTTGTCTAAATCAGTGTTTTTTATATAATTAACGGAGGTATATATTATTATGAAATTGAAAAGATTATTAGCAGTTTTACTGGTGGCAGTAATGACAATGGGATGTCTTACAGCTTGTGGCGCAGGTGAAGGTAATGAGCCTGAGGCTGCAGATGTTAATGCGGATACAGAGGTGACAAATGATAAAACAGAGTCAGAAGATAATGCAGAGTCAACAGATAATGCAGAGTCATCAGATAATGCAGAGTCATCAGATAATGCAGAGTCAGGAGAGAAGCTAAGTATAGTTGCAACTATCTTCCCTGAGTACGACTGGGTAAGAGAGATAATGGGAGATAAGTTTGCTGATGCTGATGTTACATTTCTTCTTGATAATGGCGTGGATCTTCACAGCTATCAGCCGACAGCAGATGATATTCTTAAGATATCAGAATGTGATATGTTTATTTATGTAGGCGGTGAGTCTGACGAATGGGTCGAAGATGTTATGAAGGATGCAACTAATAAGGATATGAAGGTTATCAATCTCTTAGAGGTCTTGGGAAGCTCTGTTAAGGAAGAGGAGCTTGTTGAGGGTATGCAGGGAGAAGAAGGTGAAGAGGGAGAAGTTGAGTATGATGAGCATGTATGGCTTTCCCTTAAAAATGCACAGACTCTTTGCAGCGTAATAGCAGATACTCTCAAAGAAATTGATCCGGCGGACGCAGATACTTATGATATAAATGTAACCGCATATAATGAAAAACTTGCAGCACTTGATGAAGAATATAAGGCGGCAGTTGACGCAGCATCTACCAAAACTATTCTGTTCGGTGACCGTTTCCCTTTCAGATATATGGTGGATGATTATGGTATCGATTACTATGCGGCTTTCGTTGGATGTTCAGCAGAGTCTGAGGCGAGTTTTGAGACTATTATGTTTCTTGCAAAAAAGGTAGATGAACTCGGACTTAAATCTATCTGTACCATTGAGAATACTGATAAAAAGATTGCAGAGACAATTAAGGAGACTACAGGCACCAAGAATCAGAAGATTCTTACAATTGATTCGTTGCAGTCAACCACATCATCTGATCTTGATGATGGGAAAACGTATCTTCAGACGATGACAGATAATCTTGAGGTGTTGAAGCAGGCATTACAGTAAGGCTTTGTATACTGAATAATTAATTTCTTATATATTCAGGGTGTCGGATTAAAGTAAACATATGAAAAACCGCAGTATCATTTAATGTGTACTGCGGTTTTTTTCCTATTATTTAATTTTGTTACGCATTTGTTGCTAATGATGTGATAAAATCTCAAGTTTTGAAACAAAATCGCTGTGGCCCTTATAAATAAAGGCTTACAGCGATTTCTCTGTATAGCGTACCGGAACTTTTTTCAAATATCTCAAAAAGAATTTTCAATACCGAAGAAAGCGCTGTATCTGCTGGCGTGTACGGTATTTATTATCAAGATCCATGTCAAATACTTTGCATATTTTTCCGAGTAGTATACCATCTGTTTCTGATCGACTTTTACGGTCTTTTTTGACTTTTTCGTCTGTCCGGGCTTTGAAACATTTACACGCAGTTCTTTAGGATAAATGCGGCTCTTATGCGTAAATGTTATCTGACGTGTTGAGTCCCCTGTCTGCAACAAAGATGATCCTGGTATCTGAGAAATCCTTTTTTATCCTGTTTATGATAGGGCGCATATGAACCTTTTCCGATTCATTTTCGGGGAAAAGGTCAAATGCGAGAGGAATGCCGTTCCTATCCATGAGCAGTCCCATTTCAACTATAGGATCAGGACGGTGGTTCTTTTCGGGACCACGCTTGCGGTATTTGTGGGCAGCAGGGTTACCGTTTTTATCTACAGGAGTTCCATCATCACCGGGGATATCCATATCGGAATGTCCGATATCAAAATAATAGTTGGTACAGTCAAAATCTGTAGTGAAGCAAACGGCTTCTTTGTTGGACATTTGTTGGACGCAAGGGGTTATAATAATCTTTATATTTTTTACTCTGATTATATGAGCTTTTTAGATCATATATAGGATGATAATTTCTACGATTGGGAGGACAATTTTAAAATGGGCTTATATATATATTCATTTATCGTTACTGTCTTTCTGATCGTTGCTGTAACATTTCTATTACATAACCGTATAGAGAGAAAAGAGAAGGCTGTAATTGAACAGAAATATCTTGAGGTTATGTCTACGCAGATCAAACCGCATTTTATCTATAATATTCTCAATACCATATGGTACTTATGCGAAAAGGATACTAAGAAGGCGCAGAAGGCTATAGAAGAATTCTCGGAATATCTAAGGGGAAACCTCGACTCACTTAACATGGATGACACTGTTCCTTTTACTCAGGAATTGAGTCACATTGAAAACTATCTTGAACTGGAGAAGCTGCGTTTTGGTGACGAGCTTGAAGTGGTATATGATATAGGGACTGATAATTTTCGACTTCCGGCTCTATCAGTACAGCCGCTGGTTGAGAATGCAGTTAAGCATGGAATCCGTGTCAGTGAAGAAGGTGGAAGGGTGGTTATATCTACGCGGGAAACACCTAAAGCTTACGAAATCAGTGTGTTTGATAACGGGGGTGGCTATAATCCTCATTACAGAACAGGTGATAAGGATGGCAGAACCCATGTAGGACTCTCAAATACAAGGGAGAGACTTAAAATGATGTGTGGAGGCACACTTAATATATCATCCAGAGATGGAGAAGGAACGAGGGTTACGATTAAGATACCCAAAGAAAACAAGAAACGTAAGAGGAAGTGATGATTAAATGGAGATTATGGTGGTGGATGACGAGCAGCTTGCACTTGATAATGTCATGCTCGCCTTGGAGAAACTTAACTTAGATGCCAATGTTGCCGGCTTTAAGAAGGCATCTGAGGCCTTGGAATACGCATATACACATAAGCTTGATATCGCCTTCTTAGATATTGAGATGCGCAGGGTAAGCGGCATAGAGCTTGCAAAGGATCTGAAAAGAATGTATCCCATGATCAATATTATTTTTACCACCGGATATAGTGAGTATACAAAAGATGCCATGGACATGCATGCTTCCGGCTATATAACGAAACCAATAACACCGGAAAAAATCAAGAGCGAGCTTAATGATCTGAGATATAGGACAC
>JAFUGT010000030.1 GCA_017469275.1 Lachnospiraceae bacterium
AATCACATCATCGGCCGGTGAGCTTGCTGTCAGCACATCTCCAATAATAGGCGGATTATGGTTATCGCTTACGGAAATGGTCGGCTTATCTGTAAGTTTTTTATAGTTACTGCCAACGGTCACCTCAGTTTCCTTACTGTGCGGAACAGAATCGGTTGCCATCACACGAACAAGATAGGTTCCCGGCTTAACCACTGTTTCTGTCGCACCTGCAATAGTCCAGTCATCCGTGCTTCCTTTTAGTTTGTACTGCATTGTTGTGTCAGTACCTTTGATCTTTCCGTCTGCGCTTCCTCCATTGGTTGCATTCGCTGTCGTAAGACCTGTAGGCTCATTCGGACGTCCGGTAAGGGTTACTGTAACCCAATTGCCTGCCTTGGTATCGTCTATTTCTTTCGTACGAACATAGATTGTAGGTGTGTCGGTACCGTCGAGAATGCTTGTTAAACTTAGCGGTGATGCAGCCGCAGTTATACTGTCTTTATCTGCTGATACTTCGTAGCTGTCATTAGGTGTAGCCGTTTCAGCGGGATAGTTAATCGTAACATTTGCTTTAGCATTCTCATTAGTGAGTTCTGCAGCTGTTTTCTTCTCCACCGCGCCGGTAGATTCAGAGGCTTTTGTCACATCATTTGCAGGAACACCACTGCCACCTGAGTCTTTTGCCTGCGTAACCTTAACCGTTATAGTCTTATCACAGTCATAAAACGTAACTGTATAGGTGGCTGATGTAGCATCATCAATAGGATCCTCACCTCTGTACCACTGGTACGTCACAGGTGTAGCAGTAGTCTGAGCCTGAAGAACATCATCAATCTGCGGATTTACCTGTTCGCGAGACGTATTGACAATTGTTGGTTTAGTGTTATCTGTCATCTCAATAAACTGTTTAAATGTACCTTCCACCTTTGTTACATTGGCAGCCGGCATTGTAAATTCATAATAACCATCATTCTTCGTCGGAGTAATTGTTTCCACCTGTCCATTGACAGATACCGTCAGTGTATCAATCACGTAGTCAATCGCTGGAGTAACAGTTAACTTTACAGTATCTCCTACGGATGCGGTGTTGTTGCCGTCAGACATGGAACCTTCAAGCTTATCAATACCGGCAAGCGTTACAGTACCGTTCATTGCTTCGCTTGGATTTGCTATTGTATATTTACACTTTTCGAACTGTGGAGTGATTGTCACATCGTATTCCGGTTGTATAAATGTATACTTGTTGTCATTAAATGCGTCTTTGGTAGAAGTGACAATTTTATCACCACCTTTTTCCTTAACAGACACGCCTGTAGTCTTCCATCCTACTTCCGGACTGGTAGTTACTGTGATAGTATCGTTAGTATTCTGAGTTTCCGGAGTAATTGCCGTGGAACCTCCTGTAACAGTTGCCAGTTCATTAGCCTCATGCGTCTTGCCCTGTACAGCAATTCCTGTAACGGCAGATTTCACAATATTGTTCATTTCTTCAGCTGTCTGCGTAGCCTCGACCTTGATATATTTTCCTATCTCATCAGGTGTAATCATATAGGTACTTGCGGTCGCTCCGTTGATTGCGGTAAATGTTCCATTTGCAGTATTACATGAATACCACTTGTAAGTTATTGTACCACCGGCATTAGTTGGATCTATGTTAGCCGTCAGAGTAACTCCTTCCGTAATGTCTGTAGCAGGAGTTATTGACACACTTCCAATGTGTAGCAGATCCGTCTTTACTTCAACCTTAACCGAAGTACCTGCTGATGTATTATCCTGCTCCTTTACACGTGTATATACTTCGTATTCCGTCTTAGGATCCAGTTCGTCAAATGTCGCACCGGAAGTTGCATCATGCGGTTTCGCTTTTGTCCAATCCGGTTCTGTCTGAGGATCTGTCTTCTTGACAATGACATATTCCTGATTCTCTTTTGTCGGTTTGATAGTAATAGTCTTATCCGTCTTGGTGATCTCATTTTGAGCTGGTTTTGTTGCAGCTGTTGTGCAATCTGCCTTAAAAATAGTGTAGACTACATGAGCTGTCTTCTCATTATCGTCTTTACCCAAGGTAATCTCTGCCCAATAGTCGCCCGCATTAGTCGGTGCAGCATTGGGGCTTAGAGCATCTCCCTTCGTATAGTTATCTCCGTCCTTGGTTGCCTTAAAATAGCTGACTTTAGCATCACCTTGAATGCCGTTGTCGTCGGTAATCTTTACATCAGCATTCTTGTTGTCACCATACTGTGCATGCTCTGGTGCTGCGATGGTTAACGTTGCGGTATAATTGTTGTTGTCATCCTTTGTAAAATCACAGTATCCATCCGTGTTTTTACAGGTGGCAATGATGACGTTTGCGTTATCATCAGTGCCCACCGCGTAGGTAAGGTCATGATCGTGAGCAGGAAACTGAATTCTCTTACAACTACTATCACAAGAAGAATTATAATTCTTAACAATAGATGTCTTACCAGTGGTACCATCTGCATTCGTCCACCATCTGCCGGGAACATAATTGTAAATATCCCCATATATCGCCACATCTGAACTATTTGATCCTGTAGAAACAGCAGTCACAGAAGGAAAAGTATTTAATCCATCAACTCCTATTGTAACTGTTTTCTTTGTACTGTCACTTTCTTTAGCTATGATTCCATGTCTATCACCAACAGCATATACCTTACCGCCAGTAATGGAAACAGACTCTCCCCACATTCCGTAACTGAAAACTTTATCGCCTGATTTATTGATATTTACTTCACCACCAGTGATGGAAATATCAGCGTCGCCACTTCCCCCCGGATTATATGCAATGAGTCCACACATAGGTGAACTATTCGAAAGTGCGGGATAGATGTTAATTTTGCCTCCAATTACAGCAATGGTTTGAGTTCCTCCAGAACCATTAATATTTATATCACCAACATTCCCGATACCATAATGCGCTGTAATATCTATCGATCCAGTTCCATCAACTGTCAAATTACCGGAAGTAAAAATGCCATACACTATATCATACGTACCCGGATTAACGGCAATGCTATTTTCTCCCGACAGAATAATTTTCAGTGGCTCAGTTCCTAAATAACATATGCCCGAATTTACGTTATAATCCTGAGTAATATTATATATGTAACCTGCGGTAATATTCGCTCCATTGAGCGTCAGTGTGTTCGTGTCGGGGGCGTATATTACTGTCGCATCGTCTCCGTCGGCGTCGCCCAGCACATCGTCCTTGTTTACGCTGGTTACCTCGATGCCATCGACCCAGAAACTATAGCTAAAGCCCACAGTTACTTCCTTGATCTGACCGGCAGGAGCGGAACTCGTAGCCTTGACGCGAACCTGATAGATACCCTCATCCACTTCGGTATTCGTAGCAGAAGCAGTCGTCCAGTCACCGGTGTCACCTTTCAGTTTGTACTCCATCGCGGTGCTAGTGCCCTTAATCTTGCCTTTATGGCTGGTATCATTGGCGTTCTCTGCACTCACGTTAGGTGCATCAGGACGCGAAGCAAGCGTCACTGCAACCCAATCGCTAGTGATGTAGTTATCGTCCCGCGCCGGTTTGCGGACATAAATCTTTTTATCTCCCGTACCATCTAGAATGGCAGTCAGACTAAGAGGAGAGCTTGCCGCATTCTCACCATCGGCCGAAACCTCATAACCGTTCTGAGGCGTTGCCGTCTCCGTCACATAGTTGATTTCACATGCGGTGGCAGTGTTATTGATGTCCACACTCTCAGTCGCCTTGAAGATGGTATAGCCTATAACAGCAGTGGCTGCTTTATCACTCTCACCCAGAGTAATCTCCGCCCAGTAATCGCCCGCGTTAGTCGGCGCAACATTAGGAGCTATAGCATCTCCCTTCGTATAGGAGTCGCCGTCCTTGGTTGCCTTGAAATAATTGACCGTCGCATCTCCCTGAATTTTGTGGGTATCGGTGATCTGTACATCGGCGCTTATGCCCGTTCCGGTCTGTCCGTAAGTGGTCAACGTGGGCGCGTAGATGGCCAGTGTTGCAGTGTGATTCTGATCGGTGTCCTTCGGAAGATTACAATATCCGTCCGTGTTCGCGCAGATGACCGTAATGACGTTTGCAGTATCCCCTGTGCCAGTCTTACGGGTAAGGCTGTGCTTATGGGGCATTCTGACTGACATATGTGTGTATCTGGCGTAGTCTCCTGAAGTTTGGAGAATTTCGGTGTTCGGGTCAGCGATGTTGTCGTCCCCATAAACTCTCTTCGTAGAATCTTTGACGGTCAGAGCGCCGTGCGAATCATTGCCTGTTCCACCGCCAATTCCTTTGCCATTTCCAGATCCATGAGCAATAACAATACCACCGTTGATGGTAACATTACCACCAGCGCCGCCGCGTATTAACTCTATAAGATTACCTTGGTTAGTATAACCGCCACCGCCGCCGATACCCGCAGCTGATGTACCACCCTGCGCGATGACCGTGCCGCCATTGATTGTGACCGTAGCGCCTGTACCACCTCCGGTATTTTGTCTTTTTTTCCCCCCTCCGATACCTGCGCCGTCATACTTATAGCCGTTTGCAGTAACTTTGCCTCCATAAACGGTGACCGTTCCACCATTATTGCCAAAACATCCAGCACCGATACCTGCACTACCTTGACCACCACTGGCTGTAACTTCACCACCATAGATATTGACATCGCCACCGCAGCCCTCTTTATCACCGTAGCTATTGGCAAATGCGGCGGCGCCACCAATGCCGGCACCTCCAACGCTTTCAGAACCCTGTGCATTGACCTTACCACCATAGATGGTAACGGTGCCTCCGTTACCAGAATAATAATTACCACCAGAAACTTCACACACGGCGCCGCCGATACCCGCGCCTCCTCCAGAATATACACTTTGCTTGCCGTGTTGTCCTGTCGCTGTGACCGTGCCGTCGTAGATAGTAACGGTGCCTCCGTTACCGCCATAGCTACCACCGATACCCGGGCCACCCATTCCAGTAGCTGTAATGCTACCGCCGTGAATGTTAACAGTACCTCCTGCAGATCTTTCAGTAGTGCTACCGCCGCCAATACCCGGAAGAAAAACGGTAGAAGCTTTAGCAACCAGCTTACCAGTGCTGCCACTCTGAGCATAGACATTCAGTGTGTCAGCCTGATTGACGGTGATACCACAGTTTGCATTCAATGTCGCGCCATCGCAAAGAATCAGGTTCGCCGTGCCACTTACTGTTATACGACTGGTGACGGTGGTCTCCCCTTCGCTCACCACATACCAGCCGCCGTTTGAAAAGGTGGTGGTAGAGTCGGTGACGGTGGTGCAACTTGCTTTCTTTTCTGTAACCGTAACCTCGCTCTTACTGTCGTCCCACGCACGCTCAATGTAAGTGATGATGGTTTCCGCTTTCGCCGTCATTACACCTCCGGGCACAATTCCGGTAATAGTACTGAATACCATTACAAGCGTAAGCAATACACTTAATATTCTTCTTTTCGTTCGTTTTCTTTGTTTCATATAGTCATACTCCCTTCTCGTTATTATTAAAATCCCTGATACCGATTGGTTACGAGCAAAGAGTCGCCTTCGACTCTTTCTCGCCCGGGCGGTATTCCACCACAAGCTACTATCACATACCTTATATTTTGACATTGGTAAAATTTTTATTCAAGGTGTTGTGTCAGAACGACACATTTTTTTTATTTCAATCCTTGCCAATTCTATTCCCTATTGTTATGATACAAGAGCAAAAGGTCAACGGTCATTGCACCCGGGTAAAAGACAGGCTGACTTTGTGCCCACACAAATATGAGCAAGGAGCGAACGATTATGCATATTTCTTTTGCGGAAACACTCCGCAGACTACGTCTTGAAAAAGGCATCTCACAACAGAAATTGGCAGACTTGATCCATGTGGAGCGTTCTACCATCGCCAGTTGGGAGACAGGACGCCGACTTCCCGATGCAGTCATGATTTCGCAGCTTTCCGAATTCTTCGGTGTCGATGTCGCCAGACTTTTGCGTGTCTCAGAGAATTCTGACAAAATATTGACTGTCATTTTATTAGATGATGAAAAGATAATTCTGGACGGAGAGCTCTCTGTCCTCAAAGATACAATGCCTGATGCCGATATACATGGATTTACTGAGCCCGACAATGCCATCCGCTTTGCAAAAGACAATAAAGTACATCTTGCATTTGTAGATATCGAAATGGGGAGGGTCAGCGGTCTTGATGTATGTAGAAAGCTTATGGAAATCGAACCGCATACAAATATCATTTTCCTCACTGCTTATTCACAATACGCTTTAGACGCATGGAAAACCGATGCCTGCGGATTCTTAGAAAAACCTCTTTCGCCCGAAGGCATCAGAGAGCAGCTTTCCCGCTTACGATATCCTTTAGGAGGCATGCTATGATTGACTTATATTGGTGTCTCAATTTTTCATACTATTTCTCTGCTCTACTGATGGGCGCAGTAGGGCTGTTCTTGATTGTCTCCACGAAAACTCCGAATGAGAAAAACCACCATTTTTTCATCGAAACAATGCTGCTGTCTATGCTCATTTCGTTTGCCGACCTTATTTTGATGATTTCAAAGCTCTATGAAAATGCGGTGATAATTCATCATATCACGGAATTTATATGGTATCTTCTTAATATGCTGATGTTTCCGGTCATGACAGCTTGGCTACTTTATATCTGTAATGAAAAGCTGCGACGCAGTCCTGCATTCTACACTGTTTGTATCATTCAGATTGCCAAACTGCTCGTCATGGGCGTTACCATGATTTTATATGAGCTTTACCATGTTTCTCACTTAAATGGCACCCTTAATCCGATTACGGCTTTGGGGGGACTTCTCGGGGCAACGCTACTTGTGGCAAATGTTGCAATCCTTGTTCCCAGGTGGAGAAAACTAACGACAGGTCAACGCATCTTTTTCATACTATGCGATATTCTGACGCCCGAACTGATGATACTGCTGATGGAAGTGTTCCTCATATCTGAGCAGAAACGAAAAGCGCTTATGTACGTGGATGAGGTTATAAGACAACGGGATGAAATCTTAAGGCAGAAAAAAGACCTTGCGCGACATGAGGCGCAGGTAGCAGTACTTCAGATGCGCCCACATTTTATCCATAATACGCTAATGAGTATATACTATCTCTGTCGGCAGGATGCAGACAAGGCTCAGCAGGTAATCCTCGATTTCAACCATTACCTGAAAAAGAACTTCACTGCTATTACCAGAGAAGATACTGTCCCATTTACGGAAGAGCTCGAGCACGCACGTGCCTATCTGGCAGTGGAAAAGGTTAGATTCCCCGACAAGTTGTTTGTGGAGCTCGATACTCCCGTTACAGTATTCAAACTGCCACCGCTTACACTCCAACCCATTGTTGAAAATTCAGTCAAATACGGTATCAGTCCTGACCTTGAACCGCTGTATCTTTCCATCATCACAGAGGAAGCTGATGATAGTATCTCAATCATTGTGGAGGATACTGGACCGGGCTATAACCCCTCAGATGATAATGCACCTCATATCGCACTCGATAATATCAGAGAACGTCTGAATACCATGTGTAATGGCACATTGGATATTACTCCGCGAAACGAAGGCGGGACCAAGGTAACGATAAGGATTCCGGTAAAATAAGAAAACCACTCCCGAAAGAGTGGTTTTGATTTTTCGTTCTCACTTTTCTTCTTTTGCCATCGCTCTCGCCTGTATCTCCTCATGCATAATACTCTGAAAAGGCAGAAAGACCTTCATGTCAAAATGCCTGACTTCCTCAATAAGCAGTTCAACAGCCGTCTGATCATCAAAGGCTTTACGGTAAGGACGGTCAGAGGTAAGCGCAACAAAGACATCACATACACGAAGAATTCTTGCTCCTAACGGTATCTGCTCGCCAATGAGATTATCGGGATAACCTGTACCATCATAATTCTCATGATGATGAAGTATCATCTCGCATATCCTGTCTGAATATCCTTCTTCTTTGACAACCTCATATCCCAGTCCGGCATGAAGACGCACATAACGCATTTTTTCAACATTTAATGTATCCTCTTCTCCACCGTAAAGATATGTACTGGCTCTTAGTTTGCCTATATCATGCAGCATTCCCGCCACTTCTATATCATGACAGAAATCCGGATCTAACTTAAGCTCCTTGGCTAGCTTGCCCGCAAGCCTTGATACCTCTATTCCATGTGCTATCTCCGTTTCCAAATCTTCCGTAAGATATGCACTCATTTCATCAACTTCAAGATTATCTTCACCCAGTTCTATCATACGAATCCCTCCATATTGCTCGTAACAAAAGCACCCCTGTTCCGGCCAATTCTTTATTCAAAGATTAACTGTCACTTCCTCTTGCTCCATCTGATTATTTATTCAAAGATTGACTGTCACTTCCTCTTGCTCCATCTGATTATTTATTCAAAGATTAACTGTCACTGCCTCTCATTCACTGATTAGCGCAAACATCCTCTCTTTGCGCTCTATCATCTCGTCAATACGCTCTATGTACTGATCCACATTCTTGACGTTCTCCACTCGCTCAATCCGCACATTATCTGTAGTTTTAAACTTTGCAGACGTATCCGGGCTGTTACGGAAAATGAACTTAGAAGAAGCCCCTGCTCCCATGGCGAGAATATCCATCTTCTCCTCCATAATAAGCACGTTGTAGAAACATTCCTTTCCGGCTTTAGCATAACCGATATTCTCAAGTTTCCCCGGAATATTCTTCTGCCTGTACAGATAATATGGCTCTAAGTTAAGCCTTCTCGCACATTCATCCACCGCCATCAGCATCTCATTAGTACTTCCCTTAATAAGGGAGTGGTATTTCTCCATCTCGATATTGAGATTAGCCGCCCTCTTAATTGCCAGAGAATGAACCGTAAGACTATCCGGCGCAAGTTTCTCAATCTCCGATAATGTGTGTCTCACATCCTCTATATCTTCACCCGGAAGTCCCACTATCATATCCATATTGATATTAGAAAATCCGGCATTTCTTGCCACTTTAAATGCTTCCTTAGTCTGAGCTACTGTATGGGCACGACCAATAAGCTTCAGAGTCTCATCCGACATGGTCTGGGGATTGATGCTTATTCTTTCCACACCAAGCTCTTTCAGTACGGAAAGTTTTTCTTCCGTAATACTGTCAGGTCTTCCACATTCCACGCAGAACTCCCTGATATATCGCATATCAAAGGCTGACTTCAATTTTTCAATAACTGTTCTAAGCTGCCCGGCATTAAGCGCACTCGGCGTGCCGCCTCCTATGTAAATGGCAACCGGACGCTTATTACTATATACCTTTGAACCGGCTACTGCCTCTATCTCGTGACACAACGCATCTATATAATCATCAACCGAATATCCCTGTTGTCTGACTTTTTCTTTTTTCTGATTGGCTTTCTCTGCTCCCTGGTCATCAACAGCTCCGATATCACCATGTTCATATGCTGCTATCGGATATGAAGTAAATGAGCAATACAGACATCTTGTAGGACAAAATGGTATTCCCACATATATGCAATACTCATTCTCATAATCAAAGCCTGCAAAGAGCTTCTGCTCCTTTTTTGCCACCTCTATACATATATCCGCTTTCTGTTCCGTCGTCAGATACACGCTCGTATAGAGTTTTCTAATCTCATCTTCACTTCTGCCCTTCTCAAGACATTCAGTGGCAATCTTTGTGGGACGTACTCCCGTAAGACTGCCCCAGGGGAGTTCCTTTCCTGTATAAGCGGAAAGCATCTCATAAAGGCTGCCCTTAATGGGATTCTTTGCAAGAGACTTGTTCATGAAATCTATCACGCAAGTCTTAGATGCCTCATATCCATTCACATCCTTTAGAGTAAATGTTACATACCCGCCACGCTGCATAACAGGTACTTCCACATCTGTGTCATAAGTAAACAAAACCTGCAGGGTAATCCTCGTACCCTCCTTAGTAAGCACAACCTTTTCGTTATCAAAGAAGGCCTGTAACATTACTCTTATATCATTGTTGTACAAATCTATATTCTGCTCTAAGTATATCATAGTCCTTGTATATTGTTATATTAACCCTTCCGGGCACACCATATTGTTCTTCTTTTCCCAGCCGATAGTAGTTGTATCCATATGTCCCGGAAAAACTTTTGTGTCATCGGGAAGTGTATATAACTTTTCTCTTATGGACCTCGTTAACCTACCGGCGCTTCCCGTAGGGAAATCCGTTCTTCCCACGCTCTCGCAAAACAGTGTATCTCCGGCAATCAAAGAACTCATTTCCTCAATGTAGTAGCACATACCACCTGCAGTATGTCCCGGTGTGAGAATACATTTGATCTTCACTCCTAATATATCAAGCTCCTGTCCATCTTCTAAAAGTACATCCGCATGTAAGGTTTGAGGATTGCCAAACATAGCCGACAGATTAACCGACGGATCGGAAAGCACCTTCTCGTCCTCTTCCTTAGATGCATATACCGGAACCTTGAAGCGTTCTCTAAGCTCCTTGACCGCACCTATATGGTCATCATGTCCGTGAGTCAGGAATATGGCTTTTAAGTTAAATCCGGGAGAAGAGAAAATCTCGGTAAGGGTATCCGCCTCCGCACCCGGATCAAATACCACACATTCACTTGTAGCATGATTCACAAGAATGTAACAGTTCACATCCATGAACCCATATACGGTTTTTCTGAAAATCTCTATATCAGCCATAAATCTCTCCTATTTATCTGTCAGCAGACAAAACACAGGTTATCTGCCCTACGACCATCCGGTCTATAATCTGTCTCGGATTATCAACCCACGCTTCTCTCCACGTCGATGACTCCCGGAATCTGTCTCACCTTAGCCATCACCATTTTAAGCTGTTCAACTCTTCTTATTTCAAATGCCACCACAATAGTTGCCTTCTCACTCTTGTGACTGGTCTTACTGTTAATAGCGGTAACACTTATGTTGGTTTCAGTAAGTACTTTAGTTATGTCAAATAACATTCCCTTTCTGTCTGTAGCATATATCTTAATCTCCGTTGAATACACAGCACCCGAATCATCTGATGCATTTTGAAGCCATTCAGCCTCGATAAGACGCGATCTGTCTGTCTCGTTCATACCCATAACATTGATACAATCTGTCCTGTGGATTGAGACACCGCGCCCCCTGGTCACATACCCCACTATCTCGTCACCCGGAACAGGCGAACAGCATCTGGAAAAATGCACTGCCACATCATCGATTCCTTTAACCCTTATTCCACCTTTGGCCGTTGAAGTCTGATGCCCCTCTCCATTATGATTAATCTGTTCGACCAGATCATCTTCCGTCATCTCAGCCTTAAACTCTTTGTTCTTGGCTTCGATCATTTTGTTGATTACCTGACCTTCCTTTAAGGCACCATGGCCGATAGCGGCAAGCACCGACTCCCAGTCATTGAAGTTATATTTCACCATAACTACATGCTGATATTCAGGTTTTGACAATTCAGGATAATTATATCCCTTACTCTTGCAATACTGTATGAGAAGTTCTTTACCTTTGCTTATGTTCTCCTCTTTGAATTCCTGCTTGAACCACTGATTTATCTTACTTCTTGCCTGCGCAGACTTAACTATTGTAAGCCAGTCACGACTTGGTCCCTTGGAATTGCCGGAGGTTATGATCTCTACCCGGTCACCATTTTGCAAAGTATACGTCATAGGAACAACTCTGCTGTTAACTCTCGCTCCCACCATTCTGTTACCGACAGCAGAATGAATACTGTAAGCAAAATCAATAGGTGTTGAACCCGCCGGCAGATTCTTGACATCACCATCAGGGGTAAAGCAATACACCTGCTCAGCAAACAGATCAAGATCCGTCTTAACGGTATTCATGAATTCCTTGTTATCCTGATTCTCCTGTTGAAGCTCCAATATCTGACGGAGCCATGTAAGTTTTTCTTCTTCCTTGTCCTTGGAAGCACCCGACAAATTCTCCTTATACTTCCAATGCGCAGCGATACCATACTCGGCAGTCTTATGCATCTCATAGGTTCGAATCTGTATCTCAAAAGGACGTCCGCTTTGCGAAATCAATGTTGTATGCAAAGACTGATACATATTCGACTTCGGCATCGCTATATAGTCCTTAAATCTTCCCGGAATTGGTTTATACTTTTCGTGAATAACTCCCAGTGCCCCATAACAGTCACGCACACTATCAACGATGATACGTACCGCAAATATATCATATATCTGGTCAAGGGTCTTGTTCTGATTCTTCATCTTCTTATATATACTGAAGAAATGCTTGACCCTGCCGTTAATCTCAGCCTTGATACCGGCCTCGTCTATACAATCCTTGACTTCTTTAACTATATTGTCAATAAATGATTCCCTCTCCTCAAGGCATTCATCTATCTCGTTCTTTAGCTCTTTGAATTTCTCAGGTTCAAGATACTGAAGGGAAAGATCATCCAATTCAACCTTAATCTTACTGATACCGAGGCGGTGTGCTATAGGAGAATAAATGTCAAGTGTCTCTCTCGACTTCTCAATCTGCTTTGCAGGGCTCTGGTACTGGAGTGTTCTCAAGTTGTGAAGACGATCCGCTAACTTGATGAGAATAACACGGATATCTTTAGCCATGGCAAGAAACATCTTTCTTAGATTCTCCGCCTGAACCTCAATCTTATCCTGGGAGAAATTCAACTGTGTCAACTTTGTAACACCTTCTACCAGCAGAAGAATCTCCGGCGAGAATTCCTTCTCAATCTCCTCATCAGTCATAATCGTATCTTCAATAACGTCATGTAGTATTCCCGCTACTATCGTCTCTTTATCAAGCTCTAACTCTGCCAGTATAATAGCGACACAAAGAGGATGCATGATATATGGCTCTCCGGATTTGCGCAACTGACCCTCATGAGCCTTATCAGCTATATGATAAGCCTTTTCAATCATAGAAATATCAGTATTTGGATGGTATTTCAAAACTTCATCTATTAAAGTTTTGTATAACTCCTCAGGTGGTGTAAAATCTTTAGGAGTAGACAATTGTTTATCCAAATTCATTATTCCGGCCATATTCTCACCTTCCTCACGTTAGACTATTAACAACTATAACATTATATTATATGGGTGTCAAACGGACACTTACAGCACTTCCCTTACTGCGGCCATCGAGTATTCGGAAATCTTATACTGTATAGTCCTGTTACCGTTGAACTCATTAATATCCGGATAATATATAATATTCAGCATGACATTATTGAGCCATCCATGAAGCAGCTTATCATACTCCTCCTGTCCGAACCAGCTTATAATATTATCAGAGAATTCCTTTGCATTAAAATATATTCCCTCGCCCACAAAGCCGGTCGGGTCTTCCATGGTCACCTTGACTACACTCTGTTCTTTTCCAAGTATTTTGGCAGATCTTATTCTGATATCTTTCTGTGCAAATACGGGTTTGGGATTACCCTGACCAAATGGTGCCAGATTATCAAGCTGACCGATCAGATCTTCTGTCACATACGAAATCGGCATTGCCACATCTATCATTACCTTAGGTGCAAGATCATCCTCCGATAACTTACAACACTCATTTAATCTTTTTCTGAAATCCGCAAGTTTATCTCTTTCAAGGGAAAAACCGGCTGCGCCTGCATGCCCCCCAAACTTTATCAGAAGATCTTCACATTCTTTAAGAGCATCATACATATGATATTCTTCCGTAGACCGGCCTGAACCTTTAAGAACATCGGCATCCTCACTGTCTGTAAGTACGAATGCCGGTCTGTTATATCTCTCTTTTACCCTTCCTGCTATTATACCCGCAAGACTCTCATGACATTCAGGAATATATATAACATATATTTTATCTGTTGCACATTCACCCACAAGTTCCTCTGCTTTATCTACACCTTGCTGGGTCAATGCCTTTCTTTCATCATTTATCTCTTTAAGTTCCTTTGCCTTATTAAATGCTTCTTCGCCGTTTTCTTCCAAGAACAGTTCCATAGAAAGCCTTGCGCTCTCCAATCTTCCCGAAGCATTTATACACGGACCTATACGAAAACCTACGTGTCCCGCATTAATTGTAACATCGGATAATTCGTTTACACGTATCAGCGCCCTAAGACCTGCATTTTCTGATTGCCGAAGTCTTGGAAGTCCCTTTGTCACAAACAGTCTGTTCTCACCTGTAAGGGGTACTACATCACATATTGTGGCAACGGCTACAAAATCAAGAAATGGCAGCATTTCCTCACCGGGAACACCCCGCTTGTCATAAAGACACTCCACAAACTTGTATGCCACTCCCGCACCACAAAGTTCTTTGTATGGATAATTGCAGCTTTCTTTCTTTGAATTAAGAATTGCATCTGCCGGTGGAAGTATATATTCCTTTTCGCCATTTGTCATCCGAAATGGAGCCTGATGATGATCAGTAATTACAACCGCAATGCCGGCTTCTTTCGCACGTTTCACAGCGTCATAAGCAGCGATGCCGTTGTCACAGGTTATGATGGTTTTAATCCCATCCTTTATGGCATTATCCATTATATCTTCACTGATTCCATATCCGTCTTTTACGCGATGAGGAATAACATAATCTACATCCGCACCGATTCTCTTTAGCCCTTTATAGAGAATATAATTAGACATAACTCCGTCAACATCATAATCAGAAATTATCCTCATCTTATGCCCTTCTTCAAGACCATGAATCACCACTCTTATAGCCTGATTCATATCCTCAATCTGATACGGGTCGTGAAAATCTGCGTTTTCCGGGTGCAAAAAATCTTCGAAATCTTCCTCTGCAATATCTCTGTTTATGAGTAGTCTTGCCACTACAGGATCAATATTAAATTTTTTACCAAGGGCGTAAAAATCTGCACGTTTTGCCCTTATTATCCACTTTCTATCTGACATTTATAACTCCAATTTTAGTAATATTCTTGCGGAGCGTTTTATATAATAAGAAACACACAATATTATATAAAACAATAGGGCATGGTATAAGCCATGCCCCATATATATTGTTTTTATGCTTTCTTCTTATTGCCGTCAGAATTCTTCTTATTTGTAGAATTCTTCTTACTTCCTGCATTTTTCTCGTTCTTACCTGCTTTGGTCTTGAACATATACCACAAAGGACCTGTAATACATACTGAAGAGTAAGCACCACAGATAAGACCACACATAAGTGTGAGTGCAAAATCTTTAATAGATGTAACACCCATTAGATAGAGCATGAATATCATAACAAATGTGGTAAGTGTCGTGTATATGCTTCGTGTCAAAGTCTGAGAAATTGAAGTATTAACTATATTCTCATATGTCTCTCCCTTACCGTTCATAATAACAAGATTCTCACGGATACGGTCGAAGATAATAATCGTTGCGTTAATAGAGTAACCTACGATTGTAAGCATACATGCAATAAATGTGTTACCAACCGAAAGTCTTCCGATTGAGTATACCGCAAATACTACCAATACGTCATGCAAAAGGGCAAGTACCGCAGCGGCACCGAACTTAACATCACTGAATCTGAATGCAATATATATAAGCATCAATATTGTAGCAATGATAACCGATACAATAGCATTTCTCTGCATTTCACCACTGATTGTAGAACTGATATTCTCAACATTGAATTCCTTAACCTTGAACTTATCTTCAAGTGCTGTCTCCACAGCATCACGCTGGTCAACCTTCAGTTCAGGAGTCTTGAATACAATTTCATTACTGTCCTGAACGTTCTGAACCTGAACTTCTGAATCAGAAATTCCGGCAGCTTCGCAGATAACAGGAAGTATATCACTCTCAGCCTTAGCAAGATCATAGTGATCCTCAAAATCAACAGTCATTGATGTACCGCCTGTGAACTCAAGACTGTAATTAAGGGTAGAACCTGTCTTACTCTTGAATATCGGAAGGGCGATAAGACCTGACAATACAGCAATGATTGAGATTGTAAATGTTACCTTTGAAAGTTTAACAAATCCTCCAACCTTAGGCTCCTTCTTAGAACCATAAAGTTTAGGATTGGTCGCACCTAATGTATATATAGCCTTTAAAAGATGTTTTGTTACAAAAAGGGCTGTGAACATTGAAAGTACAATACCGATTCCAAGAGTAAGGGCAAATCCTTTGATAGAACCGATACCCATGATATAAAGCACTACAGCCGCAATGAGAGTTGTTATGTTAGAGTCCAGGATAGCTGATGCCGCCTTATTAAATCCGGAATCAATAGCTGATTTGACAGTTGCGCCTGCTCCAAGTTCTTCCTTAATACGAGTGAATATAATAACGTTGGCATCCACCGCCATACCGATTGAAAGAACGATACCGGCAAGACCCGGAAGTGTTAAGCTGGCGTTGAAACCATTCAGGCAAAGAAGCATCAATATAACATATGCACAAAGTGCCAATACCGATACAAAACCGGGAAGCAGATAAAGCACGATCATGATGATTGCCACAAGACCCATTCCGATAGCGCCTGCCTTCAATGTTGTAGAAAGGGCATCCTGTCCAAGTGTAGCACCAACCTCATTAGAACGTAACTCCTCTAAGCTAAGTGGAAGTGCACCGATACGGATTGTCTCTGCAAGCTGGTTAGCCTCTTCGTCATTCTCCATACCATTGATTACCGCATTACCACCTGTAATAGCTGTCTGGACTGTAGGTGCAGAAGCAACCTCACCGTCATATATGATATAGATACGTTTTCCTACATTAGCAGTTGTTGCATCAGCAAACTTTTTGGTTCCTTCGTCTGTAAATGCCAACTGAACAACATATTCCTGAACAGTTCCGGAATTATCTATTGCCGCAGATGCATTCTTAACGTCTGAACCGGTAAGAACTGTCTCGTACTCTTCACCTGCCGCAAACTTCTGATAATTATCTTCATCCATAAATTCCAAAGCACCCGGCTTACCAAGATCCTGTAAGATCTTATTGGCATCCGATACACCCGGAATTTCAATACTGAATCTGTCTGTACCTTCCTGGTAAACACTACTGTCAGTTGAGTACACATCAGCACGCTGCTGCAATCTCGTCTTAGTATCACTGATCTCCTGTGCCGTAGGATTCTCATCTGTGATCTGATAAGTAATACTTACACCGCCCGCAAGATCAAGACCTAAAATAATGTTCTCTGCTTTTCCAATTTCATGCTTTCCAAGACCCTGTACTGTTGTATAAGCACCAAGAGCCAGTGCAAACAGAAACACTAATATGGTAAGCACACTGTTCCTTTTTGACTTTCTCATTTCCCTTTTACTCTCCTTCTTCGGCTAAAGCAGCCTTTATCATGATTGCACATTCTACTCTTTTCTTTTCCAGATCGCATCCCACTTCGTATGCATCGGTGAGATTACCGTGGAAGTTATATGAATTGGCGGCACATCCACCGCTACAGTAGAATCTCGCAAAACAATCTCTACATTTGGGCTTTGCATATACATTGCAAAGCTTGAACTCGTCCACGACATCGGTATTGGTAATACCCTCATCCACATTGCCGACCTTGAAATCCTCAAGTCCCACAAACTGATGACAGGGATACAGATCTCCCCAAGGGGTTACCGCCAGATACTCCGTTCCCGAGCCGCATCCAGAAAGCCTCTTATATATACAAGGTCCTCCGGATAAATCTATCATGAAATGAAAGAAATTAAAGCCCTTTCCTTCACGTTCTCTTCTTACCATCTCTTTAGCTAAAAGATCATACTCTTCACATATCTTAGGAACATCCTCCGGTGTGATGGCATAGTCCATATCAGGTCCTGCAACAACAGGCTCCGCTGATATCTGCTTAAAGCCCATGTCCGCCAGATGAAGAACATCCTTTGAAAAGTCTGTATTGTGATGAGTAAATGTTCCCCTCACGTAGTAATTAGTCTGATTCCTTGACTCAGCCATCTTCTTGAACTTATCAATTATCAGATCATAACTACCCTTACCGTTTCTTGTGGGGCGCATGGCATCATGGACTTCTTTACGACCGTCTATCGACAATACCACATTTGCCATTTCCTTATTGGCAAATTCCATAACTTCATCATCTAACAATACACCATTGGTTGTAAGTGTGAACCGGAACTTCTTATTATGTTCTTTTTCCTGTGATCTTCCATATGCAACAAGATCTTTAACCACCTGAAAATTCATAAGCGGCTCTCCGCCAAAGAAATCAACCTCCAGATTCACACGATTACCGGAATTGGCAATCAGAAAATCAAGTGCTTTTTTCCCGACCTCGTAGCTCATCAAAGACCTGTCACCATGATATTCTCCCTCTCCCGCAAAGCAATACTTGCAGGCAAGATTACAATCATGTGCTATGTGCAGACAAAGCGCCTTAACAACTGTCTTTCTCTTCTTAAAATCCACAATGGCATCTCTATACACATCTTCTGTAAAGAGCTGTCCTGCTTCTTTTAGCTCACTGATCTCCTCACAGGCTTCCAATATCTCTTCTTTCGGATACTCAGTAAGCCTATCCGCTATCTCTTCAGGTGTATTATCCTCATACAATGCGATCACATCATATACAAGATCGTCAACAACATGAACTGAACCGCTACACACGTCCAGCACAATATTGTAACCGTTATTTTTATATTGATGTACCACTTTATTACCTCTTAATTCCTCGCTGTGCTTCTCATTATAGACCTTCTACAAGTCTTGTGTATCTCTATAGTATTGCAAAGTTATCGGACTCAAATCTACAGATTAACATATAAGCACAACGAATGAGCCGCCACGCTGCTTGTTTCAAATCGGAGTAATTCCGGCAGTGCAACAGCTCTCATTAATTGCATGTATTGTTAATTATTTGTTCTCACAAGTCTGATTACCTACAGTACAAGATGTCTTGCAGGCTGACTGGCATGATGTCTGGCACTCGCCACAACCACCCTTTTCCATAGTGTTCTTCAAAGTCTTGTCTGTCAAAGTCTTAATATGCTTCATTATATCTTCCTCTCATTCTTATTAGTATATCCATCCATATCCGTTACGCCCTGTACTATTATAGGTTATAGCGATAATATAAATGGTATCCGATGGTACTTAATCCTGTCAAAAGGGCAAAATACCACAAATATTTTATAAGTATATCACAACGTTTTTCTAAGGTCAACGAAAAATAAGGGCTTTTACGAATTTTTTAAACAGTAGTTACTATTCACAGTAGATATAAGTTAGAATATGTGCTTTGACATGCTTGCATGGATAAACACCCGTTAACTTAACATTCCTCCAAGAAGACCTCCGCCTATACATAAAACCGCAGTAGTTATATTAGCGGTATCAGGCACATGAAATGTATGAGAAATCAGCACTCCCGCCAATGTGATAATGGCAATATACAA
>JAFUGT010000031.1 GCA_017469275.1 Lachnospiraceae bacterium
AAAACGTATAAGAGTTTCGCTCACTATACTGAGCCATGCCGATACCTTTGCAGCAAAGCTGCTCGGTGTCGCGGCGGTCTTCGTTCCACTTCGGTCGGCGCAGTACCAATGTCCCCTGGACATTGTGCGCCGCCGTATGCAGACTAATGTATAAATGCTCTTATGCGAGCAAGCTCTCACTGAGCATTATACATAGTCTGCGCATGGCTCACTTTAACGCGCAAACATTAATTTTACTTCCCATAAATTCTGTGTATCTCCTCACTATACACCTGTGGCTCGCTATACACTATAAGCGGCGCCTCAACCGTTATTCTCTGTCTGCCTCCCTTGGTTCCCTGTATCATCACCATAGTCGGCTCTTTATCCACATAAGGATGAATAAGACGCATACGTTTCGGTTCTATGTGGTACTCTCTCATCCTGCAGAATATCTCTGCCAACCGAAAGGGCTTATGTATCATGAAGAAATTGCCGCTTTCCGGCAACACATATGAGGCAAGGGATATAACATCTTCAAGGGACAGTGCCACCTCGTGTCTTGCTATGGTCTTCGGCTCATACACATTCTTAAGACCATGATTATCTGTCATATTTGGCGGATTAACTTTTTCAACCTGAATAGAAGCCGGTTGAAACAGCTTCTTTCCCTCTTTGACATCCCCACAAAGAATGTCAATCTTATCCTCTAAATGATTGTATCTAACACTTCTCGTAGCCATATCTGCATAGTCTTCCTGCAGCTCTAATCCAGTCAGATGTCCGGCAGAAGTCTTTGCAGCAAGAAGAATGGGAATCACTCCACTACCGGTGCAGAGATCCAGCACATTTTGACCGGGTTTAATTTTCACAAAGTCAGATAACAAAACTGCATCCACGCCAAAACAGAAGCCCTCAGGCTTCTGAATCAGTTGGTATCCTTTGCATTGCAGATCATCTAATCTCTCATCTTCATGTACTAGATTCATCTTTATTCCATCATCAGTCAATCCTTGAACCTGTCTCCTTCTTTTCAAGTGCTTCTAACGCCTTGAGTTCTGCATCAACCTTCTCGTTATTGCGGCGTTTCTTAGGCTTGAACTTTAATTCTTCCGCGTGATATTCACGAATCTCTTTTTCATCATCAGGAAGTTCAACAATCACTTTGACTTTCTGTCTTATTACGCTCACACTGCTCACTTCTCCGCGGAGTCCGTCAATAGTCTTAACCCGATCACCCACATTAGGCAACCTGTCATTTAAGTATTCATAGGTCTCCTGCTCATTCTTGAGACAACACATGAGTCTTCCGCAAACACCTGATATCTTAGTCGGATTAAGAGACAGGTTCTGTTCCTTAGCCATCTTAATCGACACCGGTACAAAATCCGATAAATGTGTGTTACAGCATAGCTCTCTTCCGCAAATACCGATTCCACCCATAATCTTTGTCTCATCACGAACACCGATCTGTCTAAGCTCTATTCTTGTGCGGAACACAGCAGCCAGATCCTTAACCAGCTCTCTAAAATCCACACGACCGTCAGCCGTAAAATAGAAAAGTACTTTATTATTGTCAAAAGTATATTCGACATCTATAAGTTTCATATCCAAATTATGAGCGGCTATCTTTTCAAGACAAACATCAAAGGCTTTCTTGCATTTAACCTTATTCTCCTCATTTCGACGATCGTCTTCAGGAGTGGCTTTTCTGATAACAGGTTTTAACGGACTCGTCATTTGAGTCTCATCAATCTCTCGTCTTCCGAGTACAACCTTACCATACTCAACGCCGCGGATTGTCTCCACTATTGCCGCATCTCCAACTTCTATCTCTATATCTCCCGGCGCAAAGAAATATATCTTACCATTTTTCCGGAATCTAATACCAATAACTTCTGTCATTATTCATGTCTCCTTATTTTATATGTTCCTTGATGGTGAGCAGTAACAACTCCATCGCTATATCAAAATTGACATTGGCTTCAAGACGAATCTTAACTTTATTAAGCGCGCGGATGACTTCCTCAACTCCCTCATAGGACATCATACTTGCCTGCCTCTTAAGATTGGAATATTCATCCTTAAACAATAATTTATTAGGCGAATTGGATATCTTGACCATCAATATATCTCTGAACCACATGGTCATAATATCCATATAATCCGTTATATCCAACTTATATTTACCCAGATTCTTAATAGCCAAAATAGTGTCCTCCATATCCATATCCTGAATACGACGCAGTATCCTGACACTGTCTTCTAACAATTCATTATACTCAGGCGAAATGGCAAGTCTGATAGCCTTACCCAGATTGCCTTGAGCAAAATCGGCACAGAACCTCGCTTTTTTCTGCTCAACATTTAATTTGGTTATCAGATATTCCACAACCTGAAGTGGTTCAACAGGTTTAAAGTTCAGAATAAGACACCTGCTCAGCACCGTAGGAAGAAACTTTCCGATACCATTTGCCAGAAGCAAAATGATTGCATACTCAGGCGGTTCTTCCAACGTCTTAAGAAGAGCATTCTGCGCCTGCGGATTCATCAAATGAGCATCCGGAACAATATATATCTTGTATCTGCTGCTATACGGCTTCAACTCAACATCATTTACAATCTGTTGTCTGACTTCATCAACGGATATGATACTCGTCTTTTCATGATTAACCCATATAATATCCGGTTGATTACCCGACTCAGCCTGAAGACATGACCTGCATTTGCCACACGGATCAGGTCCGCCCTCCTCGCATTGCAGCGACTTAGCAACAACCGCCGCCAAAGTTCTCTTACCTGAACCCTTTTCCCCATTAAGAATATAAGCATGGGACACCTTACCCAATTCAATACTGTTTTTAAAATGTTTGACTATGTCCTCATGACCTATAATATCACTATAGTTTGCCATACATCTCATCCTCTCTGTACAGTTATCACTTGTAGATAATTGTAATAATAATTAATGTATATATTAATAATAACCTTCAAAAAATAACATGATTCATTAATATCTTCAAAACAAATCAGGTCGAAATATCCATAAGCATTCCACGAATATCATCGATCTTTCCGAGAATCGCAAGATTGTCCTTCTCATCTTTGAGAAGCTCTGCCGCAAGATCATCCAAAGACTTATCAACCTCTTTGACAATTCCGTATACTCTGTGACGTCCGCGTCTGTCGAGGAAATTCTCTCTTGAGAATTCATGGGAATTAGCGGTAACTTCATTCATGAACTCTTTGACAAGTGCACGATATCTCTTCATATCCTTGATATCCATGTGCTTCGCAATCTTGCTTCCCTGCTCCTCAATATCTTTCATAAGATTGGAGAGCTTTTCCTGTAGTTCACTATTCTCAATATGACTTACCAGTGTAAAACGAAAGCTGTCATCACCCTTCGGTGCCTGAGTCTGCTGCTCAACCGGCGCCTGCGGAGTCATCTGATTAATTCGCATATCCATGTCTATCTCTCCTTTCCATCAATAACACTAATAGGCGTTTGCGAAACGCTCAAATGATGTATATCCTGTTGTGCATATTATACAGATTCCATAAACAGACCCTTTGCGACCGTCGGTACTTAATGAGTGCAAAGCACGAATTTAGTACCGCTACGTGAGCAACGGAGTGAGAACGTGTCTGTGTTGGAACTGCATAATATGCACAAAA
>JAFUGT010000032.1 GCA_017469275.1 Lachnospiraceae bacterium
CCGTCAGGATAATAGAAGCTTCCTTGTTCTTCATACATGCTTTCAGTGAAATTCCCCTGATATACCACATTACCTCTGGGATTATATAAGGTTCCAATGCCATTACACTTTCCCTTTGAAACACTGCCTTCATAGGCAAGATATTTGGACGCGCCCGTGATTCTCACATCTCCCTTTGCAAACTTGAGCATTATGGAATTATAGGGATAAGTTTTGATATAATCCGTATTCTTATTAGGAAAAAGCGAAGGGTATGTATAATAGGCATATATAAGGGATAATACTCCCACAACAATAACTATAGCAAAAGCAAGCTTCTTGGATATAAGCCAGCCAAACACACCATAATAATCATCCTTATCCTTAGGTTTAACTGAAAAAAGCCGCTGGAAAAACTGACGTAGTTTTTCTATTACCCTGGTCTTAAGATAATCCCTCTGGGTGAACATCCTAAGCTTGGTAACAATCCGGGTAAACCGCGCCTTTATAGCATTGATCATAACTTGAAACAAACTACCCATTGCCATTCCTTCCTGTCAATCATTATATATGCAGTGCACCTGTGAATATGTCATCGGCAGTTTCATTAAGTTGTTCTTCACATTCAAACAGATACCATTTTGCCAATCCATCCTCAGGTGTCTCACGTAAAATATCAGTAAAAATATTCCTTGCCAGATAAAAATCCTTTGCATAGAACAATCTTATTGCTTCTTCAAAATCATCCTTATTTTTCTTTCTTACATCAGCCTCTCTGTTTCCATGTGCGTCAAGCACCTCATATAATTTCAATCGATCATTAGCAACTGTGTTAATGAATCCAATATAGCGAATATCATCAAGACCGTCCTCTCTCTCAAGAACCGTTTCAGTGATCACCATGGAGACTCTTAAGCCTCTTAACCACTTTGCTACGGATGAAAGCTTCTCCAGCTCTTCTGAAGTCAATAACGCCATGCTTTGAGTATCTGTGCCACATATTCCGTATGAAAATGTTGTATGGTGAAGCATTACCAGAGAGTCTATATTCTCCCGTTTTTTCCACTCACGTATACTGTTAAGTACTTCTATGCCAAATCCTACAGCATTACTGTTATTGTTATCCGGGAAAAGGAATCTGGCTCTGGAAAGAATCTCGTTATTAGATATATATATACCTCCATACTCATCCCTGCTATTTTCCATAATGGCAAAGATCTTATTCATATATGCCAGCGATTCTTTGTCAGTCCTATTCTTGTCCTTCATGGAAAGAATGGCAATAGTGCCTGCTATATCAGACATATCTCCGATCTCCACTTCTGTAATGGATGCCTTATCAAGCATTACCTCTATAGACTTAGGTGCAAATCTGTAATAAGCCTCAAATATCTTATACTTTGTATGATTCATGCTTGTTATATTCTTGTCTATCTCAAAGGCACTGTTCTTCATAGAAACAAGATCTTTACCCCTGACTGAAGGATTAGTCATTACACCTCTGCCCTCTGCTAACAATTTCAACATTCTTGCCACGGCATGCATATCACGATTCTCAAAATAAAGCAAAACAAGAATTGCTATACTTGATATAATGTAAACAATGACAGCAGTCTTAACAAAGTTTTTAAATTCAGTAGCAGCATTTTTGAAAGAATCCTGATAATCAACTAACGCAACAAGACAATAACCTGAAAGACCTATGCCGTCCAAGCTTCTTGCAATTGCCTGACATTTCCCGCCATCGGAGCTTATAGTCTCTTCCCGCAGATTGTTTCCTCCATTAGATACTCCTGTGAATTTTCCGGCCTTTTCTCCGTAAAGCTCACTTACTAAAACCCTGTTCATCCGGGTATCAGATACCAGCACCTCTTTGCTTTTGACATTGACAACAGCCATGCCGGATATCTTCCAATTGTCTTCGGGAAGACTCACCATATTTTTCAACTGCTTATACATGCTCTCATACATACTGCTGTCATAATAGGCTTTAAGCATATCCTCTCTTTCAGAACCTGTGGATGTAAAATCATACTCTCCGGTATCAA
>JAFUGT010000033.1 GCA_017469275.1 Lachnospiraceae bacterium
AATGAGTGAACTTGTTCACGAATTTAGTACTGCTACGTGATGCAACGCGAGCGCAAGCGGGTCCCTAAGCGATGATGAAAGTCACTGGAGCCGTTCACAATATCAAAAACGTATAAGAGTTTCGACCACTACTTACTAAGGTAAACAATAATTTATTTGAGCAAAACCTTGAATTTCAAAAGGAGTGTTGTATAATGAGAAACTGGAAAAAACTAATTAGAAAAGATATATGATATACAGGTGAAAAATGAAAGAATCTAAAAAACAGAACAGAAGAAAAAGAAAAATTCGTTTATATATAAGAAGAACAATTTTTGCAGTAGTGTTCTTAGCTATAATATGCGGAATCATTTATTCGGTTAGTAATCTTGTTATTGGAAAATTGGTAAAACCAATGATAGCTGAAAGAGAGAAAAATCTTAACAGTTCGGCAAAGGTTTCAAGAGAAGAACTTATTCATTCCGGTAAAATATATGAGGGTATATTTTTGGATGAAGTTGATGTAAGCGGACTGGATTTCGAAAAGGCGAAAGAACAATATGAGAAGTATAAAAAAGAAATGGGAAAAAGAAAGATTATTTTTTCTGATTCATTAGGAAAATATAATACTACTTTTGATAAAATTGATTTGTCGGTTGAGTATGAGGATGCAGTATGCGATGCTCTTACATATGGCAGAACAGGAAATATTCTCAACAGATATAAAGAGATATTGACATTAAAGAAAGATAACGTTACGTTGATTCCGAAAAAGAGCATAGATAAAACAAGCCTCCAGAAAAAACTGGCAGACGAAGCGGAAAATATGGTAAAGGAACCTGTGGATTCAACCATGGTCAGGTCCGATGGTGAATTTGTAGTTTATCCCAGCGAAAAGGGATTGGGTATTGATTATGGCAATACAGTTGCGTTGGTAGAAGAGGAAATCAAAAAAACCTGGAATAGTAAAGATGTTAATATCAATGCAGTTACCAAAGAAATTGATCCGGAATATTCGGAAGAAGATTTTTATGGTGTTGACAGTTTATTGGGAAGAGCCGTTACGGAATATAACAACAGGAATTCGGAAAGAATAAGTAATCTTGTTGTAGGTGCAAAAAAAATTGCTGATAATGTTGTTCTGCCGGGACATCAGTTTTCTGTCTACAATACGGTAGCTCCATTTACTGAAGAAAATGGATATCAAAATGCGGGACAGTATATTAATGCAGAACTTGTAGATGGACTTGGAGGAGGAATATGTCAGGTTGCCACAACATTGTATGATGCTGTCTTAGAAGCTGAATTACAGGTAGATGAAAGATATCCTCACTCCATGACAGTCAGTTATGTAGATATGGGAATGGACGCAGCAATTGCTGAAGGATATCAGGATTTCAAATTCACTAATAATACCGGGTATCCTATATATATAGATGCATATGCAGGAGGAGGTACAATTTCAGTTGCCATTTACGGGCATGAAACCAGAGCTTCCAACAGAAGGATAGAATTTGAGACACAGGTGCTTGAGACTTATCAGCCGGGTGAGGAAAGAACCATCTATGATGAGTATTTACCATCAGGAACAACAAATGTTACAGAGGCGCATACAGGTTATTATGTTGAAGTATGGAAACATATATATGAGGATGGTGAACTGGTCGACTCAGTTAAAGTCAACGGCAGTCAGTACAGCGCAATTCCCAAAACTACCAGAATTGGCACTATGACTGAGTAGATATACATTGTTTTTTTCTTCTGTCCTGTAACCGGAAGTCGGCAAAACAGGCAGATATTTGCTCATTACATCACGCCGCTATTTATGTTGTTGTACAAATGAAAAAAATATGACTTTTTATATAAAGTATGATATACTAATACCATTATTTTGGTAAATGCATAACTTCTTTTATCTGTATTTGAACAATAGATAAAAAGTCTTTGTACATATAGCCAAATTTGATTATTACCAGGGAGAGGGAAATTCGATGGATAAACGTATTAAGGTTGGATTATTGATTGATGATATAGATTCCAGTTTTACCCAGCAGACTTGCAGAGGTGCGGAACTAGGTGCTATAAGTATTGATGCTAATCTTTATATCTTTCCGATGAAATACTTAGATTCTAGAGATTTTTTGGATGATCATAACAGATACGAATATCAATATAATATGATAAGTCGTTTTGTTACAGACAAGAATATAGATGTTCTTTATGTTATGATGGGTAATATAGGATGCCGGACAAAATATGAGAGTCAGATAGAATTTCTTAATAACTTACCCGATATTCCGGTAGTTACATTGTTCACATCTTTTGATGGATTTCCTTCCGTAACATTTGATAACAAAGTCGGTCTTGAAGCAGCAGTGAATCATTTAATCGAACATCACAATGCAAGAAATATCGGCTTTGTAAGTGGCCCCCTTACTAATGGTGATGCTGTTGAAAGATTACAGGTATATAAAGACTCTATTGAAAAAAATGGGATAGCCTATGATGAGAGCAGGGTTGTGTATGGTAATTTTGAAGCAGCCTGTGAGGATGTGGTTGAAGATCTGCTTGAAAGAAATCCCAATCTTGATGCAGTTATGTTTGCCAGTGATCTTATGGCATATGGCGGATATAATGTATTCAAGAAAAGAGGAATGCAAATCGGCAAAGATATATTAGTAACCGGATTTGATAATGCACCATTTTCTTCAAGTATTATCCCGTCTCTTACAACTGTAGATGCAAGCGCTGCAAGTCTTGCCTTCCGTGCAGTTGAAAACACAAAAGAATTTATCAAAAATCCTAAGTATGAGTTTAAGATAGATACATACTTTATTAACAGAGAATCCTGTGGCTGCGACAGTTCGGAGATAACTACGTATGAATCCGAGATGGATCTGATGCCGGTATATGACAAGGAAAATCTTCCGATTAAAGGCATTTATGATTATCTTTTTGGAGAATACAGCCTTGGAAATGCCATAGGAGATATCAAAGTGCACATGAAGGAATTTATGTATGTACTTTTCGATGCAGTTAAGAATAAAGAATTTGAAAGTGAAAAGAAGCATATTAAAGAACTGTTTTCAGTAGTAATTCAGGATCCAATACTATCCTATACTACCACGGAGAAGATGTTCAATATGCTGATGGTTTTCCAAAGACAGGTAAATCGTTTTTTGGATAACGATAAAGACAGATTACAATTATCCGAACTGTTTTCCATGATATTCCGTACATTTAGCATGTATAACAGCCAGATGTTAGAAAAGAAGCAGGAACATATAATGGGAATATCTGAGATGGTAAATCGAATGACCAGTGAGATATTTGTATATGACGGTAATACAGAGGAAGCTTACCAGTCTATGTTCACTCAGTTTGGTAAGATAGGTGTTGCCAGTGCATATATGCTGTCCTTCAAAGATATAATCAAGCATTACAGAGGTGATGCATGGGTACAGCCACAGACTGTGAATCTCAAAGCATATGAGGTTGACGGAGTGGTGGGAGTCCTTTCGATGGAAGACTGCGAAATATCCATTAATGATATGTTTGATAATGGTTATCTTCCGGAGCACCGGGTCACTATGGTTCTTACACCGCTGTATTCTTTTGAGGAAGTGTACGGAGTCCTCTTGTGTGAGGTTGACTATACCAATTTCGATTGCGTAACGCCAATAAGTATTCAATTATCTTCTGCTCTTAAGTCCCTTATTCTTATTGAGAAGCAGAGGAATATTCAGAGAGAATTGGAAAGCAATCTTAAGAAGATAGAAGAGAACAATACTGTTCTTGACGAGATTTCCAAATCCGATGAACTGACGGGAGTATACAACCGAAGAGGGTTTATAGAAAATGCAGAGAAGGCTATCAAGGATAAGAAGAATCGTGGCAAGACCGCTTTGGTATTCTACTCAGATATGGATAACCTTAAGATGATAAATGATATCTACGGACATGATGATGGTGATTTTGCCCTTAAGGAAATTGCTAATATACTGTTAGATACATTTAGAAGTTCAGACATAGTCAGTCGTTTCGGTGGTGACGAGTTTGTGTGTCTTGCGGTTGTTAAGATAGAAGGTAAAGGTCCGGAAATAAAACAGAGAATGGAGATTATAACCGAAAACCACAATGCTCTTGTCGGAAAACCTTATCCAATAGAGATGAGTACCGGATATTGTGAGTTTGAATGTCGTGAAGATGTTGATCTCTATAAACTTCTTGATATAGCTGATACAATGTTATATGCAGAGAAGCAGGAGAAGAAAAAGAAGAACGGATCATATAGATGAAAAATGGGCTGCCTTTATGGGCAGCCCATTTCTAATACAAGCATAGTCTGATTGGTTACATCTGCTCAGGACACTCAATTCCAAGGAGTGAAAGAGAGTCTTTCAAAGTAGACCTGGTAAGTGAAACAAGTTTGAGTCTTGCATTTCTGAGCTCCTCATCATCCACCAAAACTTTATCTGCATTATAGAAACGGGAGAAGGATTGTGCCACATCCATTGCGAAACGTGCAACTACGGATGGCTCATATTTCTCTGCGGCATCTTTCACTACCTGAGGGAAACGGTTGATTTCTTTAAGCAGTGCTATTGCCGGCTCGTCAAGAATTTGACTGCAGTTAATTTCTGTGTTTTCATCATAGGATGTATTTCGAAGAATACTTGCACATCTACAGTAGGTGTACTGTACATAAGGTCCGGTCTCACCGTCAAAGTTAAGTACCTTATCCCATTTAAAAGATACATCCTTGATTCGCTGATTATACAGGTCATTAAATATTATCGCACCGACACCGACTTTTCTTGATACTTCGTCTTTATCTTCAAGGTCCGGATTCTTGGTAACGATAATTTCTTTAACCTTCTCTATAGCTTCCTTTAATATATCCTCAGCATATATTATATTACCGCTTCTGGTTGAAAGTTTTGCACCCTCAAGACTGACTAGGCCGTAAGGGATATGGACAAGGCTGTCCTTAGCCCAGTCATTACCCAGTAGTTCGATTACTTTGAATACCTGTGCAAAGTGAAGTTTCTGTTCCTGACCGGTAACATACAGACACTTTTCAAAGTTCCAACGATCTTTTCGATAGATAACCGCTGCAAGGTCGCGCGTAGCATATATTGTACTTCCGTCTTTTTTCATAATGAGGCAGGGTGCCATATTATATTCTTCAAGATCTACTATTTTAGCTCCCTGACTTTCCTGCAATAAGCCTGCTTTTTCCAGGCGGTCAACAACATCTGCTGTTTTATCACGGTAGAAACTTTCGCCCATATAATGGTCGAATTCCATGCCAAGTAATTCATAAGTTCCTTTGTATTCTTTAAGACTTATATCCACAAACCACTGCCAGATATCTAAAGCTTCCCCATTACCATTTTCCATTTCATTGAACCAGTGACGGGCCTCGTCATTTAAGGTGTCGTCTTTATCTGCTTCTTCATGGAACTTAACATAGAGGCGCATAAGTTCAGCTACGCCGTCCCGTTCTACATCTTCTTTGTTGCCCCATTTCTTATATGCGACAATGAGTTTTCCGAATTGAGTACCCCAATCACCCAAGTGATTTATACGTTCAACTTTATAGCCTAATTTGGAGAATATCTTATATAGGGAGTTACCAATGATTGTTGTACGAAGATGGCCGACATGAAAGTTCTTGGCTACGTTAGGAGAAGAATAGTCAATACAGATGGTTTTTCCATTTCCCATATCAGATGAACCGAAGTTATCCACATCTGCTGTCTCTAACATGGATTTAACAAACATTTCCTTTTTGATGGAGAAGTTGATGTATGCTCCTTTTACCTCTAACTTCTCCAATATATCAACATCACCAATCTTTTCTGCTATTTCTGATGCAATTAATGGTGGTGCCTTTCTCAAAGTTTTTGCAAGCTGGAAGCATGGAAATGCGAAATCGCCCATGTCAGCTTTCGGGGGTATCTCTAAAAGATCCGCAACTGTAGTATGGTCTAATTCTGATGCATTTGCAATTATGTCGATAATTTGTTCTTTCATTTGGTTGTACTCCTTTATGTGTTAGTCTATCTCTTACTTTGAAAGTTAACGAATCAAGCTCGGAGGGCGCAGATGAGTGTTACTTTCAAATATACGTACTCACTTAACGAAGCCTCTGGCTGAGTTTAGTGATGGCTGTTTTATAGGGAAGGAGAACCTCACATTGGTACCTGATATTAAGTCACCTTCAATCTGAAGCTTTCCATCTAATTGATAAATGGTCTCGTGCAGTTTGTGAAGTCCTGAATGCCATGCTGCCCGGTCAAGATAATCCTCCGGAATACCTACGCCGTTGTCATTGACGTATACGTCGATAAGTCTGCTGCTTATAAATATCTTGGCTGTTACCCTGTTGGCATTACTGTGTTTGAAAATGTTATTAAATATTTCTCTTAGCATTGCTATAAGTCTGACGGTTATAACCGGTGGAATATTTAACTCATGTTCGGTACAGTCACAGGAGTAATCAATCATGCACTCAGGATGGATTTTCTTATAGGCATCTATCAGTTTATCTACCTGATCCCATATAGGCTGCTTGGTATCCACATTGTAATTAAGTCGATATAATACTTTATCTAATGAATTAAGAACATTTTCTGAGGAATTGTGAAGTTCGGTAAGTGTGACCATGGCTCGCCCTATGTCAGAGTGCAAAAGCCATTTTAAAACGTCAAGTTTATTCAGATTAGATATCAATTCTTCTTTAACATTCTTATTAAGTGAATTGGCACAACGATATCTCTCATAATCCTCTAAGCGAAGCATATTATAGTTATGAGTTGATTTATCCTCGGTGTCCGCAGTCTCGATAAATTCTATTCCGGTATCACCACTTTCATCAGCAAGGATATTCTTACTTTCCTTCTTTCCAATCAAAACTGTATGGATACATTTACTTGCTTTTGAAAGCATGTCAACCTGTTCTTTATAAAATGATATATCAGCTTCTAATTGCGCAATGCGGTTTTCCAGACTTTCTTTGGCATCTTCTAAAGCTTTGACCTGTTCGCCAAGTTGAGCACCTCTGCTCACAGACGAACTCCTTATATCTGTGAGGGGAGAAAATACATTACGCCTGTCTTCGCCCTGATAAGTATATAAATCCCGCGTTTTTTGGAGTGTCTCTATCTGAACTTCCAATTCAAACAGCTCGGTTTTCAATTTCTGCACCAATTCGAGATTACTGAGATAGGTCTTATTAAAATAATCCAAGGTCTTTGTATTGGCTTCTTCAATTATACTTAGTGGATTCTGTTCTTCGTTTGTCATCTTGTTTCCTCATATTATAGTAGATTAATAGGTAATTGCGAAACGCATCAATACAGTTGATTGCCTTGTGCATATTGTACAGATTCCATACGCAGGTGCTTTGGAGCCGCCGGCACTTATGCACCGTGTTTTGGTGCATTAGTACCGCTGCGTGCGACAAGCAGCGAGAGCGTGCCTGCAATGGAACTGTATAATATGTACAAAGGCAAAACAAAGAATATGCGTTTCGCAATTGCCTATAGTAGATTAAAAGTAGTAATCATTATCTTTATACGTTCTTCTTTTTCTACGGCGTTTCGGTCTGTGGTCATTGGTATAACGCATTCGTCTCTCATTTCGTTTGTTTTCCTGAATTACTCTGTGTAGTACTATTGAGAGACTGGCAAGAATTACAATAATTGCAATGATGCCAATGGTTATCGGCAATTTATTCTTAAAGGGTACCTTTACTTTACTTTCTTTATTGTCATCTTTGGCGGCGCTTATCTGGGAAGAGAGAGAAGGTGTTCCGTTGGTTATTGGAGTAGAACCTATCTGTTCTCCCTGATAAAAGAAGTCAATTTCACCTAATATGTTATCTGATGACTTATCAAACAGGTTGATCTGTCGTTCAATTTTAGTGGTATCTGTAGATTTGTTAATAAGCAGACAGTAATTTTTATCTACAGTTAAATTTATAAGCTCGTGGTTCAGACTGTTATAGTAATTATTGAGAATATAATCCGGTTCGGTCTCTTCGTCAGAATCAGTACTAAATGTAAAGTCTGACAGAGGATAGAAATACATATAGTTGTTATAACAATAATTGTACAGAGCTTTAGAGTCTGAAAATGTATATTTCTGACCGTCGCAGTCTAATACCACACATATAAGTTCTAATCCGTCTTTTTTTGCAAAGGTAACTAAGGTATTATTGGCATTAGTCGTATATCCGTTTTTACCGCCCTCACAATATTCATAGTAATTGGGGTTGGCGGGATTGATCATTTTGGTTCCGGTCCATAAAGGTCTTGATTCATCCGTTAAATTGGTAGGTGGAATTGTATAACTTACAGTTCCGGCAATCTCGCGGAATTGATCATTTTGTATGGCAGCACGCATTATCAAAGCCATGTCATAGGCAGTTGTGTAATGGTCGTCATCATGGAGTCCGTTAGGTGTAACAAAATGAGTGTGCTTACAACCTAATTCTTCCGCCTTTTCATTCATCATCTTGGCGAAGTTTTCCACATCACCACCTACTAATTCAGCTAATGCGTAAGCACATTCATTGGCGGAGTTGACCATTGTTGCATATAAAAGATCCCGGATGGTGACCTGCTCACCTACATCAAGACCTATGTTGGTACTTGAACGATCTATTCCCCATATTGCATTTTCCGACATGGTAACAATCTGGTCCATATCAAGATTGTGTTCAAGGGCAATAAGCACAGTTATTATTTTGGTAATACTGGCAGGATATTTTCCTACATCTGAGTTCTTTTCATAAAGAACCTGTCCCGTTGCCGCATCCATAACTATAGCTGCATTGGAAACTATGTCCGGCATAAGTGTAGGATCATTAGGATATTCAGTTGTATCCGGATGCTCTGTAGTCTCGCCGTTACCGGCATCTGTTCCATGACAGGTAAATGATAATGAGAAACAAAGCACTATTGTCAGAAGTAATGCAATCCATCTTTTCATGTAATGCAGCTCCTTAAGGGTTCGAGTATGATTTTGTCATTAATATTATTATAATATGGGTGTCAAAATGTGCATCTGTGCAAGCACAAGCACCTTTTGACCTTTTGACCGTGACATCATTTTATTATATATTAAATGGGGTGTCAAGTTGCGGAAAACTTGTAGATTGCGTTTATATGAGCAGGTCGGATTCAAAAAGAGTACAGGGGAGCTTAAAGAAGGGGTTGTGGACTGTTAATTTTACGCTGAATGAGTTCTAAATGGAAAGGATGACAAAGAATGCGTAGGAATTGAAAGAGTTCATTGAGTGTGATATTACCTGTCTTTGGTAGTTAAAGTAAAAAAATAGTGCTATGCCACAGATTAAAACCTGTGACTTAGCACTTTATTTATGTCCTCATTGCCAAGAAAATATGATGTTAG
>JAFUGT010000034.1 GCA_017469275.1 Lachnospiraceae bacterium
CAACAGGATTACTCTTCTTCCTTCTTCTCATCTGCAGGAGCAGTCTCATCATCGTCATCATCGAAGAAGCTGTCATCAAAATCATCATCGAAATCATCAAAATCATCAAGGTAATCCGGTGTAAGATACTTATATACTGCTACACAGATACCAACTATTATTGTAACTATACCAACTATAAGTGCAATAGCTAAAAATGCATTCTTAGCATCCTCTACACATTCATCCTTCTGTACTACCTTAATCTCATCATAGTTTCTCATAAAGATATACCACCCTTTCATATTTTGTTCTCGCCATACGTTGTTCGCTACAGACTTGTAAAACTTGTCCTAAGCTATAACTTAATTCGCAAAATACCGGTTCATGTAAATACAACCGTCGCTTTGCTCATTATAACATATCTTTTTTATGATTTCTACTAAAATACCATATTTTTAAAAATAAATTATGAAAATAACATCACAGCTTTTTCATCTTAACTAAGGATGCAAACATTCTTTTTTCGCCTGCTCTCTCAAAATCAACTGTTATCTCCATATCATTTCCGGCAGGAGTTACTTTTGTAACGACCCCCTTACCGAACTTTATATGTCTTACTTCATCTCCTACGGCATACAAATTTCCTCCGGCAGTTCCCATAGGAAATGCTTTGCCAAAGCCCGGATTGGCAGATGGATTGGAAGACGAATATGTCTTTGAATACGGATTATTTTTACCGTAATCATTTTGCACAGTCTTAGGTCTTCCGAAACCTATATTGGTTATCTGCTTTCCAACCCCCATCTTATCATAAGATTTTGAAAAGCCATCAGCACCACCCATATCAGCGTCTATATAATCCTTTGGTATCTCTCTTATAAATCTTGATATATCCGAATAATTAGTATTTCCCCTAATCATCCTCTGGGCAGCCCCCGATAGGTAAAGCTCGTCCATAGCTCTGGTTATACCCACATAACAAAGTCTCCTCTCCTCCTCGACTGCATCAGGATAGTCGGAGTCAATAGACATCTGACTTGGGAATAAGCCCTCTTCCATACCACCGATAAATACATATGGAAACTCCAGTCCCTTCGCACTATGAAGTGTCATCAGAGTGACTTTCTCACCATCTTCGTCACCCTCATCTACATCCGCAACTAAGGATATATCCTCTAAAAGTTCTGTAAGATTAGGATACTCTGCTTCCTCTTCGTATTTAACGATTTTATTCTTCAGTTCCTCGACATTCTCAATCCTTGCTCTTGCCTCGTCAGTTCCCTCCGCTTCAAGCTCTGTCACATAACCGGTCTTCTCAAGCAAAGCATCATACACTTCACTTATAAATGTTCCTTCTGTATCAAGCATATCTTTTAAACTTTCGATTAGTGACACAAATTTTTTAATCTTCTCTGCCGAGCGTGACATGCCGGGTACTTCCTCTATATCAAGTAAAGCATCATAAAAATTTATACCGTTATCTATGGCAAAATCATTAATCTTTCCTACCGTTGTATCTCCTATACCACGCTTTGGCACATTTATAATCCTCTTTACCGCAGTATCGTCATTAGAATTAACCAATAACTTAAGATAGCTTACCACATCACGGATTTCCTTCCTTGAATAGAAATTAGTTCCACCATACAGTTTATACGGAATATTGTCATATATCAGCTTCTCCTCAAATACACG
>JAFUGT010000005.1 GCA_017469275.1 Lachnospiraceae bacterium
ACTTGAACTTACTTACTGCGTTATATGGAAGAGAGAAGAAATAGAGTTTGCAAAAATATAATATTTAACTAACGAAAACTCTTTTCTCTCCGTCCGTGTTTGCCGATGAAAGTAGATTCGAAACTCTCACTACATTATATCCCACTTAACGCTTTGGCTGATATAAGTAGTATGTGGTGTATGGTATATAGTTTATATTTGTATGACATTTGGGAGAAACTCTTTTTTCGTACAAACAGTCATACAAATAAAACTTTATACCATATACCACACTGACACACACTTATAAGCCAAACGTTAAGCGTCAACAACGTATAAGAGTTTCGACCACTACTTACTGCGGTAAACAATAATTTTGAAATAGGAGGAATCAGTATGGGAGAGAATGCACGTATGAGAACAATTAAAAAATCATTTGTCACTGTAGTTACATTTCTGATTGTAGTGTGTATCCCGGTATTGTGCAATTGTGACCTGGCGAAGGTCCATGCAGCTTCAGACGGATCACTGTCGGTTACAAGGATGTCTGAGGCGTGTACTCCTACGGGTTCCTATGTGGATATATCATTTGATGTCAGGAATAATACGACTTTAGATGTTAGCGGTGTAACAGTCATAGATCAGACTATTATTAAGAATGCTGACGGTGATGAATGGACGCCTTATGAATTTCAGTATTCAACCCGTACAGGTGTCGATGCCTGTCCTGCTCCTGTCAATGCATCTGTAGACGAACTGGGATACACGATCAAAGCCGGACAGACGGCAACATTTTATATGCGGGTATATAACCGTGCTGACAGACCGGTTGGAACATATAAGGATTTTGTTAAGTTGGGAAGAAAAAGTAGAGAACTTGTATACACCTATGATCCTGAGACCAATATGACCTCCGTCGGATGGAAAGAAACGATTGAAGCGGAATATACAGATAATATTCCTGTAACCAATGTTGTATATAATCCTCAAAATGCAGCTATCACTGTGGGAACCAGCAATAACGGAGGCGAAACTATAACTGCTTTTGCGGATGTGATAGATTATGGAACCATTAATCTTTTAACTGCGGGAGAAAATGAATTATCTAAAAACACAAGTTTTGTTATCAAAAACACAAGTCCCGCAGGCAATGACGAATATAATAATCCGCTTAATATTACCGTGGATTTTGGGTTGAAGTATTCAGAGGATGAATATAATAATTTTTGTTTTAAATTCAGCAGTGGTTTATTGAACGGAATGAGCTGGGCACCTCTTTCGCCTGCTACAGATAATGAGTTCCAGACTGCAAGCGGAACTATAATCCTTGATGCGTCAGAATATATTGCAGGCACTTATGAGTCTGAACTGGTGATCAACACAATACCCTTCAATACTAAAGTTAACGGTGTAGCCGCCAATACAAACGGGGATCATACAATTCCGGTAAAGGTTAAGCTTACAGGTATTAATCCGAGACTACCCAAAAGAGTTGATGATCTTACAATATCACCCGGAAACAATCAGACTGAACTTAAATGGACATCACAAAATGAAGATACTGAATATAGGGTATTTCGCCGGGAAGGTAAGGAGAATTCAACTAATCCTGATACCTGGACTGTTTCAGATTGGGATAATTATGAATGTATAAGTTCCTATGATGTTAAAGCCAAAGATGACGGAACGTGTGTGTTTGTGGACGGAACGGTTGAAAATGGAAAAACATATTCCTATGTTGTATTGTCAGGAGAACCATTTAAGGGCTATGCATCCGTACCTGTGACAGCGACACCGAAGAGCACATACGTCAGTAGATTGCTGCCACCTGAGGATGTTTTTGCATCTGAACAGATTGGCGGAGTTTCTCTTAGCTGGCAATTAAATGATACCTATGGCGGGATAAGTAATAACGGAGAATCCTTGGTGGACCATTTTAACATTTACCGTGACGGGGTTTTAGTTGCGCAGATGATGCAAAATGCTGTAACTGACACAGTGAATAAGGGCTGGATAGAGAATGAAAATGGAGATTTAAATTATGGTATCAAAGGACATGAGTATGAGTGGGAGACTTTTGTTGAAACTCCTCTAACAGGTAATAATTACACATTCAATGTTTCGGCAGTTTCAATATCAGGGCTGGAGGGATATTTATCAGAGAATCTGTATGCAATGGGTGTGCCGGAAACACCGGAGATTATTTCGCATACAGCGGTATATAATCCGTATTATTATGAGGAATATGATAAAGGCATAAGTTATCCGGCAATATGTGTTGATACCCGAATTGTATCTTATGGTGATACGGCGGAGACAATTACAGTGTGGAGAAATGAGGGTATTACTGCACCGGATACAAATAAGCCGCCATATATTCCATACAAATCAGAGAAGACATCATTCGATGATATGAATGTTGAACCGGGTAAATTATATACATACACCATCTGTGTGTCGGATTATATGGGAAATGACAGCAATTATTATACATTTACGGCCAAAGCGCAGGATAATATTGATTCATCGGCTGTTGATGTGGGCTGGTCTGTAATAGAAGGCAAGAAAGCTCGCATGGAATGGTATGCAGATTACTATTATGATTATGATCTTGAAAAGAATGTCTATGCAGCGCAATATAAGGTGTATAGAAACAATGTTTTGATGAAAGAGTTCTCGGATAAAGAATCCTATACCTTTGATGATGATCCGGGCGCTGACGGCACATATACCTATCGGCTTGATAAGATTACAGGCGGACTTACAGTTCGCGGGCGTGATTATACATTTGTACGTGACACATCAATCGTGGATGACAGTGATTTTGTTAAAGTACCCGGAGCGCCGACTCTTACTATGAGAGTGACGGATAACAAACCGGTGTTGGAGTGGAAACCTTCCGCAAGCGGCGGTGAGCCTTCGGGTTATCATATATACCGAAAGGATGCAGGGGAGTATGTTTTGGGATATCATTCATATCAGCAGGCACCCTGGTATCCGGTTGTATATGATAAGTTGTGGGGAAATTCAAGATATTTGACAATAAATGATTCCGGAACTACATCTTTTGTCGATGGTGTCGGCACCAGCTATCTTGATGATTCCTTTTCAGGGCATATTGATCCGGTTGCGTGGAATAAGGATGAATGCCCTCACGAATACTATATTACCGCATTTAATTCTGCAGGTGAGAGTAAGCCGAGTAAGGTGTTTACATTCGAGTATGCAGAGGATGGGGAGGGGAATGCTATCGTTCCGGCAAAGGATGAGATAGCACCTCCGGGAGAGCCGGTGATTACAGGCGCATGGGTGGAATGGAAGGATTATTCTCAGACGGCGAATGACCTTAATTGGGATGATAATATCAGTGGCTATGTACATGTTGCGTGGAAAGATGATAATATCGGCGGCGGAATAGATTCATGGAACATATATACTTCCGGTTCCCATAATGGGGATAGTAATGAGCAATATGATACCGTATATTATTCGGATGTTATTAATGATTCCGGGATTAAGACGGGCAATAAGGAATATAACCGGGCGATGGTTAACGCATCTGTTGGTGACCTGGGTGATTATGGTAAAACCGTTATTGTAAAGGTTGGAGCAAAAAATGTTGAAGGTGAGAGCATTTCTGACGGAGTAGATGTTCTTGTAACAAGCCTGCCACGTTTTCGTGCTTTCGCCGAAAATAACAGTGTAAAACTTGAATGGACTGATCTGTTCAATGATAACGTTACAACTGTGACCGGATGGAAGATATATAGAAAGAATGAGTATGGTAACTGGACTACCATTAAGACTTTTGATGCAAGCGAGATTTCTTATGCTGATGGCAGTGATGGAAATGGTGTAAAGAATTATTTATACAGAGACGAAACGGTGAAAAATAAAAGGACATATTTATATAAGGTTGCAGCAGTATGTGCGGACGGAATTGAGAGAATGAGTGCTATCCGTACTGTTACGCCTGATATTCTATCTGCATCCGAGGCTCCGGGAGCACCGGCTAATCTTAAGGCGAAGGTTGTTGATGGTAATATATTGCTTACATGGGATGCACCAACTGCCGGGGGAGCTCCGAAATACTATAATATAGAATATCTCGATCAATATGAGGACGACGGAGTTTTAAAGGAGCAATGGTGTAGCGAGGGTGCAGTGGATGCACCGGCACTTTCATATTTTACTAATGAGCTTACACCGGGCACAAAAACCTTCAGGGTATATGCTTATAATTATATTAACGGCAATGAATTGAAAGGTGATCCTTCGAATGAGGTAACCGTTAATCTTACCCAGACACAGATTGACAACCGCACTGATCAAAAGCCTGCAAAGCCTGTTGTGACAGCCTTGCCAGGAGATGACAAGGTAACTCTTAACTGGACTTATGATAAAACTAGCGGAACAGTACCGGTATATTACAAAATCATAAGAACGAATATGGAAGATAGAACAACGGGAAGCTTCATAACAGTTTCCGGCGATGGGGAAACATTTACTTATACAGATCAATTGGTGGAAGCGGGAGTAAGATATTGTTATGAAGTTCAGTCATGTAATAGCAGTTATGTCTTGTCGGGCAATTATGTGTATGTGACAGCACAGGGCATAACAAGGGATCAGGCTGCGGCTTCTTACGTAAGTGAGCTTATCGGTGCATTACCGGAGCCTGGTGATGTAACCCTGGCGGATTCCGATAATATATATTTGGTAAAAAATACATATGATGGTCTGACGACCATTCAGAAGGATTTGTTATCGTCGGAAGAAGTAAGTAAACTTAACAGCTGTGTAAGCAGACTTGAGTATATTGACCTGTACGGAAAATATGGTGAAGTTATACAGTCTGTGCAGGATGAGATTGATGCGCTAAAAAGTGTAGAGGTGATAACTCTTGCAGACGAGGAAGCTATTCAGGCTGCCCGTAAAGCTTATGATGAAATGACGCCTCCCGAGATGAAAAAGGCGGTTGATGTCACCAAGCTTACTGCTGCCGAAGCTAAGCTAAGAGAACTTAAATACAGTGTGGCTGTTCATGGAAGTGTCAACATTTCAGGTAAATGGACTATAGGAGGGGAAGAGCGCCCCACAATTAAGGCATATATGTATTCGGATGAGTTGCCTGTCGATAATTATAAGGTTGGTTTTGTCAAGGAAGGTACAAGTGTGATACAGTCATCAGTGTTTGCTTCGGGAAATTATCGCGTTGTGATAATCGGAAACTCACCTTATTATGGAAGAGTTATAAGTGACGATGTACTTAAAGTATATGATGTGAATGATATACTTGACAATGCGACCTTTACAGGAAACGGTGAATATGTATATACGGGCAGTGTCATAATGCCGGCCTTTAAGCTCAACGTCAATGGCAAAGTGTTGGAAAAAGATAAGGATTATTATATTGGCGCATATCATAGGAAGAATGAGGACGGAACCATTACAAAGATAGAAGCTTCCGATATTGTGGATAAAGGCAGATACTGCATTGATTTATTACCTGTACCGGGTGGATTCTACACCGGTTTCTGCATATATGAATTTGCTGTTGTGGACGGATCTGAAGATGCTCCGACAGAGCCGGGTAATATTGATAACCCGGATAATCCGGGCGAAACCAATAATCCTGCAAATCCTGTTGATGGAGGAACCCGGACAACTACCAAGACTGATGTCACCAAGACCGATACTACGACACAGACTGGAGCAGATAAGGAAACTCTGGGAGAGGATGGAACTAAAGTTGGAAAGGGTGCATCTGAAGAAACGGCAGATAAGGCGATAACTGAGGCGGTATCGGACGAAGGACCTGCCGGCAGTCGTTATGCACCGCTTATGTTCAGGTCTGCTAAACAGACAAAGAATTCCCTAAAGGTCACATGGAAGAAGATAACCGGCGCTAAGAAATATGTGCTCTACGGTAATACAGTAGGCAAGAAGAATAAGCCGGTAAGACTTGCGTCTGTAACAGGTTCGTCATATACTGTGAAGAGAATTAGTGGAAAGAGCCTGAAAAAAGGCACTTATTACAAGTTCATATTGGTTGCCATTGATGCAGATAATAAAGTGGTTTCAACCTCTAAGACTGTATATGCTGCGACGTCCGGTGGAAAGTATTGCAATTATAAGAGTATGACAACCAAGGCTAAGAAGAACAAGGTTACTGTTAAGGTCAAAAAGACCTTTAAGCTTGGGGCAAAGCCGACTGCAGCATCTAAGAAACTCCGGGTAAAGAAATATCGCAGTGTCTCTTATGAATCAACCGATACATCGGTGGCGAAAGTAAGCAGCAAGGGTGCCATTAAAGGAGTTAAAAAGGGTACATGTTATGTGTATGTGTATACGCAAAGCGGCGCGTTCAAGAAGATTAAGGTAGTGGTAAAGTAGATCAAAAAAAATTATGAGGAGGATAAACTATGCAGGCATTTTTGGAAAATGATAATTTGAAGGTTACCATCAATCATTTTGGAGCAGAACTTTCAAGTCTTGTGAAGAAGGATACAGGTGTGGAGTATATGTGGAATGCAGACGAAAAGTTCTGGAAGCGTTCAGCTCCGGTTTTGTTTCCTTTTGTGGGAAGTTTGAAGAACAAGGAATTTTTGTATGATGGCAAAGCATACCCCATGGGGCAGCATGGTTTTGCGAGAGATATGGATTTTTCTCTGGTATCAAATGACGGAACCGAAAGCTGGTTCTCACTTTCGTCAGATGATTCCACGTATGAGAAATACCCTTTTGCATTTACCTTGGAGATAGGATATAAACTTGTTGATAATACCTTGAAGGTGACATGGAAAGTTGTAAATGAAGACGAGAAGCAGATGCATTTTTCCATAGGCGGTCATCCTGCATTTATGTGTCCTTTGGACGGTGAAGGAAAGCAGACGGATTATTTCATACAGTTTGACACGGATAAAGATCTTACATATTCCAAACTTTCAGGGAATGGTCTTGTATATATGAAGGATGCGGTGCTTGCAACGAACGGTGGAAAGCTTAAGATAGATGAGCATCTGTTTGACGAGGATGCATTGGTTGTGGAGGGAAATCAGGCTCATGTGGTGTCCCTTTGCAGGCCCGACGGTTCACCGTATCTTACGATGAAGTTTGATGCTCCGTTGTTCGGACTCTGGTCCCCTGCGGGAAAGGGAGCGCCTTTTGTGTGTATCGAGCCATGGTATGGGCGCTGCGACAGTGAGGAATTTGCCGGGACTCTAGCGGAGAGGGAGTATGGACATACTCTTGAGGTCGGTGAGGAGTTTGAAGTTAGCTTTGATATCGTGGTAGAGTGATATTCAAAAATTTTCAAGATAATTATATATAGTTCAGGAGAAAAACTATGAGTGCACGTTCAACATTTGCAGTGTGGGCAGGAAAGATTACAACTAAGATATTGAAACTGACCGGCAGTGGTGGTACAAGTCTGCCGGGTAAGGTCGTGTTGAAACTTTGTCCGGATATATTGGGACATTTGACTAAGGATATTAAAGTTATCTGTGTGACAGGTACGAATGGTAAAACTACCACCTGTCATGTTATAAGAGATATGATTGAAGAAAACGGCAATACGGTTTTCTGTAATGATGCCGGAGCCAATATGCTTGGTGGCGTTGTGGCAGCCTTTGTGGGCGCGGCAGGCTGGAACGGTAAAGTTAATAAGGATTATGCTTTGCTTGAGTGTGATGAGGCGGCTTTACGATTCATTGTGGAGCATTTCGGAGATTTGGATGTGACAGCCGTTGTGACTAATGTATTCAGGGATCAGCTTGACCGATATGGTGAGGTTTTAACCACGGTTAATAAGATACGGGCAGGTCTTGTTAAACTTCCGAATGTTAAGTTGATATTGAATGCTGATTGCTCACTGACAAGCTCGTTACAGGACCTTCCCCACAAAGAGATTAATTATTTTGGAGTAAATGCTCCTCTTTACGAGGGCACTTCCAAGGACATATCAGATGCAGTTTATTGTATTCATTGTAAGACAAAGTACAAGTATCATTATCATACCTTCGGACATCTGGGCGGTTTCTATTGTGATAACTGCGGTTATAAGAGACAGGAGCCACAGGTGTCGCTGACCAAGGTGCTTGAGTGGAAGGATGGTTCCGAGGTCGTGGAGATGAATGTCTTCGGTAATTCTGTTAAGGCTGAAGTGATGCTTCCCGGAGGATACAATCTCTACAATGCACTGGCGGCTGTTACAGTTGCTCATAAGATTGGACTTTCTGACGAACAGATTGTTAAGGTGCTTGGAGGACTTTCTACTCACTTCGGCAGAATGGAGGAAGTGATGCTCGGTGAGTCCAAACTTCACATGGTATTAGTCAAAAATCCGGCAGGGTTTAACGAGGTTTTACAGTACCTTATTCAGCAAAGACCGACAGGTATTATTGTATTTGGATTAAATGATAATTTTGCGGATGGCAAAGATATATCATGGATATATGATGTAGAGTTTGAAAGACTTACAGAGGCGGCAGCGGGAGCAGAGCATTTCTACTTTACCGGAAAGCGCGCCTACGATATGCAGCTTAGACTTAAATATGCAGATTTCAATACAGAAAAATTCAAGGTGGAGAAGGATTACAAGACGCTGATAACCACATTAAGACAGCAGGGACAGGAGACATTTCTTGTATTGTCTTACACCTGTATGCTTGAATTTCGTGATAAGTTATCCGAGTTTGTACCTCTTGCAAAATACTCAAAGGAGTAGAAAGTCGGGAGAGAGGTATCTTTATATTATATGTGATTGATAATCTTTGAAGGGGGCCTTTAGGGCGATTGATATTATGGAAAAAATAATACTTAACATTTATCCGATTATATTATTAGTGGTAACATTTTTTGGAGCAAAGCGTTCTGAGAAAGGAGAAGTGGCATCGGAGTTTCTTTCTCTTTCACAGAGCAAAAGGATACAGGGGGCAGCTTGTGTCGCTATTATAATTCATCATGTTACCCAGCAGATCACTCAGTACGGATATATTGATAAAGGATTTATAACCATCTTTAATTGTCTGGGTATTCTGTTTACGGCGCTGTTCTTTTTCTTTTCGGGTTACGGATTGATCACCAGCGTATATACAAAGGATAATTATTTGAAAAAATTTCCTATAAAAAGATTTCCTACTGTACTGATACCCTTCTGGGTGATTAACATTTTGGGAGTGTTGCTTGTGGTGATAGCCTATCATGTAAGATATGATTTGGGCAGTGTGTTGAGTGATATATTCGGCTATACCCTTATTAACAGCAATGCATGGTTTATTGTGGAAATTGTATTTATCTATATTTTCTTTTATGTGTTGTTTGGACTTATTAAGAACAGGGATGTGGCCTTTGTGCTGCTTGCCGTTGCTGTAATTCTTCTTATTATATACAGTTATTTTCAGGGACATGATACGGGTGCTAAAGCTCATTGGTTCAAAGGTGAGTGGTGGTATAATTCCACCATTGCCTTTGTGTTTGGAATGTTATTTGCAAGATTTAAGGACGGCATAACGTCCTTCTTCAACAGACATTATAAGGTGATACTTGTACTAACAATTATTCTTCTGATAGTTACATTTTATGTTCAATTGTACACCCTTGTCAGATATGGATATTACGATGAAAGAATGTATGGCAAATACGGCAGACTCCTTACCTTGCTGGCGCAGATGTTGTTCTGTCTTGTGTTCACAACTTTCGTATTGTTACTTAATATGAAGATAACCATTGGTAACAGGGTACTTACCTATATAAGTGGAATCAGTATAGAACTCTATCTTATTCACGGTTTCTTTGTAGAAAAGATATTTGGAAATGTGAGAATGGGTGATATCACAAGGTTTGCAGTGGTTATTGCCTGCAGCATTGCCTGTACTGCCATTGTTTCTCCTGCTATCAAGTGGCTGGTGAAGAAGGTGGTGCCGGATAACCGGTGAAAAGCGGGAAAAGGATGATTATAGATAAAAACGGAGAGGATTGTTATGTCAGAAAAAAGCTTACACATATGCCATCTATATTACGATATATTGAATTTGTACGGTGACAACGGAAATATCCGTACAATGGAGAAGCGTCTTGCATGGCGCGGTATCGATTCTAAGGTGTCGAGAGTCACCTTTGGTCCGGTTCCTGAGGATAATGATTACGATATCATTTTTATCGGTGGCGGTCAGGATTTTGAACAGGAACTGCTTGTAAAGGATTTGTTTGAATATAAAGCGGACTGGTTAAAGGCTGAAATCGAGAAAGGTACGGTAATTCTTGCTATTTGCGGTGGCTATCAGATGCTTGGCAAATACTACGAGGCTGCAGATGGTACCCGCGTTGATTTCCTTGGCGGGATAAATGTATATACAACCGCCAATGACAAGCGAATGATTGGCAATTTTATATATGAATACACCACGTCTGAGGGAGAGACCTTTCCCATAGTCGGTTTTGAAAACCATAACGGACAGACCTGGTTGGGCGAAGGGGTTAAACCCATGGGAACCATCGTGAAAGGTTATGGCAATAATGGTGAGGATAAGACAGAGGGTGCCAGATATAAGAATGTGTTTGCCACCTATTCTCATGGACCGTTGCTCCCGAAGAACGCAAGAGTTGCGGATGAACTGTTATCCATAGCGTATGAACGCAAGTATGGCGATAGGCTTCCTGCTCTTGAGCACGAGATGGAGGATGCTGCACTTAAAGATATTGCACAGCAGTTGGGGTATTAAATTATTGTTTAGTGCAGTAAGTGTCTTTTGACGGACGCTTGAGATTATTAATTATGTGTGAGGCTTCCTTAAAGGTTGTGTCATATGTGTGTCTGTAATATTTATTTTTATATGTAGCTCCAATCCGTTCTGTGATTGTAAGGAAGTGCGATAGATTTATCA
>JAFUGT010000035.1 GCA_017469275.1 Lachnospiraceae bacterium
CATGAAAACATTCCTTCCTCAATCATGATTGTTAATAATTAATCTTACAAGAAAGTATTTCCATGATAATACCTTTTTATACATAACAGACTTTGCAGGCCGGATTTTGAATATATCTCAAAGACAGATTTCCCCAATATTATCCTTATGTAGAAATTTGCTTTATCCACATATTAAAATCCGGAAGAATTAATCTTCCGGATTCATAAAAATTATATTAAAAATATATCAATAACACAATTATCTCACAATGAGACTCTTACCTGTCATCTCTGCCGGCTGAGGCATCTCCATAATATCAAGCAATGTAGGCACTATGTCTGCAAGACATCCACCCTCTCTTAATTTGACGTCTCCATAATTGACAAGAATAAATGGTACAGGATTAGTTGTATGAGCAGTATGCGGCTCACCGGTCTCATAATCTATCATCTTTTCTGCATTACCGTGATCAGCGCATATGAAAAGAACTCCGTCTACCGATTTAACAGCTTCAACCGCTTTACCAACACACTCATCAACTTTCTCAACAGCCTTAATTGCAGCAGGAATCACACCTGTATGTCCAACCATATCGGGATTTGCAAAATTTATTACGATAACATCATATTTGTCACTGGTTATTGCAGCATTCAACTTCTCACTGACCTCAGGTGCACTCATTTCAGGCTGAAGGTCATAGGTTGCAACTGCCGGAGATTTTACAAGTATTCTCTCCTCGTTCTCGTTAGGTTCCTCTATTCCACCATTGAAGAAGAAAGTAACATGAGCATACTTCTCTGTCTCTGCAAGACGAAGCTGTGTCTTTCCGTTCTTAGCCAGATATTCACCAAAGGTATTGGCGATTGACTGCTTCTTAAATGCCACCAATTTATTAGGAATTGTCTCGTCATAATCCTTGAAACATACATAAGTCAAAGGTATTCTGCCATTTTTTCTCTCAAACCCTGTAAAATCATCATCACAAAAAGCTCTTGTTATCTCTCTTGCACGATCCGGGCGGAAATTAAAGAAGATAACCGAATCATTCTCCTTAACAAGTGAAACAGGTTCACCGTTTTCAGTAATTACAGTAGGGAGAACAAACTCATCTGTTACATCTTCAGCATAAGAATCTTCCATAGCCTTGATAGGATCTTCAGCCATAACACCTTCGCCATATACAAGGGATGCATATGCCTTCTCAACACGATCCCATCTGTTATCTCTATCCATTGCATAATATCTTCCCGAAAGTGACGCAACTTTACCTACACCGATTTCCTTTGTCTTCTCTATAAGCTCTGCAAGATAATCTTTACCTGATGCCGGCGGTGTATCACGTCCGTCAAAGAAAGGATGAATAAACACCTTAGAAAGTCCCTGCTTCTTACAAAGTTCAAGAATACCGTAAAGATGTGTATTGTGACTGTGTACGCCACCATCTGAAAGAAGTCCCCAAAGATGAAGGCTTGTATCATTCTTCTTACAGTTCTCAATAGCTTCAAGCATTGCCTCATTCTCAAAGAAATCTCCATCCTCAATCGCTTTGGTTATGGATGTAAGATCCTGATATATAATACGTCCGGCACCCCTATTCATATGTCCGACTGCAGAATTACCCATCTGATCGTCAGGAAGACCTACTGCAAGGCCCGAAGCATTACCTTTAACAAAAGGATACTCTTTCATCAGGCTATCCATTACGGGAGTTTTAGCCATTGCAATGGCATTTCCCTCTGTCTTTTCATTAATTCCATATCCGTCAAGGATCATTAATACTACTGGTTTTTTGCTCATGTCTGCTCTCCTTTTTTTGTATTTTTTATTGCGAAAACTATTCAATCTGACCAATTAATCATATTGTATTATTTGATTATAGCTTTTCGCATTTGTGTCATCTCAAAGATCATACACCTTATGACGAAGATAGGTCTTCATATGATCTATACATTTATCATTGAGTTCCATAAGAACGAGTTCCTTTTTGTCATCACGTTCGATAACTGCGGCAACATTAGGTTCATCCTTTCTTTTTGAAGTAAAGTCATACTTCTTTTCGAAGTTCTCTCCACCTAATCTGTTGGAATCACCGGGACACAACATCTTAATATTAGTTGCATCGAATTGTTTTTTGATCTTTCTTCTGCTCGCTCCGTATATTGCTGATATTTCCACATTGCCATTAGTTATTATATATTCGTATTCAACCTTTTTAGTCTGTCCGAAATACACTATTAAACATATACCAATAAGCACTACCGCAATACCTACAAGATCAAAAAGTAACAGTAAAATCCCAAGCATTATACAGGCAATTCCGGAGATAATACCTATATAAAAATTAGATTCAGATTTAGATTTGACTGCATATTCAACATAACTGTCATTCATTTAATAATCGCTCCTCACTTTCAAAGCCGTAAACAAAACATTATCAAAACAAATATATATCAGAGTACATATAGTTATTTATGTAATTTGCCAAACATACAAATTTAAAGAGGCGGGGCTTACGTCCTGCCTCCTGTATTATTAATTATTTACTCATATATTCATCCATTGCAGCTGCCGCTTTCTTACCGGCACCCATTGCCAATATTACCGTAGCCGCACCTGTCACTGCATCTCCGCCGGCATATACTCCCGGTTTGGAAGTGGCGCCAACCTCATCAGCGGTAATACCGCCAAATGATTCCGTATCAAGTCCTTCTGTAGTATCCTTGATAAGAGGATTAGGCGATGTACCAATAGACATAATCATACAATCACATTCAATATCTGTAAATGCTCCCTCAACCGCTACAGGTCTTCTTCTGCCGGACTCATCCGGTTCTGAAAGTTCCATCTTCTGACAGTGAACTGATTTAACCCAGCCATCTTCACCGATAACTTCTAAAGGATTAGTGAGAAGCTCAAACTTAATTCCTTCCTCAATAGCATGCTCAACCTCTTCTGCTCTTGCCGGAAGTTCTTCCATAGAACGACGATATACGATTGTAACATCTGAGCCAAGACGCTTTGCACATCTTGCTGCATCCATAGCAACATTTCCACCGCCGACAACAACAGTCTTTTGTGGATGCTTTATAGGAGTATTGGAATCTTCCTTGTAGGCTTTCATGAGATTGATTCTTGTAAGGAACTCATTGGCTGAATATACACCATTCAAGTTCTCTCCGGGAATCTTCATGAATCTCGGAAGACCTGCACCCGAACCAATAAATACGGACTCAAAACCATATTCATTCATAAGCTCTTCTATTGAGATAGTTTTACCAATAACAACATTAGTCTCGATCTTAACGCCTAACTCCTTAAGACCGTCAACTTCCTTCTGAACAATGTCCTTTGGAAGTCTGAATTCAGGAATACCATAAGCGAGAACTCCGCCTGCAAGGTGAAGTGCTTCAAATATAGTAACATCATATCCTTTCTTAGCAAGGTCGCTGGCACAGGCAAGTCCGGAAGGACCGGAGCCAATTACCGCTGCTTTATGACCATTAGAGGCCGGTCTGACAGGTTTTTCAGTATTATGCTCATTGTGATAATCAGCAACAAATCTCTCAAGGCGACCGATGGCTACAGGCTCACCCTTGATACCACGTACACATTTTGATTCGCACTGTGTCTCCTGAGGACATACACGACCGCAAACAGCCGGAAGTGAACTACTCTCATTGATAACCTGATAAGCTCCTTCAAAATCGCCCTCTGCAACTTTTGCAATAAATTCGGGAATTTTAATCTGTACAGGACATCCTGTTACACAAGGACGGTTTTTACAGTTA
>JAFUGT010000036.1 GCA_017469275.1 Lachnospiraceae bacterium
GTAAAACCGGCAACAAAAGAACGATTAAAAATAAAAAGGTAAAATATTAAAAAGTATATATCAATTATTAAGGAGGAACAATGATGAAGTGCTGTAAAAAAGTTTTAAGTGTACTACTATGTCTCTCAATGATCATGGGTATGATACTTGTTCCATTTGATTCACAGGCGGCAACAAAGCTTAAGCTTTCAAAGACAAAAGCTACGATGACAGTAGGTAGCTCTTTGACACTGACTGCAAAATGGGGCAAGAAGAAGGCGAGCGGAGCAAAATGGAAAACAAGCAACAAGAAGGTTGTTACTGTTAGCAAGGGAAAACTGAAAGCCAAGAAAAAAGGCAAGGCAAAGATAACAGCAACATATAAGGGCAAAAAGAGTGTTTGTAATGTAACTGTTGTGGCTAAAAAGAACAATAATACGAATACAAACACAAATACAAGTCAAAATACAAGTCAAAATACAAATCAAAATACTAACACAAATACAAACACAAATGATAATTCACAAAATACTAATAAGGAGCCGGAAGATGTGTATACTTTGTCAAAAACCCAGGCTAGTGTTATGGTAGAAAAAACTCTGCAGTTAAATCTGAATTCAAGTGACAGCTCATATTCTGTATATACAGGGGTTTCATGGTCATCTAGCAATACTTCTGTTGCAGAAGTTAACGACTACGGCCTGGTAAAAGCTCTTTTCCCGGGTAATACCACGATTACGGCTAAGTATAATGGCGTAGATTATAATTGTGCTGTAACGGTTACGGCACCAGATTATAAGATTAATAAAACATCTGCCAGCATGGATACCGACTGGAGAAGAGGGGATAATACTATAGGACTGACTCTTAGAGCAGGAATTGACTTAGCAAAGGATGTGGAATGGAAAACAAGTAATGCTGAGGTTGCTGCCGTAGATGCTAATGGTTTAGTCAGAGCCATGGGTAAGGGTACAGCAACTATTACAGGAACTAAATATGGAAAAGCATTTACTTGTGCTGTGACAGTTGAGGGCTTTGATGTCAAAAAGGATTTAAATATAGTACATGGACAAATAACAAAAGAAGTCAAGCTAACAATAAAAAAGACTGGCAATGCTGAAAAGGACAAAGCCGAGATTGATGAACTAAAAGAACTTGGATTTACAATAAATGAAAGTGAAACAGAGGCAACAAAGAATCAAAAATGTGAAAAGGTTACATATACATTTAATAGACTGCCACAGACTCTTTCGGAGATAAAGTCACTTTTTGACGAACCGGAGAAAGATGACACTGTTGATCTGGAAAAAAAGAATGCCGGTCTTAATTATGGCGGATTTAATGCAATGGCTGCCACAATATGTGCAACTTTATGTGATCCATGGAAGCCTAATGCATATAATCCAAATTATGAAGGACATCCGGTAAGAGATATATTTGAATTCTTAAATGGACCGGAATACGAAGCTTCACCAGCAAGTTTGAACACAGCTATTGGTTCAATGAAGGATGCTGTTCAGCTGTGTGGTGAAAATGTATATAAATCATATTTTAAAGGTGCCACTGTTGCAAACAAATATGATGTGAGTGCGCCTTATGTGTTAGAACTGTATAAAGGACCATATTATATTAGTGAGAAAGAAACTATAACGGGTACAAGACCAACAACTTATATGATATTGGTTGGTGCTGGCGGTCTTAGTACTGGTGCTGATGGTATTAAGACTGGAATTAGTGGATTTGATAGTGAGCGATACATAGATGTATATTATTCGCAAACTGACAAGAGATGGTATTCGTATGATGACAACTTTAAGCATATAACGGCTAATAATTTTAAAAAGCCCTGATAAGCTGCAAGAATCCAACATACAAAAAGAATTTTAAGTATAAGCTTAAATAACCATTATATGTAGTCAGACTATATATGATCAATAATCGAAAGGTAAATTACATGAAATTAAAAAGATTAGCAGCAGTCTCGCTTGCTTTTGCTATGGCATTATCGGCGGTTGCCTGCGGTAAAACAGATGATAATGAAGTAGTTGAAACTACAGAGGAAGAAGCTGTAGCAGGAGAGGCATTGGTGGATCCTGCCTATATTCACCCGGGATCGTTAAATGATCCCAATCAGGTTGAGGATACAAGTGATTACTGGTATCCAGAGGGGGATACTAATTCCGATGATTACTTCTTTTTTATTCAGACATCACATAAAAACGGCAATATCGGTATGAATCTTCAGTATTATAAGAATGTGGATGGTCACGACCCATTTTATGATGCAGGGCTTGATGGTGAAGACGGACACGCCAAAACTCAAACTAAGATCGATCTTGGATATGATATAGAACCATTCGATATGGATATCACATTTCAGGATAACTTTACCTGCTACGACAACATACGGAAGTCCTTATGCAGCACCGGAGGATCTTAATGATATTTCAGGAGTTAATCTTGATCAGACGCCGGATTATACTATGGAGTACGGTAATTGGGATGGCTGGCGGGAAATGAAAGACACTCTTTATGCCGGTGACTTAGAGGGTATGATAGCTGAAATCCATGGTGTTATGAATGTTTCTGTAGCTACCATATCTCTCGAATACGGCAGTGAAGAAGATCCGAAGAATGACTGGGTTAGTCTATGGGTTGCCGATAGCACCGATTTTTCTGAACTGCCGGCGGACGGTACCAAGGTCAAGATTACAGGCGTCATATGGAAGAAGGGAACCAATACATATCTTGTTACGGATAAAGCCCATATTGTTGCAGAATAATTAATAATACAAAATTATAGCTCCCGAAGATTTTGAATGATCTTCGGGAGTTTTTTGGCTTATACCAGAACTAACTTGACGTTTTTAATGTTTAGTCGTACTATAAGGGTGTGCATAAAACAGTTTAATTAGTAATTTAATCATTGAATGTAATTGTTCGTCGTACCGTTATGGATACGTTGTGTTTTTATTACATTTTTGCCCGAAAGAAAAGGAGAGATATATTGAATTACGACGATCTGTACAATGCACTGATAAATGAAGAGGATGATTCATCTGAAGTCTCTTATGAAGAACGATTTAAGAATCAGTATCATCCTGCGTATTGCGCAGCGATAGAATTGGAGCTGCGTGAAGATAAGGAGCATCTGTTATATAATAAGGAGTATAATCTTAATTCGAAGCCCAATGAGGTTGATCTTCTTGTCATAGAAACTGATAATAACAAGGTCAAGAGTGGAATAGGTGCAATTTTCAAAAAGCATAATTTTTTTGAATTTAAGAATCCTAAGGATAGTCTTGATATAAGAATGTACTATCGTACAATGGGGTATGTGAATCTTTATCTTGCATATGAATCTGATGATATACCGATAGAGGATGTTTCGATATCATTTCTCAGGGAAGGATATCCAAGAAAGCTGATGAAGTGGTTTGAGATAGAGGGATTTGATATCACTGCATATGAAGATGGTATATATTATGTCAGAAAGTATGGACATGTTGATATGCAGGTTATTGTGACGAGCAGACTTTCTAAATCATATGCCTGGGTTACCAAGATTTCATCAAAGCTGGAAAAAGAAGATTTTATTAAGATGTGTGATGAGTTTCGTGTACTTGATGATGATAAGGATTGTCTTAATGCTGAATCTGTTATGGATTTGAGCGTGAGGCTTAATAAAGATAAGGAATACATGAAGGAGGTAATAGGAATGGGAGTAATTAAGGAAATGTTCGATGAAAATCGTAAAACTATAAATGAATTAAAAAATCAGCTGCAGAACAAAGATGAACAGCTCCAGAACAAAGATGAACAGTTACAGAACAAAGATGAGCAATTGCAGAACAAAGATGAGCAGCTGCAAAAGGAAATAGATGAAAATACAAAGCTTCGTAAAGAAATAGAAGATCTAAAGAAGCTTGTGGGTAATAAGATTGCAATGCTTTAAGGTTGATGAACTTGGTTTGGACTCCCGATAACTTTATGGTTTTCGGGAGTTTTCTTTTCTTTACAGAAATAGCAAAAAGTGGTATTATTAAGGACATGTTAATTAAGTGTTGTCAGGTGTTTGCCTGATATTTGGATTAGTAACACTGACAGCAGATAATATATGATATGGGAGGTTTTGTATGAACGTTAAGATTCAGCAGTGGATGAACTGGATACTTTTTGATGAACTGATGGACGGCAAGATCAATGCGCCTAAGCAGATACTCGGTAATCATGATTACGGAGAAGGACAGATGATCACAGCCTATAAGCCTCATTCGGCAAGCTGTAAGGTGGTTGCACCCTCTGGCAAGACAGAGCTTGAGATGGAGAAGATTGATGACAGGGGCTTCTATGCATTGTATCTTCCGAAGAAGAAGTTTGCAGGCAACAAGTACCGTCTTGTGACTAATTATCAGGATGGTTCGACTGTTATATCTGCTGATCCATACAGCTTTGATACTCAGATTGGAGATATGGATGTATATCTGTTCTCAGAGGGTAATCACTGGGAGATATATAAGAAGCTGGGAGCACACCCTATGAAGATAGATGGGGTTGCAGGAACATATTTTGCAGTGTGGGCACCCCATGCCAGAAGGGTATCAGTTGTGGGCAACTTCAATATGTGGGATGCAGCACTTCATCCCATGAATATGCAGGGAAGCTCAGGAATATATGAGCTGTTCATTCCGGATGTGGGTGAGGATGCAGTATATAAGTTCAATATCTTAACCCGTTACGGGGAGGAGATATTCAAGGCCGATCCCTTTGGCAACTGTACACAGTTCCGTCCGGATAATGCCAATGTTGTTAAGGATCTTAACAAGTATAAGTGGAAGGATAGCACTTGGATGGACAAGCGCAAGAAAGTGTCAAGAAATGATGCCATGAGAAAGCCTATGGCAATCTATGAGATGCATCTTGGATCATGGAAGAAACGTGTTGAGGATGATGATAACGGTTTCTTCTCATATAGGGAATTGGCACCAATGGTTGCTGATTATGTGAAGGAGATGGGTTATACACATATCGAGCTTATGGGTATTGCTGAGTATCCCTTTGACGGGTCATGGGGCTATCAGGTAACCAATTACTATGCGCCTACAAGAAGATACGGAGATCCTGAGGATTTCATGTATTTCGTTGATTATATGCACAAGAACGGTATCAGTGTAATACTTGACTGGGTACCGGCGCACTTCCCAAGAGATGCACACGGACTTGGAAAGTTTGACGGAATGCCTCTTTTTGAGCATCCGGATTCAAGACGTGGTGAGCATCCTGACTGGGGAACATATATATTTGATTTTGGAAGGAATGAAGTATCCAACTTCCTTATTGCCAATGCTTTATTCTGGGCAAAGGAGTATCATGTGGATGCACTTCGTGTGGATGCTGTGGCATCAATGCTTTATCTTGATTACGGTAAGCAGGATGGTAACTGGCTTCCTAATGAGGACGGCGGCAACGAGAACTATGATGCTATCAAGCTTCTGATGAAGCTTAATAAGACAATTGAGGAGCAGGAGCCCGGAGTATTCGTTATAGCCGAGGAGTCAACCTCATGGGCAGGTGTTACTGCACCGGTATCTATGGATGGACTTGGATTCCTGTTTAAATGGAACATGGGATGGATGAATGACTTCTTAGAGTACATGAAGCTTGATCCATATTTCAGACAGTTCAATCACAACAGACTTACATTCAGTCTCATGTATGCATACTCTGAGAATTTCATACTTGTTATCTCACATGACGAGGTGGTGCATCTTAAGTGTTCAATGCTCAATAAGATGCCCGGACTTCATGATGATAAGTTTGCAAATCTTCGTACAGCTTACGGCTTTATGTACGGACATCCCGGCAAGAAGCTTCTGTTCATGGGTCAGGAGTTTGCGCAGCCACGTGAGTGGAGTGAGGCAAGAAGTCTTGACTGGTTTGAGCTTGATGGACCGGATGCACGTTTCCACAAGGGTATGCAGAACTATGTGAAGGCACTTAATTCGCTATATCATGACTTTGACGCTATGTATTACAACGATCAGGATCAGATGGGCTTTGAGTGGATCAACTGTGATGATCCCCAGAGCAGCATTATATCATTTATAAGACGTGGCTCAACTGCTAAGGATCAACTGCTGTTCGTATGTAACTTCACACCTATGGACAGAGACGGATTTATTGTTGGTGTTCCTTGTCCCGGTAAATATACTGAGATACTTAACTCTGATGATGAGGAGTTCGGTGGTCTTAACAGAGTTAATGCTAATCCTATTGAGGCTTCTCCGGAGCCATGGGATGGAAGAAAGCAGTCTATAACAATGCATCTGCCTCCACTTTCAGTAGTAGTATTCAAGTATGATTACAAGGATCCTAATGAGAAGGAATCGGCACCTAAGGCTAACGAGAAGAAACCGGCAGCAAAGAGTACAGCAACTAAGAAGCCTGCGGCAAAGGGTAAAACAGCTAAGAAATCTGCGACAAAGAGTACAACAGCTAAGAAACAGGCAGGAAAGCCTGCTGATTCAAAGTAATCGATAGTTTTAAAAATAATAATACAAAATAGGATAAATCGCACGAAATAGATATGTGTTTCGTGCGATTTTCTTGACATTACCATTCGGTTTTGCTACAATCAAATAAAGGAGGTGATATTATGTCAATTACTGCTACCGAACTTAAGTCAAATCTAGGAAAATATCTTCTTTTGGCGGCTACAGAGGATGTATTTATCACTCAATATGGTAAAGTAGTCGCTAAGCTTACAAATCCATTTCAAGACAGGGTAGAAGTGGCTGAGTCATTATTTGGTATACTCCCTCAGGAAATGACTGCTGAGGAAGCGAAGGAGGAACGGTGTAACGATATATGAGAGTGTTAGTTGACACGAATATAATAATAGATGTTCTGCAAAATAGAGAACCATGGTGTAATGCAGGTAAACAATTGTTTCTGGCAATTGCAAATAAACAGATCATAGGATGTGTTACTGCAAAAGAAATTGCAGATATTCACTATATATCGAGAAAACAATTCAAGGGACATGAAAACATAGATGGGAAATGCAGGGATATTATTGCTAAAATACTGACTTTATTTGAATTGCTTGATACTATGCCGGCAGATTGTCAAAATGCTTTTGCAATACAGAATAATGATTATGAAGATGCAATAATGCTTTCTACAGCAATCAGATGTAGAGTTGACTGCATTATAACAAGAGATAAGGAGCATTATATAGTAGAAGATTTCCCAATATATACACCTGATATATTCATTGAAAAAATGAATGATGGATTTTAATTTGAAGATGTTGAAAGATGATTACCTTTGTGCTAAACTTAGTGGGTTAAAAAGACATGAAGAAAAAGGATGAGTAATTATGCAGATTTCAAGAGATGACATTCGTAACGTAGCGATCATAGCCCATGTCGATCATGGTAAGACGACACTGGTTGACGAGCTGTTAAAGCAAAGTGGGGTATTCAGGGAGAATCAGGAAGTGGCAGAGCGTGTCATGGATTCTAATGATATAGAAAGAGAGCGTGGTATCACCATTCTTTCAAAGAATACCGCTGTCCATTATAAGGGAACTAAGATCAATATTATCGATACACCGGGACATGCGGATTTCGGTGGAGAGGTTGAGCGTGTTCTTAAGATGGTAAACGGAGTAATACTTGTGGTGGATGCTTTTGAGGGCGCAATGCCACAGACTAAGTTTGTGCTTAAGAAAGCATTAGAGCTTGATCTTCACGTTATTGTGTGTGTGAATAAAATAGACCGTCCTGAGGCAAGAGTTGAAGAGGTTGAGGAAGAGGTGTTGGAGCTCCTTCTTGACTTAGAGGCTAATGATGAGCAGCTTGACTGTCCGTTTGTATATGCTTCTGCTAAGGATGGCGTGGCAAAGAAAAACCTTGATGATGAGGCGGTGGATATGGCTCCGCTGTTTGAGACAATAATAGATTACATTCCGGCACCGACAGGTGATCCGGATGCAGATACACAGGTGCTGATATCTACTATCGATTATAATGAGTATGTGGGAAGAATTGGTGTAGGCAAGGTTGATAACGGAAGTCTTAAGCTTAACCAGGAGGTGCTTCTTGTTAATGCCCATGATGAAAGCAAATGCAAGAAGGTCAAGATCGGTAAGCTCTATGAGTTTGAGGGACTTGACCGTGTAGAGGTGGATGAGGCAGGAATCGGATCTATCGTAGCCATATCAGGTATTGCAGATATTCATATCGGTGATACGCTGTGCTCCGTTGATAATCCACAGCCTATTCCATTCCAGAAGATATCAGAGCCTACCATTTCCATGAATTTCATGGTTAATGATTCCCCTCTTGCAGGCAAGGAAGGGAAGTTTGTAACATCAAGACATATAAGAGACAGGCTTTTCAGGGAGCTTAATACGGATGTATCCCTTCGTGTGGAGGAGACTGAGGGAACAGATACTTATAAGGTATCCGGAAGAGGAGAGCTTCATTTATCCGTGCTTATAGAGAATATGCGCCGCGAGGGATATGAGTTTGCCGTTAGTAAGGCAGAGGTCATATACAAGGAGGACGAGAACGGCAAGAGGCTTGAGCCTATGGAGATTGCTTATATTGATGTGCCGGAGGAGTTTTCGGGAACCATCATCAGTATGTTAAATGAGCGCAAGGGTGAGCTTCAGGCAATGAATCCTGCCCATGATGGAACGGTCAGACTTGAATTCAGGATTCCTGCAAGAGGTCTTATAGGCTTCCGTGGGGATTTCATGACATCTACAAAGGGAACGGGAATAATCAATACAATATTTGATGGATATGGTCCCTATAAGGGGGATATGATGTATAGAAGCCAGGGCTCACTTATTGCATTTGAGACAGGAACATCAATTACCTACGGACTTTTCAATGCACAGGACAGAGGAACCCTCTTTATCGGTCCCGGTGAGCAGGTATATGCAGGAATGGTCATCGGCCAGACAGGTAAGGCAGAGGATATTGAGATCAACGTATGTAAGGCAAAGCACCTTACCAATACCCGCGCCTCAGGATCTGATGATGCCTTGAAGCTTACACCGCCTAAGATACTTAGTCTTGAGCAGGCTCTTGAATTCATTGATACTGACGAGCTTCTTGAGATAACTCCTGAGAATATAAGGATCCGCAAGAAGATACTTGATCCTACACTTAGGAAGAGAGCAAAGATTAACCGTGGTTAGTTTTCTTGGATATAAAGTATAGTTGCCGGTGATAACATATGTGGAAAGTATATGACATATCTAATGGTTGTAAGACATGTGATAACTTACATCTCAAAGCAGAGGATATTCCTGATGTGCTGAAAATACTTGAAAAAGAATTTGACTTGGATTATTCCAAAGGCGCAGTGAGTGGTGGTTTTGCAGGACTTGACTTTTGTATTGAGAATAAGCAAATTACTGTGGGATGGGATAATTGGTCGGGTGTTTTTATAATGTCTCAAGATTCTGATGGTAATAATATTATAGATAAGATAGAAACATTATTAAATTCTTGCAGTGAGGAATAAGTTGAATATATGAAAGAACAGAAGGTAGATAAAAATAATATATCTGAAAATGACGAAACTATAGTGGAAGATAATGTGGGAAAAGGTACAGACATTGAAAAAAAGGTTTCAGAGATTAAGAAAACTGCAACCAAGAGAAGGGTTCGCACCGGACAGCTTGCATGGGATAAGCTTGACAATACGGCCAATCTTTTCCCGGTCATAGCAACAGAGGATATGTCCAATGTATATAGAATATCTGTAACTTTAACAGAGGATATTGACAGAGTTCTTTTGCAGGAGGCACTTAACAGAATTCTTCCGTACTTTCTTGTGTTCCGCATGAGACTTAAGATGGGCTTTTTCTGGTACTATTTTGAGGAGAACACAAAGCCTGCGCCTCTTGTGTATGAGGAGCATTCTTATCCGGGAGCTTATATCAATAAGAGCAGGAATAACCAGTACATGTTCCGTGTAACATATTTTGGCAGGAGAATTAATCTTGAGGTCTTTCATTCGCTGACTGACGGTGCCGGTGGAATCATTTTCTTAAAGGAGCTGGTGTATCAGTATCTCAGACTGAGATATCCGGAGCTTTTGAAGGAAGTGAAGGATAAGATATCATCAGGTATATTCTTAGACCAGGAAGACAGCTATGTGAAGAATTTCAAAAAGGGTCATTCTAAGGTATATAATTCAGAGCGTGCCCTTACATTAAATGGAGAGAGGCTTCCCAAGGGCGAGATTGGTGTAGTCCATGGATATATGCCGGTAGACCAGCTAAAGACTGTATCCA
>JAFUGT010000037.1 GCA_017469275.1 Lachnospiraceae bacterium
ACACTTTAGACCTTGACGACTTCATACTTATAGGCACTTATGAAACCGGTTACAAAACTGATTCTACGGAGTATAACTCAGTTAAAACTGAAGAAAGAGAAATACCTTTCGAATCCTCAGACTATACTACTACCACTAACATAGACAAGGTGCGTAAAGTTATTTTTTACAACAAGAAAAGTACCCCGCAGGCTCAGGAAGTAACGGTAACTCTTAATTATAAGAACGGAAGTGGTACTGCTGTAGCTTTATCTGCTTCTGTCAAGGTTACAATTCTTCCCCCAAAGGCAGTTAACGGTGTTGTTACAATAGAGCCACAGAATATATACTACGGTTCTACCGGCTCCAACAAATATGGAGTTGTTGCAACTGATGTCAAAAATGACAAATTCGATATACAGTGTGCATTAGACATGGCTTCAGCGGAGCACAATCTGGTGGTACATTTTCCTGCCGGAAACTATTACCTTAGTAATTCCCTTTATATTCATTCCAATACAACACTCAAATTTGATCAGGGAGCTGCTTTAATTCGTAATTCAAATGCTGACAATGGAGTTGCGGCAGGGACAACGGATCGTCTCGGAGTTAATCATAACATATTGAAAATTGCACCATATAACTCTACAACAACCTCCTCCGTAGGCGGATACAAGAATGGTGAAAATATAACCATTGACGGCGGAATATTTGATGGCGGAATTATATCTGAAGCCACTTCAGCTTCAAACATACTCAATCTCGGACATGTTAATAACCTTACCATCAAAAATGCAACACTTAAGAATGCATATGGCAATCACCTTATAGAAATCGTTGCAGCACAAAATGTAGAAATAACTGGATGTACATTTTCAGGTTTCAGAGCAGTTACCTCAGATATATCAAAGACCGATTCAGATGAAGTGGAAACCTCATCAGATCCTGATGGCGATTTGGCTGAGGCAATTCAAATTGATGTGGCACACTATAACAAAGACACTGACTCGAAGTGGACTGCTGCATACCTTATCGATGATACACCATGTAACAATGTTAATATACATGACAATACATTTAATGATTATCCTATAGCAATAGGTAATCACCACTCTCTTGACGGACATCATCATACCAACATTTCAATAACCAATAATAAAATTTCCGGAACAAGAACTCAGAACAGTGGTATCAAATTGTACGGTTGTGATAATTCTAATGTATCGGGTAATGTAATAACCAATTACTCAACGGGAATAAAGGCAAGTAACAGTACAGGCTTTACCATTGCAAACAATAGTATAAGTACAGCTACTTACGGTATTATAGACACGGACTCATCTTCAGGACAGATTGTCTCCAATAATATTGATAAACTTAAAAATCAGGGAATTATTGTTTACGGTTCGGGAGCAAAAGCCTCTACTGTCAGCAAGAACAAAATTTCAAACAGTCAGGGTTGCGGAATCATCGTACACACAGGCGCAAGTTGTGACTCTTTAACCTCTAACACTATAAGCTATTGTACAAATCACGGTATCCAGGTGTACAACTCAGGTAAAGTTACAACCCTTAAGTCCAATACCGTTAACTCCTGTCAGGGAAATGGAATCAACATATACGGTTCGGCAACAGCCACTAATGTAACAAAGAATTCATTAAACAATTGCAATGGTACCGGAATACAGGTATACTCTTCTGCCGCTGTAACAAATATAAAGAGCAACACCATTTCCACCTGTAACAAATATGGTGTTTATGTATATGGGAAGGCTTCTGTAAAGACCATCTCTTCTAATACGATTAAGAATACAAAGAAGAACGGAATTTATGTAAAAAATGATAAGATCAAAGTCACATTTAAATCAAATAAGCTCACTCGTGTCGGCAGTACTGCGATTAAGATAAACAGTAAATTTACCAATAAGAAAACACAGAAATACACCTTTGCGCCAAAGGTTGTCACCCTTAATCTTGGAAGCGGTATAATGACTACGCAGGCTTCTAACTTGAAGAAGATCAAATTAAAGGTCGGAACCAAATCATATACCAAGAGTACAAAGAAGAAGAATTATACCTTCAAATTTAAGAAATATACAAAATCCGCAAGTTCTGCAACTGTAACATTTACAGATAAGAACAAAAACACTGTGGCAATGGTTTTGGATTTCAAATGATCATATATCACACAAGTATCTGCTGAATAATCAATGCATAAAAAGAATGGGATGTGCCTACGCTCATCCCATTCTTTTTCGTTATCAAGTACTACTATATATTTCATACAATAACGAAATAATCTCAAGTATCTAAGCTATATTTATAATCATCAATATATATACATATAATATAACATATCTTATCTCTTTCCATACATTATAAGTCTCATAGCAGTACGGAACTTTAATGCCAATCTGACAGGCTTACTTCCAAGCAATACATTCTGCTCTTTAATGGTTTGTTTCTGCTCTTTTATCGTTTCCCGAAGATCATCCCGCAGAACTCTTAAATCGCCTCTCTGAGTCTTATATAGCTTGATCTTATCCTTAATATCTTTATTTTCCAGATACCGTCTTCTAAGTTTCCAAGCCATAAACTCATTTGTTGTAAGACTCTCCATAAGTTTAGCCTGTTCATACATCCATTTCGAGAAATAGTCCTCTTCACTCATTTCATCAATACCAAAATCTTTAAATGCCCCATCCCTGACACACTTAAGAAGCTTATCATAAGATTCGTAATTAGTCTGAAGGTTAATCATACGCATGAAACCGGCTAAGACTTTATTTCTGAATCCTCTTCTCAAATCTTCATCCTTTTGAAGTTCCTCTCCAATCACTTTCTGTAATTCAAGGTATGAGTTATACATTGAAAGAGGGTCCTTAGATGCTGTATCCGTCAAACTGCTCCCTGCAAATATTCTATAGTGAACCAAAACTTCAGGAACCGTGGCAATACGCTTTGCATGGAAATAAGCCAGCATTACAAAATACATATCATTAAACTGTCTTATAGCTTCGAACTGAAGACCATGTTCTTCTATAAAACTTCTCAGATACATCTTATTCCAAGGAACATTTCCTGAGAAATCAAATATCCTGTCACCAATATCCTGTCTTGAAAACGGAGTATTATCCGGCAGGTACTGATATTTGAGATAAAGCGGCAATGAATAATCTCCCGTATCCTCGCTATATTCATCCGCATCACATACCGTAATCTCAGCACTGTTCTTCTCAGCCTGAATATACATATGCTTTAAAGCATCCGGTTCAAAATTATCATCGCAATCCCAGAAAACAACATATTTTCCCTTTGCGACTGCAAGACCATTATTTCTAGCCACTCCCGCATATTGATTCTTTTGATGTATTATTGATACTCTGGCATCTCTTAGAGCATACTCCTCCAGCAATTTGTCACTTCCATCGGTAGAACCGTCATCCACACATATAACCTCTATATCGTATAATGACTGGTTAAGTACATCATTAAGAGTTCCTGACAGGTTAGCCATACCGTTATACACAGGCATAATGACCGAAACCTTCGGGTTATCATTTTTTGAATCGATTTTTTCAACGCCTTCTGCCCCAGCTCTCCCCGTAATGGACGGCTCCATTATACGGGGCGAAACCTCAACCTCTTTAGATATCCTATGCTTACTGAGTACCTCATCACCAAACACGATATTTTTAATTCTCTCTGTAGCATGTCCGTCACAGGAAACCATAAATTTCTCACGAAATGCAATGACCTTATCCCGTTCAAAACGTTCATCAATATGTTTGATATAATCTATCATTTCCTCATTTGTCTTACATATAGGTCCCGGAGCCAGTTCAAAATAATCGTAATAGAAACCTCTCCAGTCAAAATATTCATCCAGATCATATGCAAAAAAGATCATAGGTCTTTCAAACAACGAATACTCGAAAACAAGTGATGAGTAATCAGATATACATATATCGCTTACACAAAGCAGTTCATCAATCGCCATAGAATCCGTAAAATCATAGGCAAAAGTTTTATATTCCTCCGGTATCTCCGGTCTCACCTTCACATTGGGATGATGTTTGAAAAGGAGAAGATATTCCTCTGAAAAAGCTTCACAAAAAGCTTTGACATCAAAACAATCCGGCGACGTAGCATGGGCAACTCTGCCTCTGAAAGTCGGGGCAAAAAGAATTATCTTTTTATTCTTAGCTGCCGGAAGCAGTTTATATAATTTCTTATAAGCATCATTAATAAATGAACCATCATAGAATACATCCGTTCTACTGTTACCAACTGCCTGAACAATTCCCTTGGTATCAATATTCATTGCTTCTTCATAAGCCCAGACAACCTCAGGTGAACTAACGGTTACAAGAGAATAATTCTTATTAAAGGGATATTTCAGCATATTACGCCTGTTATCACCAAATATAAGATCAGCCGTACTCATACCAAATTTTTTGAAAGCTCCGCATCCATGCCACAACTGCGCTTCAAAAGTCTCCTTTCTAAGCGGTACTGAGCTCACCACATTAGACGCCTCGTTCATAAAAATATACTTTGCATCAGCAATATCCTTGATCATCTCTTTACATCGTTTTACATGATTAGGTCTTGGTATAAAGGACGTCCTGAGATAATGCTCATGTATATCAAAATTATAATTCTCTTTCAAATCATTATAGATAACAGAAAAACTATTCGATATCTTAGGCTGTCTCAGTTCAATGAAAACAACCTTATCTTCCTTAACAGGCTGTTTAGAATATTTTTTATATATAGATGGGTATAGAATTTTAAGAGTGTAGAATTTGTGCCATCTGTTTTTTACTCTCGTAATCTGTCTTCTGATAAAACCTATTCCCCGTTTAAATATATTTTTACGGGTTGTCTGATCTTGTTCCATTACCACGTCTCCTCCGTTATAATTAAATCGAAAAACAGGGCACACATATACATATGCACCCATGTTTTCATCAAGTAATTAATATTCAAACTTCTTCTCAAAATATGCTTTGAGATCTTCAATCTTAATTCTTTCCTGTTCCATGGAATCACGGTCTCTTACGGTAACCGCTCCATCTTCCTCGGAATCAAAATCATAAGTTACGCAGAATGGGGTTCCTATCTCATCCTGTCTTCTGTATCTCTTACCAATGTTACCTCTGTCATCAAATTCACAGTTATAATATTTTGACAAGTCGGCATATATCTTCTCGGCACCTTCATTTAACTTCTTAGAAAGTGGAAGTACACCAATCTTAACCGGTGCAATTGCAGGATGGAAATGAAGAACTGTACGAACATCATTTCTCTCAGCATCCAACACTTCTTCATCATATGCCTCACAAAGGAAAGCAAGAGTTACTCTGTCTGCACCAAGAGAAGGCTCAATAACATATGGAATATATTTCTCCTTAGTCTCATCATCAAAATATTCCATAGGCTCACCTGAAACTGTCTGATGCTGTGTAAGGTCATAATCAGTACGGTCTGCAATTCCCCATAACTCTCCCCAATCGGTAAATGGAAATGCGTATTCAATATCGGTCGTAGCATTACTGTAATGTGATAGCTCCTCCTTGTCATGGTCACGGAGTCTCAAGCTCTCTTCTTTAATTCCAAGCTCAAGGAGCCATTTGTAACAGAAATTTCTCCAATACTCAAACCACTCAAGGTCAGTACCCGGTTTACAGAAAAACTCAAGCTCCATCTGCTCAAACTCTCTTGTTCTGAATGTAAAGTTACCGGGAGTTATCTCATTACGGAAGGATTTACCAACCTGTCCTATTCCAAACGGTACTTTCTTTCTTGATGTTCTCTGAACATTCTTAAAATTAACAAATATCCCCTGTGCAGTCTCAGGTCTTAAGTAAATCGTTGCCGAAGAATCCTCTGTAACTCCCTGGAAAGTCTTGAACATAAGATTGAACTCACGTATATCAGTGAAATTATGCTTACCACAGTCGGGACAAGCTATGTTATTATCAGCAATATATTTCTGCATCTGTTCATGAGACCATCCGTCTACTGAACTTTCAAGGGTAATACCCTTCTCTAATGCATAATCTTCAATCAGCTTGTCAGCACGATGTCTTGAATGACATTCTTTACAATCCATCAACGGGTCTGAAAAATTACCGAGATGTCCTGATGCTTCCCATGTCTTGGGATTCATTAAAATCGCACAATCCACTCCAACATTATATGGATTCTCCTGTATGAACTTCTTCCACCATGCCTTCTTGACATTATTCTTAAGTTCTACTCCGAGATTACCGTAGTCCCATGTATTAGCCAATCCTCCGTAAATCTCAGAACCGGGGTATACAAACCCTCTCGATTTTGCCAACGCCACAATCTTGTCAAATGACTTTTCCATAATTACTTACCTACCTCTTTGTATTATTTATAACATTAAATTATTTAAAAATTATAACCGCAGTTTTTTCTCCGGACGTTGTTGCCACGCCGTCTTTATAAGTAACTTCATCATTATAGTAAAGAACAGTGCCTTTGATAACAACGTCTGTTGCCTCAGACAATATGAGCACCTTGCCTTTACCCTCAGCTATTATATCCGCAGGGTTAACCTTCTTATCTTCAGCAGAAGTGAAGCTGCCTGTCAATGATGCCTCTTCTACATTATTCACATCCGTTAGTGAATACTCTAACAGATTAAATGCATCATAACTTTCAACATTCTTATATGAAAGTACAAGCTTCACATGACTCATATCCTCGGTATCAATAGAAACCATCTTAATATCTTTACCCGAATCACTATTGTAATTATCCACCTGTTCTTCAATATATGCCGAAAGGTCTTCAGCTTTGACGCTTGAGTCTTTGAAATCTTCAACTGACACTTCCACCAGTGAACCATTCCTGTTAACCACAAGAGTATTATTATCATACTGCTTGGCATAATTAGTGCAACCGGTAAGCAACATAGTAACAACTGCCATGCCGGCTATTATCTTATGCTTTTTCATTATGTACACCTCGCATTTTATCTATATGAATAGCTTCCTAAAATATCAACCCATTTATTCTACTAGAGAATTAATAATATTTCAAGATAAAGTCGAAAGAATTTCAAGAGACTTAAAGTTTTTGCTGATATGTTTTGCAAAATATGTGCCAACAACATGGTCAAGTTCGTCAAACACATCATTTTTTATATTAAATGAAAACAATTTGTTAATAGGGGAACTAAGAATATACTGTATTGTATATACAGTTGATTCCTGTAATGGATACGCATCAGCAACATATTTTTCGCACTCAGGGCAGACAAGTCCGTTATAAGATGCGGCAAAAGCTGATACATTGGTTTCACCACATTTAGCACAGGAAAAGGCTGCCATCATTTCACCATCAAGCGCCAAAATCTTCAGTTCAAAAATCCTTCTTATCAGATTATTAGGGATTATTTTTTTCTCAAGGGCTTTCAGACTGAGGTATAAAATGTTGAGAACATCTGCATCACCAATTCCTTCCACACAAAGATATTCCAGTATTTCACAAAAATACGAACCGTAACAGATTGCCTCTATATCGTTTTTAACCTCCTGAAAATATTCATTGATATCTCCACCTGCAAATCTGTAAGCATCATAACCCTCATACAAAGAAAACGTTCCATAATTAAATGGTTCAGTGATACCGGAAAAGGAACTGTTCATCTTCCTTGCACCATTAGCAAATGCAGTGATTTTCCCTCTCTCTTTTGTAAGGATAACCACCCGTTTGTCATAATCTCTTACCGGGTAGCTTCCCAGTATTATCCCATTAAGTTCAACCTTTTCTTTCATGATATTACACCATTTTCTAATATGTTTTATCTATATTATGATGTCTACGCACGACTACATCGCTTTGCAATTCCCGCCGCGCTAAAAACATTCGCAATCCGCGTGTTTACTCTTCCCCATGATATCCATAATTTTTCAACAGGAACTCACTGTCTCTCCAATCCTTTTTGACCTTGACCCATAGTTTGAGATTTACTTTGGTATCAAGAAGATTCTCCATGTCTCGTCTGGCATCACTGCCAATCTTTTTGAGCATTGCGCCCTTTTTTCCTATAATTATGCCCTTGTGAGAATCCCTCTCACATATGATGGTGGCATCGATATCCACAATGTCGCCGCTTTCCCTGTCTTTCATTCTGTCAATAACAACGGCGATACCGTGCGGCACCTCTTTATCCAAACTACGCAATGCCTTTTCTCTTATAATCTCAGCCACAATCGCCCTTTCCGGCTGATCGGTAATCGTATCTTCATCATAGAACTGCGGTCCCTCATCAAGATATCCGAAAATGGTCTTAATAAGTTCATCTGTATTCTTATCCTTTAGTGCCGACACAGGAACTATCTCTTTGAAATCATATATATCCTTATATGCATTTATAGCTTCAAAGACCTCTCCCTCGCCAACGCTGTCAATCTTGTTGACCACAAGTATGACGGAAGTTTTAACCTTTGAAAGTCGCTCTGCTATATACTGTTCCCCTCTGCCTATATAGGTTGTGGGTTCTACCAGCCACAAAATTACATCGACCTCATTCAATGTATTCTCAGCCGCCATCAGCATATATTCCCCAAGCTTATTCTTCGCCCTGTTAATTCCCGGAGTATCAAGAAAAACTATCTGCCCCTCTTCACAGGTATATACGGTCTGTATTCTGTTTCTTGTTGTCTGTGCCTTGTTACTGGTAATCGCAATCTTCTGTCCGATTAAATGATTCATCAATGTTGACTTTCCCACATTCGGTCTTCCGATAATAGTTACAAAGCCTGATTTGTAATTTCCCATTTCTTTCTCCTGTTATTAGACGTAAATCATCAAAACTGTCTGATATGTTTTCTATAAACAAACATATCCAATCATCTATGAATTTTGCAATTACCTATGCAAGAGTCCTGACTTCCTTGAACAACTCTGCCTCTTTAGTGATAACATCTTCATTACCCAGAGCTGCCACATAATTCTCCTTCAATATCTCCTCAATATATGGCGCCAATGCGCATATAGCCTTCTCGTCACAGGCAAGAATTTCATCCCTGTCCTTTTTTAGCTGCTCATTATCTATTCCCAACAGATAACAGGTGAAGCAATAACTGCCCTCGGCTGACGGAGTCATTGGCATATCAAGTTTTGCCACCGCACCTATGATATATTTCAACATATCCCTGTCAGAGACCTTGAAATTCCTAACATACTCCAAAGCACCTTTATAAACCTCATAAGTCCTTGACAGATTAGGATCTCTGTAGGAAGTAAAATAACTCTCTCCGGTTCTGTTAAAGCTGCACATACATCCATATGCGCCTCCCTGCACGCGTACATTTAACCACAGATAATCATAAGAGAATATAACCTGCAATACCGAAAGTGCACCGTTAAAATTAAGACCTGCATTTCGGAAATTACCTCCTAATGCAGCATATTGAATCTTGCTGGCGGTCTTAAAACCTTCATTTTTTCCCTTAAGCTCTATAATCTGTTCACCCTCGTCAGAGGTGTCAGTATTAAGTCTTTCCTTAAGACTAATAAGCGCATCATCTAATATAGCTTTAACATCATCTGTACCTGTATATGAAATGATAAGGTTATCGGGTTTTGCCAATACATGAAGTGCTGCCCTCAAATTCCTGCAGATTCCGTCATAGGCTTCGTCAAAATTCTTATTAAGTGCTTCTATAAATTCATAAAAACCTATTCCTTCCATTATTTCCTTGACATATGCTCCCTTTGAAACATATGACATGACACGCCCTGCCATGGCAACATGCCCGCTATCCATGATACTCATCTTCATTTGTGAAGAAATCTCTGCGATTATCTCCTTCAAACGTTTTCTGTCAGTAACATTTGATTCAAACAATATCTCTTCCATAAGCGACAAAGTTTCAGGAAGATTGGCAAGTAATGTTTTGGTCTTTGCCGCAAAATATAATTTATAGCCCGCTTCATTATTCAAACACCCCATTACATTAGTAGAGAAGCCAATCCCTCCGGAGATTATATCTATCTCATTGGCAAGTTCTCCGTAAGAACGATTTTTTGTATCCACCTCTTTATACATATTTGAGAGCAATACCACATAAGGAAGCAGTGAAAGTGGTACTTTATCAAGCATGAAATGATATCCAACATAAGCAATTCCGTTAGTGGGAATCTCATGCTGAACAACCCTTATCCCTGCTATATCATACTCTTTATTTCGTATCTTGAAGGCTTCCTTGTCTATATCCTCTCTCTTAAGCATAGGAATCTTCTCAAGTTCTTCCTTAGTAGACGGTTCTGCCTGATAAGCCAATAGTTCTTTTGTATCCTCGCAAATTTTCTCAAGTTCTTCCTTCGATAACTTATCCTTGTACTCTTTAAGTTTCCTTGCAAGTTCTGACTCGTTAACCTGATTAAGTCCCTTTTTCGGCACACCCGTAACTATAGTCTTATGTGTGTTGACCAGTACATAATCCTTCAAAAGATTCGTAAAATAATCTGTTCCTATGTTAGATTTCAAAAACTCTATCTCAGCGTTATATTTCAGATAATTAAACGGGCTGTTATCATCATAGAGCCAGCTGTTAAAAACATTCAGTCCATACATAAGACCCTTGGGGTATCTTCCGTAATTTGCCTCTTTTAATTTGAATTCAAAATGATTGATGGCTCCTCTGAGCACTTTCTCATCAAAGCCGTTTTCAATGATGTTTTCCAAGGTGTCATTTATTATCTTAACAAAATCGTCTTTGGAACCTTTCTGACAACCCTTTGCTACTATAGAGTACATCGGCTGTCTGACACTTTCCTCATAGACACTGAACACATCATTGCTGATTCCTGCATCTACTAATGCTTTTTTGATTGGCGCGCCCGGTACATCAATAAGCGCATAATCCAATACTGTAAATGCCAAATCTAACTTTCTGTCTATACTGTTACCTACCACAACATTATAACTTAGATAAGTATTCTCCTCCTCGTCATCTGCATCAGATAACGGATATTCGATAGCTATATCTTTCGCTTTATCAAATGCCTGCTGCTCTTTAATCTCAGAATCCACTTTCAGATATTCATATTTTGAAAGATACTCTTCATCTATAAAAGCAAGCTCCTTCTCTGCATCAAGATCACCATAGAGATAAATGTAGCTGTTAGACGGATGATAATACTTTCTGTGAAAATCCAGAAATTCCTCATAGGTAAGCTCCGGGATTTTTGCAGGATCGCCGCCCGAATCACAACCATAAGTATTATCCGGAAACAAAGATCTTTGTATTTCCTGCATCAACATCTGCTCAGGCGATGAATATGCACCCTTCATCTCATTATACACAACACCATTATAGGTCAGGTCATCATCGATATTTTCAAGGTGATAATGCCAACCCTCCTGACGCATTATCTTCTCATTCTTATAGGTATTGGGGTAAAAAACCGCGTCAAGATAAACCTCCATAAGATTATGGTAATCTTTGTCATTAACTGAAGCTATAGGATATACCGTCTTATCAGGATAAGTCATCGCATTGAGAAATGTATTCAGCGACCCCTTCGCAAGTTCCACAAAAGGATCCTTTGCAGGAAATTTAGCAGAACCGCAAAGCACTGAATGCTCTGTTATATGAGCAATACCGGTATCATTTTGCGGCGGTGTTCTAAAGCCTATATAAAATACTTTGTTCCTATCATCATTTTCACATACAAAACTCTTGCTTTTGTCTTATTATGCTCCAGAAGATATGCTGTTCCGTTAACCTCTCCTATTTCTTCTTTTTTGACCACTGAATAATTCTTGATGTTCAAAATTTCTACCTCCAATATATATTGATTCTGTTACAAATAATACTTAAAACAATAATTTAGATACTATATATAATATATGCTTCATTACATCATACATTATTCATCTCGCACAGTAAAACAGTATAACATTTCCCGATTGAAATGTCATTAATTTTGAACTTTTTTATACTCATAAAAAATAGATAATTATTCTCATAAAGTAATATAGATTCTAACGGGGTGTCTTACAATAAGAAACCCTGTTTCTTATTATATAAAAAAAGCCGGTATTAATACCGACAAAACATAAAAATGCAATAAAAAAATAGCGCAGGGGAGATTCGAACTCCCGACACCACGGGTATGAACCGTGTGCTCTAGCCAACTGAGCTACCGCGCCACAAACAACTATGCTAAACTCCTCCTTCGCTTCAAGCCCGGACTCGTTAAGCGTCGCTGTATACAAGAAGCTTATCCAATCAGCCTTCGCTTTGCGCCCGGCTTCTTGGAGCTTCATGCTAAATGGAACCTACAGGGCTCGAACCTGTGACCCTCTGCTTGTAAGGCAGATGCTCTCCCAGCTGAGCTAAGATTCCATATGTCACTTGACACAAGTGATAGTATATAAAAAACCTGATTAAATGTCAAGCAAAATTTTTATTTTTTTAATAATCTTTTTGATGATGTTACTATTCACAGTAGATATAAGTTAGGATATGTGTTTTAACATGCATGCATGGTTAAACACATATCCTAACTTATATCGAAACTGTGAAGCAGGAACTCCACATACAGCCACAAATAGAGCAACGAAGTTGCGACATATGCGTAAGCAGATGATTTGTGGCTTGTATATGTGGAGTACTGTGAATAGTAACTTTATGATTATTTTCTGCTTTACAAACTTACCTTAAACCAGGTCCGCCAAAACCGATCACAGCTTACATTTTCCTGCCGCCTCCGGCAAAATACATCACAAGATATATTATACCAAGAATCAATAAAATAGGTATTCCAAATGTCACAAGCACCCATAAACCAATCTTAATGACAAAGAAAACTATCAACACAAGGAATATCAGGAAAAAGAAAAACGCTACCTTTGCCAACACGCCACTCAAATCAAAGGAAAACTGTCTTTCCGACTGCCCCCCGGAGTTACTGTTAGTACCACTTTGTCCCTTAACCTTTTTATCCTGGTTACGAAAAGGATCGTGCCTGACACTTCGAGTTCTTCCATCTTCGGTATATTCATAGTCAACACTTCTCTCACCGGTCTGAGCTGCAATTATAGACCTTGCTATAAGCATCGGCTTACCCAGTTCCTCCAAAACTTCCTCTTCACTCTTACCATTTTTTATTTCATCATCTATATAATTGAAATAATAGCTGTAGGAATCCATCATCACATTAGCCGGCACCTCACCTGCCAATGCCTGTTTCAACTCTTCCAAAAACTGCTCTTTCGTCATGTCATCCTCCACTTAATCACTTTGCTTCTAACACTAAAACTCTGTATTTACCACTCTCGAAAGTCTGCCAGTTAATACTTGAATATCTAAAACTGCCATCAAATAAAAACTGCATCTCATCATCATTTTCCTCAAAATTCTCAATGAC
>JAFUGT010000038.1 GCA_017469275.1 Lachnospiraceae bacterium
GTTTTCATGAAAGAGTACGAGATTTTGGATGTTCATGCAGTTGAGATTCTTGATTCAAGAGGAAATCCTACTGTTGATGTAACAATAACTTTGAAGGAGGGTATTACGGGAACTGCTTCGGTGCCGAGCGGATTTTCTATAGGACAGTATGAGGCATGTGAACTGCGAGACGGGGACAAAAGACATAATGGAAATGGTGTCGAGCAGGCAGTGACTAACGTAAACACCAGAATTGCAGACAAGATAATTGGTATGAATGCGCTTGATCAGGTCAAAATTGACAATCTTCTTATAAAGGCAGATGGAACAGACAATAAAAAGAAGTATGGTGCAAATGCAATACTTGGAGTATCACTTGCCTGTGCGAGGGCATCGGCTAATGCTTTGTCCATACCTTTATATAGATATATTGGTGGAGTGAATACAAAGAAATTACCTGTACCGCTTGTTAACATTTTAAATGGAGGAAAATATACCAATAATACTATAGATATTAAAGAGTTTATGATTGCTCCGGTGGGAGCTGACAGTTTCTCTCATGGTATGGAGATGGCTTGTGAGATATATCACACACTTGGAAGGGTGTTAATTGACAGGAAAATGTATTCCGGCATAGGGGATGAAGGCGGTTTTACACCGGATATTTCGACAATATCCGATACATTCGATATATTGATGGAGGCTGTTGAAATTTCGGGGTATCGCCCGGGAGTGGATATCAAATTTGCTATTGATGTTGCGGCATCAAATTTATACGATGAAAACACGGATCTGTATTATTTTCCGGGAGAAAGCTATATGTGTGGAAAAGATATATATCGAAATGCTGAGGAGATGGTTCAGTATTATGAGGACTTGGTAAGCCGATTTCCGATATACTCCATAGAGGATGGTTTGGGAGAAAATGATACAAAGGGTTGGAAGTTGTTGACATATCGACTTGGAGAAAACCTGCAGTTAGTGGGCGACGTTGTCTTTGCAACTAATACGGGCAGGATAATGGCTGGGATAGATAATAAGATTGCTAATGCAGTGTTGATAAAACCTAATCAGATTGGAACGCTTACTGAGACATTAAACGCAATCGAAACGGCTAAATGTGCGGGATATAAAACTATTATCAGCCATCGGACAGGTGAGACGGAGGATTCATTTATTGCTGATCTTGCAGTAGCGGTATCATCAGGGCAGATAAAAGCAGGTGCGCCCTGCAGAAGTGACAGGGTATCAAAATATAACCGTTTGATAAAAATAGAAGAGGAATTAGGCAAGAATTCAGAATATTAAGTTTTTTGAAAATTTTTCTTGCTATTGGGACTTGGTTGTGATATGATATCGAATAGTGAGTTTTGAAATTAATAGAATCTGACATAGGAGGATTAATAATATGAGGACAGCACTTACGATAGTGTTTTTAATAGTTTGTATTATAATATGTATTTTAGTATTATCACAGGAGTCTAAGGATAACGGTTTAGGAAGTTTGGCTGGCGGAGCTGCAGCAGGTGAAACATACTGGAGCAAGAACAAAGGTCGTTCAAAAGAATCTTATCTGATTTTGGCAACAACAATTGCGGTAATCATATTCTTGGGAGTTGCATTGTTGTTAAGTTCAAAGGTTATGAATTAAAACATTGACTGCTGCATGATATATGCAGCAGTTTTTTATATAATAAGAAATGCTGTTGGATATGAATATGGAAATAATAGAAAAGAGAAAACAAACAATTATACAATTAATCAATGATAAGAATTACAAGCCGATGAAACAGAAGGAGTTGGCTTATCTTTTGCAGGTCCCGTCTAACGAAAGAGAAGTTTTTCATGATATGTTGATGGAGCTTGTAGAGGAAGGCAGGATAATTCAAACAAAACGAGGTAAATTTCAATCGCTTTTGGATATTGAAAAAGTAGGGATATTCAGTGGTAATTCTAAGGGCTTTGGCTTTGTTTCCATAGAAGGTGAGAAAGAAGATTATTTTATTTCCGAACATGCCACTAATGGAGCGCTAGACGGTGATAAGGTTCTTGTCAAAATAGTTGATTCGCCAAGAGGCAGACGTAGGGAAGCTGAGATAGTTCGGATATTAGAACATGCTAATAAAACGGTAGTAGGCTACTATAAGAAGAATAAAAATTTTGGGTTTGTTATTCCGGATAACAGAAAATTAGGAGAGGATATATACATTCCCAAAAGCAAGAATATGGACGCTGTGACCGGTCACAAAGTTGTTGCAAGAATTACTTCTTATGGAGACAGAGAGCATAAAGCCGAGGGTGAGATTGTTGAGATAATAGGTCATGTCAATGATCCGGGAACTGACATAGAATCCATTATTCGTGCATATGATCTTCCGGCAGCATTTACTCAGGAAGTGATGAGTTATGTTTCTGAAATTGAAGATGTTGTCAGTGATGAAGATATCAAAAATAGAACTGATCTTAGAGATATATTGATGGTAACTATTGATGGTGAAGATGCCAAAGATCTTGATGATGCGGTTTCATTGAGACTTACGGAAAATGGATATGAATTGGGAGTTCATATCGCGGATGTATCCCACTATGTTGAGGAAGGTTCTGTATTGGATACGGAGGCGTTAAATCGTGGCACAAGTGTATATTTGGCTGACCGTGTCATTCCGATGCTGCCACACAAATTATCTAATGGAATATGTTCACTTAATCAGGGAGAAGACAGACTTGCACTGTCATGTATAATGAATATTGATAATTCAGGCAAAGTGATAGATCATAGTATTGTTGAAACTGTTATAAATGTTAACAGACGTATGACATATGATATGGTATATGAGATACTGTTTAGATCAGGGGTTATCGAAGAGGCTGAAGTTACGGAAACATTCGAGGATGAAGATAGTTTAGTCTTGGAGGAATATGCAGATTATATTGATATGTTTGTTAATATGAAAAAACTTTCCGACATTATTAGGAGCAGAAGAAAAGAACGGGGTTCTATTGATTTTGATTTTCCTGAGGCTGAGGTAATGCTGACTGATAAAGGAGAACCTGTGGAGATTGGTGTTCGTGACAGAAATCCTGCACATAAGATAATAGAGGATTTCATGCTTATGGCCAACGAAACTATTGCTGAGGATTATTACTGGCAGGAGCTGCCTTTTGAATTCAGAGTACATGACAGGCCGGATAAGGAAAAGGTCAGCAGATTAAAAGAAATAATTGAGAAATTCGGATATTATCTAAAAGCATCTACAGAGGATTTACACCCAAAGGAGTTTCAGAAATTATTGAAATCCATAGAAGGTACTGATGAAGAGGGCTTTGTAAACCGTATTGTGTTGAGAAGTATGCAGCAGGCGAGGTATCAGGTGGAATGTTCAGGGCATTTTGGATTGGCAGCAAGATACTATTGTCATTTTACATCTCCTATCAGAAGATATCCGGATTTGCAAATTCATAGAATTATCAAAGAAAATCTTCATGGGAGATTGACGGAGGAACGTATATCGCATTATAATAATATTCTGCCTGAGGTTGCAGAGTCCAACTCCAAAAGGGAAAGACGGGCTGAAGAAGTTGAGCGAGAAGTGTTAAAACTCAAAAAAGTACAGTTTATGAGTAAACGCATAGGAGAAGTATATGAAGGTATAATCTCAGGTGTGACGGGATATGGTTTTTATGTTGAACTTGATAATACCGTTGAAGGTATGGTTCGTATATCATCTATTCCTGATGACTTCTTCATTTACGATGAAGCTAATATGCTGATATATGGTAAGGAAACAGGGATTACTTATCAGTTGGGGCAAAAAGTTAAAATTGTTGTTGTGGATGTTGATAAACGTATGAGAACTATTGATTTTGAAATATGCACTTGAGTTTTAATGAATGCAGTATGACAACCCATGCAATGAGAACATCTGATATACGTGTAACATAATATTAACAGGAGGATGTAATATGCCGAAACAAAAAGGGGAGCGATTGATCGCTAATAACAAAAAGGCATACTTTGACTATTTTATAGACGAGAAGTTTGAGGCGGGTATAGAACTTAAGGGAACTGAGGTTAAATCTTTGAGAATGGGGCATTGCAGTATCAAGGAAGCATTTGTTGCCGTAGAGAATGGTGAAGTCATAATCAGGCAGATGCATATCTCACCTTATGAGAAAGGGAATATATTTAACAAAGATCCTCTAAGACCGAGAAAACTGCTTCTTCACAAGTATGAAATTAATAAAATAATAGGGCAGTCCAAACAAAAGGGCAGTACGGTGGTACCACTTAGGGTATATTTTAAAGATAGTCTTGTCAAAGTAGAAATCGGACTTGCAAGAGGAAAGAAGCTTTATGATAAGCGTAAAGATATTGCAAAGAAGGATATGAAACGAGAAGCTGAGAAGGAATTCAAAGTGAGAAATGTACGAGGATAAAGAATTACTATAAAACACAAAATTTCCTATTTGATTTTTATTAAAAATGTGGTAATCTATATAGGATAAAAAGAAATATCTTGGGAGGACGCTATGAGTCAGGCAAAAGTAGATAAAAGAAAGTACGAAAAGAAAAACAGAAAGCAATTAGAGAAGAAGAGAAAAGCAAGGTTTGCGGGCAAGTGTATTCTCGCAGCATTGATTATAGGTGCTATAATTGGTGTACCTGTTGGAATTAATATATACAGAGGTATTCCGAAGTTTGTGGGTGATTCAAGTCTTAAGGCATATGTATCTGATTATATTGACAGTAATCACAGTTCTGAGGTAGATACCGTTAAAGCTATTGAGGCTAAGAGCTCTGAGGAGAAGGCTGATACAACAGAAGCTGAAACTACGGAAGGTTCTGCTGATACAACAGAGGCAGAGACTTCAGAAGAATCTGCTGCTACAACACAGACAGAGACTTCTGAAGAAGCTTCTGATACAACAGAGACAACCGAAGCATCATCAGAGAATTAATTAAACACCGCTGTTTCAAACGCTGAAACGGAATAATATTGATATCATTAGTCATATCGGTCTTTTATCAGGTATATAACAAAAGACTGAATGACTTGATAAATAATCAGTCAACATTTAAGGGGTTGTACTGGTTTCGACGGGGATTTAGAAATCATGGAAGCCATTGATGGACCAGGACCATCTAAAAACTTGGAAATAAATATAAACGCAGACGATAAGTTAGCGTACGCTGCCTAATGGCAGCTGTCTTACCTAAGTTAACTCGCGGCTTGGGATAAGGCATCAAAACAGCGGGGAACTTTGGCGTGAAAGCTTTGACACGTTCAAAAGATTTATGAAGCTACTAAGATTTACAGCCTGTCGGTTGGCGGTAGATTAAGGGAATGTCTGTAGATCGACTGTAATGGGAGATGCCATGATGGAAGAGTTTTCGGACGCGGGTTCGATTCCCGCCAGCTCCATTTTATGAATATTATATCCTTATAGAATTTTGGATTTATGAGAATGCAGTAATAGCCGATCATAAGGTATCTGTAAGGATAATTCATAGAAGAAGGTAGCAGTTTTTAATTGCAATATTTTTGGATAGGGAAGTCATAATATGGAAGAAGATTCACATGTTGTTGATGGTTTTGTGTTCTCAAGTGTTGCAGAGGCACAGACTGCTGCAAAGGAACAAAAGAATATTGATATAATCAGACAGAGGACTCCGCTTTCTGATCCAAGTGCCGCATACGCTCTTTATTGTAAACTTATTGAGCGCAATATGTTCAAGACATCTGTGGGTTTTGGGTTTTTATATGAATTGAGACATTATCTTATTGAAGACTGTGGTTATGCCCCTACGGATATTCCGAATGTCAACGTTCCCGGTAAAGGCAGCAATGATGTCTTTGCTGATATTAAGAGAGAAGCGTTAGAGGAGAAGATACAGAGAAATAAACTTTCCATAAAAAGAATGACAATTGTTATTGTAGCATTAATCGCAATTATTGTCGGGATGTTTGTGGTTGCGATTATTAATCCGAATGTCGGTTATGTCAATACAGAGAGAAAAGTACTTAATAAGTATGCTGCGTGGGAGGAAGATCTTCAGATAAGAGAAGATGAAGTTAAGAAAAAAGAAAAAGAGTTGAATATCGATACGAATGAGTAAGTCACATTTTTAACATATTTACATGATATATTAAGGGGAACAGGAGATACTGTTCCCCTATTATCATTGTTTGATTAATATATTATTGGCTGTTACGGAGGTATGAATTATGGGACAGATAAAAATATTGGTGGTGGATGATGAGAGTAGAATGAGAAAACTTGTCAGAGATTTTCTTGTTAAAAAAGATTATATTGTACTTGAAGCCGGTGATGGTGAAGAAGCAGTAGATGTGTTTATTGAGAATAAAGAGATAGCACTGATTATTCTGGATGTTATGATGCCTAAGATGGATGGATGGCAGGTGTGCAAAGAGATACGTGCGTTATCTGATGTACCTATAATAATGCTAACTGCGAAAAGTGACGAAAGGGATGAATTACTGGGATTTGAATTGGGGGTTGATGAATATATATCAAAACCGTTTTCGCCTAAGATTCTTACCGCCAGAGTTGAGGCGATACTTCGACGTACTAATGGTTCTATGTCAGAGGAAGTACTCAAAGCCGGTAATATAGAGATGGATATTTCTGCACATACCGTTAAAGTTAACGGCAAAAATGTTGAATTGAGTTACAAAGAGTTTGAGTTACTTAATTATTTTGTTGTTAATCAGGGCGTTGCTCTTTCCAGAGAAAAAATACTTAATAATGTATGGAATTATGATTATTTTGGCGATGCCAGAACAATTGATACTCATGTCAAAAAACTTCGCAGTAAATTAGGTGACTGTGGAGATTATATCAAGACTATATGGGGCATGGGATACAAATTTAATGTTGAAGAGGAATAATTCATTATGATAAAAAAAATCAAACATTCACTTCGATTCAAATTGACTATGTTGCTCATGATCATAATGACATTGACAATATTTGGCTCTATTGGTATCACTTTGTTAAGTGTCAAAACATATTTTGTAGGTAAACTCAAGAATAGAATGATAAATGCCTATAATGATGTAAATGTTATATTTAGTAATGATCTGGATGCATCAAGTAAGAGTGAGGCGTTATCAAAGATAGTTGCAAGAGGTGATATCACTATTCTTGTTCTTGATGCCAAAGATGGGATGCAGTATACCAATATCAATGAACAGAGCAAAATGCTAGAGAGCATGCAGGCACTTGCAGCTTTACTTGAAGGCAAGGACGAGAATGATCTTAGTGAACTTTTTATTAACGGACAAACAGGTTATTATCAATTCAATAAAAACTATGATACTAGTATGAATGCGGATTTCTATGATCTTACCGGAGTGTTGGATGATGGCAGCCTGATTGCACTAAGGTCGTCAGGAGCAAGACTTAATGAAAATGTTAAAATTACTCTTCAACTGTATATGTACGTTGGTGTGTTCGCAATAGTTATCGGGTGTATAGCTATGTTTGTTGCCAGCAGCTTCTATGTCAGACCAATTCATGAGATGGCGGTGGCGGCAAAGAAAATGTCTCAACTTGATTTTGATACAAGAGTAAGTACCAAACACCAGGATGAGATAGGCGAATTAGGTGAGAGTATTAACTCTATGTCAAAAGAATTGGAATCGACCATTTCCGAACTTAAGACTGCCAATGTCAGACTGTCTAAGGATATAGAGAAAAAGAATCAGATTGATGAGATGCGTAAAGAATTTTTGTCACATGTTTCTCATGAATTAAAAACACCAATAGCGCTTATACAGGGATATGCCGAAGGACTTAAGGAGAATATATTTGATGATCCCGAGAGTAAAGATTTCTACTGTGAAGTCATTATGGATGAAGCTGATAGAATGAATACAATGGTCAAGAAACTGATGGCTTTAAATGAGTTGGAATTTGGTGTTGATAAGATCAATATGGAAAGGTTTGATCTTATTGAACTTATGAAAAATATTAACCATTCATCAGAAATTCTATTACAACCGAATGAACAGCATTTGATATTTAATTATAATGAACCCTTGTACGTCTGGGGCGACGAGTTTATGATAGAAGAAGTTTATACAAATTATCTTACTAACGCTATACATCATGCTCCTGATGGTGGGAAAGTAGAGATATTTCTGGAAGAAACCGGGAAAATAGTAAGAGTTAATGTATTTAACGAGGGTAATCCTATTCCTGAAGATGAACTTGAAAAAATATGGATAAAGTTCTATAAGGTTGACAAAGCAAGAACCAGAGAATATGGTGGCAGCGGTATCGGATTATCGATTGTTGCTGCTACAATGAAATTGCATGGCAGAAAATATGGTGCTTATAACAGGAGTGATGGTGTAGTATTCTATTTTGAATTAGAAAAAGAATACAAAAATGTTGAAGAAACATAAAATTCATGGTAAAATAATATAGGTTTATATTGTAATAATAACTAGAATATGAATAGAGGTATGAATATGTCAAAGAAGTTAATATCTTTGATTGTGTTATTAACTGTCAGTGTATTTCTTACAGGCTGCGGTGAGGTAATTGAACTAACTGATACGGAGACCAAACTTATCGCCGAGTATGCCGGAGAGTTATTATTAAAGTATGATCGGAATTTTGATGATCGTCTTAATGAGGGTGAGAAAATAGCGAAAGAGATGGAAGAGGAAGCAATAGAGAATCCTGAAACTGCTATCTCAACAGAAAGCACAGAGGCTACCGAAAATACTGAGAATATAACGGAAGAAGCAACGGAAGAGACGACAGAGGGTAGGGAACAGGATGACCAAAGTGATAATTCTGAGAAGAATAACGGACAGGAGCTTAATAATTTTATAGATGATACAGCTGCATCTAACGATAACGTCTTGGATGACAAAGTTGCGGTCGGCACAGAAAGTGACATTGCTAAGATATTAGGTATGGATGGAATATCTATAACCTATAAAGATTATCTGATAACCGATCATTATCCTGCTACAGATGCAGACGGACAATTCATATATCTTGATGCAAGCGAAGGATATCAGTTACTTGTTTTAAGGTTTAATATTAGTAATACCGCAAGCGAACCTATGAAATTTACAATGCTTGATGAAGAGGTGGATTACAGAATAGTCTGCAATGGTAAGAATGCAGCGAATCCTATGCTTACTATTTTGATGAATGATTTAGGAACCATGGAAGCTGTTTTATCACCTGAAGAAAATCAGGAAGGAGTTCTGATTTTCCAGATTTCCGATAGCATGCAGAGCAAACTACAGACAATGGAGTTAAAGGTACAATATAATAACGCTGAAAATGTTATTACGATATTATAATTAAGGGGGTTCTATATTTATGGACACAAATATCTTATTGGAGAGTGGAACTAATGAATTAGAGGTACTCGAATTTACCATTTGTGGTAATCACTATGGTATTAATGTTGCTAAGGTCAGAGAAATTCTTTCCATGACAGACATTACACCAATCCCTAATTCACATCCTTGTATTGAAGGTATTTTTATGCCGAGAGATACAATAATAACTGTAATCAATCTTGTACGCGCATTGGGATTTGATGAGATAGCAGGGCAGAAGGGGAAGATGCTCATAGTTACTAATTTCAATAATCTTAACATAGCTTTTGAGGTTGATCAGGTTTTGGGTATTCATCGTGTTTCATGGACTGATATAGTTAAGCCTGATAATACGGTCAATGCACCGGGTGCAGGTATTGCAACAGGAATTATTAAGAAGACAGATAATCTTATTATTGTTCTTGATTTTGAACGTATTGTTGAAGAAATATGTCCTGAGACAAGTCTTAAGATGTCAGAGATTGCACAGCTTGGAGAGAGAGAACGTAATAATTCGCCAATTATGTTTGCGGAAGATTCGCCTATGCTTTCTAAACTTGTTAACGACGCACTTACCAGTGCAGGATATACAAATCTTACAGTTTGTGCGAATGGTGAGGAGTTGTGGGAGAAACTTCAAGAGCTTAAGAAGAATAATGGTGTGGATTATGGCGTTAAGTGTGTAATTACTGATATCGAGATGCCGCAGATGGATGGTCACAGACTTATAAGACTTATACGTAATGATGACGGATTGCAACATCTTCCTATAGTAGTGTTCTCATCTTTAATTAATGAAGAAATGAAGCGAAAGGGTGAGAAGTTAGGAGCGGATGCCCAGATATCTAAGCCGGAGATTGGCCAATTGGTACAGGTGATTGACGATCTTATTGTTAATGGCAGAAAGCCTGAGGAAGAAGAGATATAATAATAATACATAATAATATACAATAATATACACAAAAATAAGGGGCTGCATATGCAGTCCCTTTAAAGTTATCTGAATGGAATCGCGACAAAATACAAATAAATTATATTAATCTAAAGAGAACTCCCCTTTGATATCTTCGTTAAAAACGCAGTAAACCATATTCTCTTCAGGCTTAACGTATAACTGTAAAGAAGAAAGTTCAGAAACTTTCTTTCCGCCGTCTGTCCATATCTTTTTAGCCTTAGCAACTAAGTCTTTTTCTTCTAATTGTTTTTCCTGATATTCAACATATAATGTAGATTTCATATTATATCCTCCTTCCGAATTCATTCAGATGTTATTACTATATAATAAATGGTAATAAAATGCAATAGTTAAAATTCTTAATACTATTGCCGGATGTTTCTTGTTAAATTTGAAAAGGTATGATACAATACTCTTGTTGTTCTATTTTATTAAATTACATGATGCTTAAAGCGGCATGTATTAATATGAGGTGAAGTTTCTTTATGGATGAGAATTATCTTGACAGTCTTTTGAATGAGTTTTCTTTAGACAAAGAGATTGATCATAAAATTGAAGATGAACTTGATGAACAGATTCAATCAGAAAAAGATAGATACCAAGAGGAGCAGACTGTATCGAGAGAGGAATCCTTTAACTATGATCTTGAACAGGATGCAGCTTTTGGCATGCCTGAAAATGATATCAGTTTTTCTGAGGATCAGATTGATGAATTGGATAATCTGGATAATTTAGCAGATATGGATATAGGAGATCTGGATTTTTCGGATATTGATTTCGATGATTTGGATATTACTAAGTTAAGTGGAGAAGTTAACGATCCGGATTTTGACGAACTCTTGAAAGATTTTGAAGGAGATTTGACTATTCCCGAATTTTCCGATGACATGCTCTCTGAGAATAAAGAAGGCAGTGAGAACGATAATGCTGTTGCCGGTTCGAAATCTGATGAACCTCCTTTGCAGGAAGATATATATAATGATTCAGAAGACAATGAGATGTCAGATGTTGATGCCTCTGTGAATGCTGATGAGTTAAATCCCCAAAATGAAGTGTTTAACGAAGAAGGGGCAGATGATTCGGTTTCTTCTGATAACGATACAGTCAATGATGTGCCGTCTGATGATGCTTCAGGGGATTTGAATGAAGATAATTTTGACGCAGATTCCTTCTTGGACAGTCTTTTAGAGGAAGAGTCGGTTGAAGATGCTAATCTGGAAGATGTATCCTCTCAAAGTGTTCCTGATGAAGCGCCTGCTGATAATAACGAGCCTAATACCGAACCGGAGGAATCTTTAGAGAATCTTTTAGATGGTGAAGAGTCAGAAACTTCAGATAATCCATCACAATCAGAAGCATCTGAGAGTGAGGGGGAACAAGGTTCGGAAGATGATCTTTTTGCAATGCTTGGTATGGAAGAGGGGGGAGAAACAGCTATACAGGATACTGCTGATGACTCGGATGGCAGTGTATTTAACACCCCCGGTGGCTTTGCTGAGGGTGAGCTTGACATGTCTGCATTAGAAGGATTAGATGATATTCAGGATATATCAGAAAAACCCAAAAAGAAAAAGCGTACTTTAATGGAGATACTTTTTGGTGAGCCGGACGAGGATGATGAACCTACAGAGGAAGAATTAAAGGCGATAGAAGAAAAGAAAGCTGCCAAGAAGGCTAAGAAAGAAGCTGCCAAAGAAAAGAAAAAGGAAGCGGCTGATAAGAACAAGGAAGAAAAAAGCAAGAAAGATGCCGATAAGAAACGGGCAAATGACGAGAAAAAGAAAGTCAAAGCAGAACTTAAAGCTAAGAGAAAAGCTGAGGAGAAGGCTGAGGCTGCTAATGAGAAAAAACTCAACAAGCCGGTCGTAATATTTATTTTTTCAGTTCTTATAGGAGGTGTAGGTTTCTTATATCTTTCTTCGGTTGATTTTAACTACAAGCTGGCAATTGAAAATGCTGCCAATTACTTTGCAAATCAGAAGTATCATAAAGCTTATGATGAGATAAAAGGAGTTGAAGTCAAAGAGAAAGACCAGCAATTGAAAGACCGTATTTATACTGTAATGTATGTTGAAAGATTGTATGAATCGTATGAGAATAATATTGAACTTGGCAGGAATAAAAAAGCATTAGATTCATTGCTTCGCGGAGTCAGCAAATATTACGAGTATTACGATGATGCTGTGGAGCTGGATATTGTTAGTGATATTGATTATTCTTTTGCTCAGATACAGAATGCTCTAGAGATTAATTATGGAATTTCCTTAAACAGAGCATTGGAAATTAACGAACTTGACGATTACGAATATATGAAAACCGTCAGTGAATATACGGATGATGAATCAGAAATTTGACATTGAATAGAAAGAATTGAGGTTAGTGTTACATGATTTCAATAATAGATTATGATGCAGGTAATATCAAAAGTGTCGAAAAAGCATTACAATCATTAGGAGAAGAAGTTGTCATTACGAAAGACCATGATGAAATTTTGTCGAGTGAACATGTTATTCTTCCGGGAGTTGGAAGTTTCGGTGATGCTATGAAGAAGCTCGAAGAATACAAATTAATTAATACTGTATATGATGTGGTTGATAAAGGGATTCCATTTCTGGGAATCTGTCTTGGTCTTCAATTGTTATATGAAAGCAGTGAAGAATCGCCGGGAGTTTCCGGACTTGGAATATTAAAGGGTGAAATTTTGCGTATTCCGGCTTCACACGGACTTAAAATTCCACATATGGGATGGAATTCCCTGGTTATCAAAGATAATGCCACATTGTTTAAAGGAATTCCGGATAATCCATATGTATATTTTGTACATTCATATTATTTGAAGGCTGCAGACGATAAAGAGGTGGCTGCGACTACGGAATATTCGGTTAATATTCATGCAAGTGTTGAGAAAGACAATATCTTTGCCTGTCAATTTCATCCGGAAAAGAGTAGCTCGGTTGGGCTTTCTATTCTCACTAATTTTATTAATCTGAAAGGACTACCGGGGAAGGAGAACTGATATGCATACAAAAAGAATTATTCCCTGTCTGGATGTGACCGGAGGCAGGGTGGTAAAAGGTATTAATTTTGTTAATCTTAAAGATGCAGGGGATCCTGTTGAGGTAGCAAAAGCATATGATAAGGCCGGAGCTGATGAGTTGGTGTTCCTTGACATTACAGCATCCTCAGATGCAAGAAATATTGTTATAGATATGGTAAGAAGAGTTGCCGAGACAGTATTTATTCCATTTACTGTTGGAGGCGGAATAAGGACAGTTGATGATTTTAAGGCAATCTTACGGGAAGGTGCTGATAAGATTTCAATTAATTCTGCAGCAATTAATCGCCCGGAACTTATAAGTGAAGCGGCCGACAAGTTCGGAAGCCAATGCGTTGTCGTTGCTATAGATGCTAAGAGAAGGGCTGATTCTAAAGGTTGGAACGTATATAAGAATGGTGGAAGAATAGATGTTGGGTTAGATGCTGTAGAATGGGCAATTAAAGCCTGCGAGATGGGAGCCGGTGAAATTTTACTTACAAGTATGGATTGTGACGGGACTAAAGCGGGTTATGATATTGAACTTACTAAAGCTATAAGTGAGGCAGTATCTATTCCGGTTATCGCATCAGGAGGAGCCGGAACAAAGGAACATTTCTACGAGGCATTAACTGAAGGTATGGCGGATGCGGCACTTGCAGCGTCTTTATTTCATTACAAAGAGTTAGAGATTATGGAGCTCAAGAGATATCTTAGGGATAAAGATGTTTCGGTGAGGTTTTGATATGACATGTACATATGCCTTCAGAAAACATTGAATGTAATGCCGGAATGATGATATTAATCATTAATATTAAACGATATTGGTTGATTTTAGGATACAAAAAGATGGAAACAGAAATAGTCATAAAAGATAATATAATTACTTTAGATGAGTATCTTCATATAAGGAAGATGGTTGGTTGGAAAACCTTATCGGATACACAGGCGCAAAAAGCACTTGATAACAGTATTTATCACCTGGGAGCTTACGAGGATGATAAATTGATCGGAATGGGCAGAATAGTGGGTGACGGAGCTGTTATATGTTATATACAGGATCTGATTGTGTTGCCTGAGTACCAGGGGAAGGGCATAGGGTCTAAGATATTAAGCAAACTTATTTCCTATGTTAAGATAATCGGTGAGGAAAACACAGAGATGATGTTATGTCTTATGTGCGCAAAAGGAAGAGAACGGTTCTATGAGAAGCATGGTTTCATTGCAAGACCAACGGATTCCTTGGGACCGGGAATGATACAATATCTGGAGTTATTAGATTAGGAGATGTATTGATGAGAAGATATGTTTTTTCAAAATTATTAATATGCATTTTGTTTATAAGTCTTGTAAGTTCATTGACGGCCTGCGGCAACAGACCTGATTCTAACGGTTCAATGAAATCAGAGGATGGAAGAAAATATGGTGGTCTTATTGAAGCTGAAACGGGTGAAACCGTTCATACTGTTTTTTTCGATCTGACAGTGGATTCTGCCAGGAAGTGTTCGACATATCAATTTAATGATGGATTGTATATGGGAGATGAAGGAAAGACATATCTGGAAGTAACTTTGACGATTACTAATACCTATGATAAGGATCTTCCTATGAGTATAACTGATTTCACACTTGATTATAGCGAAAATAGTAATACTGATGTAATTACCGGTTATGGCAAGAGTGAACTTGGCGGTAAGGATTTTATGGATAATATTTTCACTCTTAAGCAGGGGGAGATAATTACAAAGACTATACTTTATATAGTGGATGATAGGGCAGAGTATCTTTTATGTTACAAGGAATATTATGAGGATAAATTTACCGGAGATTCCTATGAGATTAAGATGGTGCCTGAAGTGTTGGAACCGGCAGTTACTACCGAAATGACGACTGAAGAGAATTCTAATGAAGCGAATATGGAAACTGTTACCGAAGAAAGTCAGGAAGAAAATGCTGATACTGAGGCACAAAATGATGAATCCGGTGAAGGTGAAGCAGAGGGCGCTGATACAGGAATTGATGAAGAGTGATAATGAAGTTTAGGCAACATTTAACATCATAGTTCATATATTATAAGAAAAAGAGTATTTGATATATGAAGAATTATCATCAGCATATACATGTCATCACCAAAGGTGATACATTATATCTTTTGGCGAGAAAATATGATGTAAAGATAATGGATATTATACGTTTAAATCCTTATATAAATGTATATAATCTGAATATCGGAGAGGAATTACTTATTCCCACTGCATACGTGAATGAATCTGTTTCAGATTAAAGATAATATTTAGATTTTTTTCAAAGCGTATGAATAATGAAACGTAATGACTAATAATAAATTAACAAAAGGAATGATATTATATGGATTTCATGACAAAACTTGAAAGAAAATTCGGAAAATTTGCAATACCGAATCTTACTCTTATACTTATTGGTGGATTTGTACTTGGATATTTGATTGAGATCATAAGTCCTGAAGCGTTATCCATTATTGCCTTAGACCCTATTAAGGTTATGCAGGGACAAGTCTACAGGCTTCTTACCTGGGTGATAATACCTCCGTACGGGGCAAGTATATTTGTTATCATTACCCTGATGTTTTATTTCTATGTCGGAAGGACACTGGAAAATACCTGGGGAGATTTCAGATATACCGTATATATACTTGCAGGTATATTATTCACAGATTTGGGAATTATGCTTACTTATCTTGTAATGTTCTTTACAGGTCAGCAGGAATTGATCAATCTATATAGCGAATATGGATTATATGGTGCATCGACTTACTATTTATGTATGAGTATGTTCCTTGCTTATGCATTTATGTTTCCTGATATGCAGGTATTGATGTATTTTATTATTCCGATTAAAGTCAAATGGTTGGGATATCTTGATATAGCATATCTTATTGTGGAAGTATTAAGATTTGGTTTAATGAAGTATTATACCGGAATGATTACTGTAATTATGTCTGTACTTAATTTTATACTGTTCTATTTCATGATGAAAGGGAAATCAAGAGTTACCCCGGCTCACAGGAAAAGAAAACGACAATATAAGAGAGAGGTAAGACAGACTCAGATACTTACAAGACATAAATGTGCTATATGCGGTCAGACTGAAGAAGATGACCCCACACTTGAATTCAGATATTGTTCAAGATGTAAGGGGAATTATGAATATTGCCAGAATCATTTATTCACCCATGAACACAAGAAGTAGATATTTGTTAAGTATTTTGAAGTTCGATAAAAAAATAATAATTGAAAATATTGTTTAAAGGATAATATGGATAATGAAGACAGAAGATAGAAAAGTACTCAAAGAAATAAAAAGACATCAGGAGCTTGAAACAAATTTGCCTGTTTATGGCAATGCTTACATTAACTCGGTATATGAATATAATCTGATAAGACTTGTGCTCAATTACTATACGTTAAAGGAAGTTTTCGACGAGGGTGGAACTATTCACTCTGATAATCTGATGGTCGATACATTAGAGAAGATTCATACGATTATATTTGAAGCGTTGATGAATAATAATGATACCGATATTGCGGATTGTATTGAAAGATTAGATGCTATCCGCAATGAACTGACAGATAGAATGGTCGTATTGACAGCCTATACAGATGCACTGCAGATATATGAATATGTGCTCAACCGGGTGGAGTATGGCATAACAAATGCTACCTATGATGTGGATGTGGATAAACTTTCCGAGAGGTTGTTTAAATATATATTCAATGATAATGATAAAATGGTGATTAACAGTAAGATACAGATGGTTACCGCTCAGTTACCGGTTCGTATGACAAAGAGTAAATTTTTTGATTATATCAATGAAACTTTAAACATATATAAAAGTTCGGACAAGTCGTCAGTGGATAGTTTTGTTGACATGGTTATATCCACAGCAGTTTTGGAAAAACCTAAAGGTTTTGGTGACATTTATCCGGAGATATATAAGTTGATTGAACAGCTTGAGGATACGGATTTTAAGAATTTGGATGCTGATTTCTATAAAGCCGTAATGGAACAGTTCTCTATGACTACGGTTCATCTCACAGATATTGTAAGTAATCATTTAATATTAATGGAGATTGTCAATGCTCTTTATAGTATTTTATTGGCATTTCCTTATCAGAGAAATGAGAATGAACCCTGTACGGTTGCTATTTCTATGATTTCAAGTCTTCATGATGCATATATTTCGAATGGCGAAATTCCTACAGAGGTTGATGAACAGTTCGAGAAAATAGAAGGTGTTCAGGAACAGTTGTCTGAGGATATTCTGCAATTTGAGGGAGCTTTACAGGATGTTTTGGAGGATGCAGGTGATGAGATATCATGGATAATGGCAGATGAGATATTCTCAAGACTTGATAAGATATCAAAACTAATGTCAAACAGTCTTTTTATAGATCTTGATGAGGATAATATAGAGGGGGACAATGCTGACTCGGATTACATCAGCGAAAAACGTGACAGGCTGGTGGCAGCATTTACTACCTTCTTTGAAAGCCACAAGCGTGAGGTGAACAGAGCAGTAATGGGAGCTGTTTTTTCTAATATGCCGGTATTATTCAATTCAATACAGGAGATTAAGGATTATATTGAATACAGCTTAAATCATTGCAACAATGATAGTGAACTAATGGCTTGTGCAAAGATATTGGATGAGATGATGGCGGAGGAGTAAAGGAAACTGTGAAATTCATTTTTTCTGATAAATTATATAGTGACGGTTTTACTGAAAAGAAATTGAAATCTATAAAAAGTCAGATACAAAAAGAAAAAATTAAAATTGGTATTTTTCTTATTACACTTCCTTTGGTGGAGGATGGTATACTTGAGATATACTGGTATCCTGAGTTTTTGCAGCCTGCCTACAAAAATATTGATCAAGAAGTTAAGATTATTGGAATTGCAGGGTCCAGAGAGGATGCATTTTCTCTTGTGGAACGTATTGTGAAGGATGTAGGGGTATATCATATAGAGGAGAGTTTATGATATTGACAATATTGAAGGTCATCGGAATTATACTGTTGGTGATTCTTTCGCTTATTATACTAATATTGGCAGTGTTATTACTGGTTCCGATAAAGTACAGATTTTCAGCTGAATATTTTGAAAACCCTGATGTGCTGGCTACGGTGAGATATGCACCGGTAGGTCTTAAAGCGCAGGTAAGTTTTCGTGAAAATGCACTTCAATATACTGTCAGGGCTTTGGGCGGAGTAATAATGACTAATACGGATGCTAAGCTTTCCTGGATTGGAAGGAAGATTGCGGGGAGCTCTGAAGAAGACCGGACTTCTTTAGATGAAGCGGTTACATCGGACAACTCTGATGCTGATAATGTTCCGGATAAGGATATTGATGTAAGTAATGATACATCCGTTAATTCGTCTGATATAGTTGAAGAAAATTGGGATGAAAAAGACAGTAATACAGATGATAATAAAGAAGACTTCATAAATTATAATGATGGACATAAAGAAAAAGCTGATAACAAAAGCAATAATAAAAAAAAGATAAAGAAACCTAAGGATACCAGACCTTTATCTGAGAAAATTGCAGAAAAGACAGAGACTTTAAAAAAGAAATATAAGGAAATAAAGGATAAACTTATAAAACTTAACAAGAAAAAAGACAGTCTTATAAAGATATATAAAAGTAAAAGATTTGAAGTGGCTAAAACAGATGTTATCAAATATATCAAAGCAATTTTTAAAGCCATCAAACCGAAGCATGTAGAAGGTCGGGTTCATTTTGGTTTGAAGGATCCGGCTGATACCGGAGAGATAATGGGTGGACTTGCAACTATATTACCCTTATATGACGGGGTTATAGATATAAGACCTGATTTTGAAAAACAGATAATTGAGGGTTTAATCAAGGGATACGGAAAAATAAGACTTGTTTCATTTGCTGTAATCGGTCTTAAAGTTTTACTTAACAGGAATTTATTTAAAGTGATCAAGAGAGTACAAACAATAATAGAAGCGTAGGAGGATTAAATGATGGCTAATAATGATTTTAACACAACAGTGAGTTCTTTGTTTCAGGGGATGGATAAGTTTATGACAACCAAAACTGTTGTGGGAGAACCTAGAAATCTTGGAGATACCATTCTTGTACCGTTGGTGGATGTTAGTTTCGGAGTTGCTGCCGGTGCATTTTCCGGTGAACAAAAGAATAATGGTGCCGGTGGAATGGGTGGAAAAATGTCACCAAGTGCAGTTCTTGTAATTCACGGTGATCAGATCAGACTCGTAAATGTTAAGAATCAGGATACCATAACAAAAGTATTGGATATGCTTCCTGAGGTATTAGACAGATTTAAGAAGAAAGACGGGGATGTAGATCTTAATTCTCCGGAGATTGATAAAGCTGTAGAAGATATTGTTGAAGCATAAAAGAACTATTTTATGAAAAGCCGCATATACTGTCTTATAGTAAGATTAATATGGATATTGCGATGAGACGGGTATGGGGCTTTGCTTTTTTCTGGTTCAGTATTGGAATGATTGCTGACTTTTTGTTAAAAGGCTTTTGGAATTTTATAATTTTAGTGACAGCATTGGTTGTTGCATATGTATTATTTTGCAGATGTTGATATGTAATACTTTAATGTATTATCCGTTATAATAATTAAGTGTTTTTTACAAAAAAATAGTACTGCAAGAAAGCAGTACTATCATAAAAATAATTATTAATTATGCTCTTTCGACTTTGCCTGAACGTAAGCAAGATGTACAAACATAGATTCTCTTAGGTGTACCATTAACGTTTGCCTTAACCTTTTTAATGTTTGACTTCCACATCTTGTTAGATCTTCTATGAGAATGACTCACTTTGATTCCGAAATGAGCGCCTTTGTCACATATTGAACACTTTGCCACAACTGACACCTCCTTGAATATATTAACCCTATTGGATTGCAACACGTCAATTCTATCAGAAGTGAATGGCAAATGCAAGTAAAAATTTAAAAAAATAGCATTTTATTTATTTTTACTTGCGCAAGGTCAGGTGTAATGGTATTATAGATTACAATGTTGTATGCATCCCGATAAAGTTGTAATATATTTTGTCGGGGATATATTATTAAGAAGGAGGTTTCACATGAAGATAGAGTTAGAGAATGGTAACGGCGGCGTTATAATTGAAAGTGACGTCATCGCCCAGTATGCCGGACAATCTGCCATTGAGTGTTTTGGCATTGTAGGTATGGCTACAGTGAATATGAAAGATGGATTTGTAAAACTTCTTCGTGGGGACAGTGTTTCTAAAGGAGTTAATGTTACAGTTGGAGATAATAATTCCATTGCTATTGATTTTCATATTATCGTAGCATACGGAGTAAGTATTTCAACTGTTTGTGAGAACTTAATGTCAACAGTTCGCTATAAAGTAGAAGAGTTTACCGGTATGCAGGTTGAAAAAATCAACGTATTTGTTGAAGGCGTACGGGTTATTGATTAGGAGGAACTATGAGCCAGAACGATAATCAAACTAATGTAGGTCTTGATGCAAAGGGGTTGCAATATGCATTCCTTGCCGGTGCAAAGAGTATTGAAGAGAAGAAAGAATATATTAATGAACTTAATGTATTTCCTGTTCCGGATGGTGATACAGGGACTAATATGACTCTTACCATCACCTCAGCAGCAAAAGAAGTTGCTGCTATTACAGAGCCTACATTTGCAAATGTTACAAAAGCAATGTCTACAGGTTCCCTTAGAGGAGCAAGAGGTAATTCTGGTGTTATATTATCTCAGCTTATTAGAGGACTTTGTAAAGGCTTAGAGGGACAAGAGGAGATTACTACTGATATAGTAGCTGAAGCATTTGAACGCGCAGTTGCAACTGCATACAAAGCAGTAATGAAACCAAAGGAAGGAACAATTCTTACTGTAGCTAAGGGCTTATCAGATAAGGCTACCGAACTGGCAAAAGCTAAAAAGCCACCTTTGGAATTTGCGGTAGGTGTTCTTGAATATGGTAGAGAAGTTCTTAATAAAACACCTGATATGTTGCCTGTATTGAAAGAGGCAGGGGTTGTAGATTCGGGTGGAGAAGGTCTTATGACAATCTTAGAGGGTGCATTTGCGGCACTTACAGGAAAAGTGTCATATGATTTTTCTAACGGATACAATGGTGAAATGATTCATGCAACGAGAAGTGACAGACCGGCACCGGATTCATCGGGACTTAGACTTACCAATTCACTTGGAATAGACAGAAAGACAATAGATACTTCTCATATCAAATTTGGATATTGTACAGAATTTGTCATTATATTGGAAAATGATTTCCCTAAAGAGACCGAAGAAAAATTCAAAGAATTTTTGCTTTCTATAGGTGATTCTCTTGTAGTGGTATCTGATGATACCATATGCAAAGTTCATGTTCATACCAATCACCCGGGGCAGGCATTCGAGAAAGCCATGGAATATGGTTCATTGACCAGTATGAAGATAGATAATATGCGTGAAGAACATAGAGAAAAGGTTATTACCGAGGCAGAGAAAGCGGCTGCAGGTAAGGCTGTGGCAGGTAAATCTTTCGAAAATGTTCAGATTGCCGGACATAATGTTAGTTGGATGAATGATGCTTCTACGGAAAAGGAAGTAAAAACTGACAATAAAGAGTCTTCAAAGCAGAAGGAATATGGATTTATTGCCGTTTCGGTAGGTTCCGGCATGAATGATATTTTCAAAGATTTGGGAGTGGATCATCTTATAGAAGGTGGTCAGACCATGAACCCGAGTACAGAAGATATGCTTAATGCCATTGATAAGGTTAATGCAAAGACTATCTATATTCTTCCTAATAATAAGAATATTATACTTGCAGCTAATCAGGCGAGAGATCTTACGGAAGACAAAGAGATTGTGGTTGTTCCTTCAAAGACGGCACCACAGGGAGTTGCGGCGCTTATCGCATTTGATGCATCAGCGTCAGCAGAAGATAATCTGTCTCATATGACTTCTGATATGAGTAATGTTAAGACCGGTCAGGTGACATATGCAGTTAGGGATACCACCATAGATGGAAAGACAATTAATGCCGGAGATATTATGGGTATTGATGATAACGGTATACAATCCGTTTCAACAGATCTCGTTGAAACGACCAAAGATCTCTTAAGTCATATGATAGATGAGGATTCGGAACTTATCAGTATCTATTATGGTGCTGAAGTCAAGGAAGAGGACGCAAAAGAATTCGAACAATATGTAATAGAGACGTATGAGGATTGTGATGTGGAATTCAATTATGGTGGCCAGCCAATCTATTATTATATTCTTTCGGTAGAATAATATATTACTTTTATGCTTATTATGGTGGTGTATAAGTGCATTGTGTACATATACATCACCATGATTATTTTAAGAATAAATGATAATAACGTACTATATTGAATAACATACATATATGCGGTCTCCTTAAAATAGAAAAGGATAAAAATATGAATATATCTGATAATATAGTCAGTCTGAAAGGTGTCGGACCTAAGACTGCAGCGCTGTTTGCCAAACTAAATGTTAATACCATAAATGATCTGCTGCGTTTCTATCCCAGAAATTATCTTAAATATGATGAACCCTGCGATATCAATGTAGCAAGAGTCGGTGAACGAGTGGCAATAGAGGCATCTATTCAAACGTATGTGGATATCAAAAAAATAAGAAAACTGACTCTTGTAACATGTATGGTGAAAGACGGTACGGGACAGGTAAAACTTGTCTGGTATAACTCGCCTTTTTTAAAGCAGATGTTTCACATAGGTCAGACATATGTTTTTGTCGGTAATCTTTCTGTTAGGAATAATCAATTAACTATGGAACATCCTGAATATTATACTCATGAACAGTATAATAATATGAAGATGTCAATGCAGCCCATATATCCTCTTACGATAGGACTTAGTAATAAAACTGTAACCAAATGTGTAAAGGCGGCACTTCCGTTGATTTCTTCTGTTGAGGATAATATACCTGAGGCTGTAATAGAGAGATTTGCTCTTATGCCTCTTGAGAGTGCTATTAATGGCGTTCATTTTCCGTCTGATTTTGACAGTATGTTGGAGTGCAGAAATCGTTTGGTCTTTGATGAGTTTTTTATATTCTTAGCAAAGATGGCTATGATAAGAGAACACACTGTTAAGGTGGCTAATAATTATGTAATAAATGATTTTACATATACGGATAAATTCATTGCCGACCTTCCTTTTGAACTTACCAAAGGACAGCAGACGGCAATAAATGATATTAAAAATGATATTTCCGGCCTGACAGTTATGAACAGATTAATTCAGGGAGATGTGGGTTCGGGGAAAACTGCTGTGGCGGAAATTGCAATATTGACCACAGTTAAAAATGGATATCAGGCAGCATTTATGGCGCCAACGGAGGTGTTGGCAAAACAGCATTACAGTGCTTTGTCAAAAGATTTTGAAAAGTATGATATCAACGTAGAGCTGTTGGTCGGTTCTACAAAATTATCAGAAAAAAGAAGAATATACGAAGATTTGAAAACCGGAAAAATAGATGTTTTGGTGGGCACCAATGCGTTAATTCAGGACAAAGTTATATATAATAATCTTGCCTTGGTGATAACCGATGAGCAGCACAGATTCGGTGTGAGACAGAGGGCAAAACTGTCAGAGAAAGGTGATGAACCTCATGTACTGGTCATGAGTGCAACCCCAATTCCGAGAACACTTGCAATTATAATGTATGGAGATCTTGATATTTCAATAATTAAGGACATGCCTACAGGCAGAAAAGCAATCAAGAATTGCGTAGTGGGACCGAAGTACAGACCTACAGCATACAAATTCATGAAAGAACAGATAGATGCGGGACATCAGATATATATTATATGTCCCATGGTGGAAGCCAGCGAGAATATCGAAGCAGAAAATGTAATAGAATATCATGAGAGACTTAAAGAATATTTTCCGTCGAATGTCAATATTTCATTTCTTCATGGTAAGATGTCTGCGGATGAAAAGAATGCTATTATGGACGGATTTAATAACAGAGAAATAGATATATTGGTCTCAACAACTGTTATAGAGGTGGGAATCAATAATCCAAATGCTACTGTGATGATGATTGAAAATGCGGAAAAATTCGGACTTGCCCAACTTCACCAGTTGCGTGGGAGAGTGGGCAGAGGCGAGGCGCAGTCATATTGTATCATGTTGTGCTCATCGGAAAACAAAGATGCATTAGACAGACTTGATATTCTCAATAAGTCAAATGATGGTTTTTATATAGCAAATGAAGATCTCAAATTAAGGGGACCCGGAGATTTCTTTGGAGTAAGACAAAGCGGAGATATGTTGTTTAAGTTAGGAGATATATATAATAATGCAGATGTATTGAAAATGGCTAATGAAGCCATAGAATATCTTAAGAAGGAAGGCTATCCGTTAGAATCTTTGACAGATAAGAATACTGCTGTATATTTGTAATATATCTTGACAATTCTCTTTTTTCTACTAAAATAAATAAGGAGTTTGTTTTATGAGAGTTATAGCCGGAAAGGCGAGAAGTATTAAATTGAATACACCTGAAGGTTTTGATACAAGACCTACCACTGACAGGATTAAGGAAACACTTTTTAATATGATTAATAATGATATATATGATTGCGTTTTTCTTGACTTGTTTTCCGGAAGCGGCGGTATTGGAATTGAAGCGTTAAGCAGAGGTGCAGCAAAAGCATATTTTGTTGAGAGTAATAGAAAAGCATGTAACATAATCAATGATAATCTTACAAGGACACATCTAAAAGAGAATGCCAACATTCTTACAATGACAGCACTTGGTGCTATCAAAAGTCTTTCGGGTAATGAGAGATTTGACATTGTATTCATGGATCCACCGTATGGAAAGGAACTGGAAAAACAGATACTTACAGAGCCCTCATTTATTGATATATTAGCAGATGAGGCTTTGGTTATAATAGAATCAGATCTTAATACTTTTTTTGATGAAAATGAACATCCGGGTTTACGACTTTCAAAAGAGAAAATATATAAGACTAACAAACATACTTTTTTTGAAAAGATTTAATTATACATTGAAATGAGGAAAGATAATTGAGTAAGGTAATATATCCGGGCAGTTTTGATCCGATTACATATGGGCATTTGGATATCATTAAGAGATCTGCAGCTATGTTTGATGAGGTTGTTGTCGGTGTTTTATCCAACAATGCCAAAAGCCCTTTATTTTCTCCGGAAGAGAGAAAAAGGATGATTGAAGAAGCGGTTAAGGATTATAATAATGTCACAGTTATTAATTTTAACGGATTACTTATTGATTTTATGAAGGAGCATAACATTTCAGTAATTGTTCGTGGTCTTCGAGCCATTACTGATTTTGAATATGAACTACAGATAGCGCAGAGTAACAGAAAGGTCAGCAAATATACAATTGATACTGTATTTTTAACTACAAGTATCAAATATGCCTATCTTAGTTCAAGTATTGTTAAGGAATATGCGAGATATGGAACTGATGTAAGTGATTTTGTTCCTGAACATGTGGTAATAGAACTTCAGAAAAAATACGGGTTGTGATATTAATCACTGCTTATATACAATTGCATTTTATTGTGCATTAACGAAGAAATGGAGGAAAGAGAAGTGGCAAGGAAGAGTATTGAAGATGTAATGAATGAAATTGAGGATTTTATGAACAGTTGTAAGACTACAGCTTTGTCATCTAATAAGGTAGTTGTGCCGAGAGATGAATTTGATGAATTATTTGGTGATCTCAAAGTTAAAATTCCTGCTGAGATAGATCGTTGCAAAAAGATTATGAGAAACAAAGAGGCAATTCTTATGGATGCCAGAAAAACTGCTGATGAGATAATTGCCCAGGCTACAGCTCAGGCAAATCAAATGGTTTCAGAGACAGCCATAGTTAATCAGGCAAATCAGCAGGCTTATGAGACTGTTGAACTTGCAAGAGTACAGGCTAATGATATGTTGGCTCAGGCAGTTGCTGAATCTAATGAAATAAGACTTGGTTCTATGCAATATACCAATGATATCATGATGGGAATCCGAAATTATGTTGAAGCTACATTACAGGCTGAACGCGCTAATTATGAGAATCTTATAGCAACCCTTGAAAATGATTATATGATTGCAAGTGCCAACCTTGAAGAGGTGCAGGGGCAGATTGTAGAATTTACAGGAGATCCAAACAGTGTTACAAAAGCACCTCAGATGAAAACTGCAGCCAATGGTAAAGCAGTTCCACCGACACCTAAGGCAAAACAGAGTATGATGGATAAGGTTAAGCAGGCAGTCGGCGGCAAAGAGGATAAGAAGGGTGCTGATGATGCAAAGGGATTAGCTAATGCTGCTCCCGTAAAAGAAAAGCCGGAGATAAATGTTCCCGATCTTTTGAATTCAGAGAACAATGACACATTATCTGCAGCTTCGTCTAAGAGTGATAACAATAATGTTAAAGAGGAAGCTAAGACTCATGATAAGACTGATGATATAGATTCTATCTTCCAGGAAATTGATACTGATAATCAGGTAGCTGCCACAGAAGAAAAGACCAAGAAAGTTAAGAAGGTTGTCAAGAAACGTAATCCTGTATTACATACACCACAAACTGCACAGGAAACTGTTGCCAAGACATTAGAGGCGGCAGCTAATAATAAAGTTGACAAGACTGTATATAAAGCCAATGGAGAACAGGCCAGAGAGGTTCCGCCAATGGAAGGCAACGTTAAGCGTGGACCGAGAGTTGGCAGATCAATGGTTGAGGATGTTGCAGCAAATGATAAGAATGCGGTTTTTGAAGAAGTTGAAAGCAAGACTGTCAAAGAAGGAAAATCTGTTGGAAGCATTGATGACTTTTCAATGGAAAAGAAGTTTTAATCGAATGATATATAAATCATAGTTAATACCAAAGTACCTGCGGATAATATTATCTTATCCCGCAGGTATTTTTTTATTGAGGCACCTGAGTATGTAAGTACACTCTTTATCTGAAAAGCGGTGCATAGTCCTCCGAAAGAGGAAACAGAAAGGATGAGTCCGGTTTTGATTTCATCAGGGATATTAATGCTACTTATCATCTTTAAACCATTGGTAATTTCCAAAAACGATAGAAGGCATTTAGCAGTATTATTATGAGTAACCGGCATAAGGATATTGAGAATTATGGAAAAAATAATTACATAAACGCCAATGATGACAATTATATTAACTGCCTGCATGAATGTTCCTGAAAGATTAATACTTTGGAGTTCTTTTATATTTTTTTTAACAGTACCTTCGTAATTATCATTTATTATATCATTAGAGATATGAAGGCAATTAATTGTTCTATATAATAAATATAAAATAATATTTGGAATATATATTAATGATAAAAATTCAAATATTGTAAGTGAACCCTGATTTAGTAAGGGATATACGTAACCTAATAGAAACATTGGACTTGCCTGACTGGAAAAGGAGAGAAGTGAATTTGCTTCATCAAAACTTAAGTGATTATCCGATACAAAATCATTAAGGATTTTGGCACCTATGGGATAACCGCATAAATTGCCAAGAAATATAGTTGAGTATCCGTATATATACGGAATATATTTCCTCAAATTATTAGAAATTTTGTTATAGGCATGTGTCTCTGAAAGGGCATTGGTTATTATTATGAAAGGCAAAAGAGCAGGTACCAATGTGCGATACCACAGTAAAAGACCGGACGTAGTTCCCATGATAACGGCATTATGAAATATTAATGCAATGAAAATAAGTGATATAAGAAAAATAGGTTTCATTATTAATTGTTTTACACTTATTATTATAAAATTGTATGTCGATTATCATATTATTATTACTGACTGTTGGTATTCCGTTGGGAGAATCATACCGTATTTGTTATAGTATACCTGACGATATATCATATTTTCATTGATTTCTCTATTGAATAAATATAAATCTCTATCAGATAAAACATTTTTTGCATTGGTTATCTTATTGATAATAGGAACATCAGTGTTGTCCTTCATAGTTCTTATTAAATGTGTGGAATTATTTTTGACACCTAAAATACGAATATAGCTTGTTTTGTCAGGCGAAAATTCATTTACAAGATTCTTTGTACGCGATAATAAAACATTGAGAAGAGAACGTCGTATTCTCGCCATAGTATTGTTTTTGGAGATTATTTTGTCCATAAGCTCATCAAAGGTAGCCGGAAGTACTGTCAGATTATTAATGGTATTGGACAATTCCTCTGTCATTTCAAAATAGTCATTAAGATTATTGGAATCTGATATTAATCTGTTCTGCAAAAACGGATAAAAATCATTTATAAACATTGGCTTTGCATAGGTTGAATTGTTGATAATATCAAGAACGGCTAAAGGAAGATTATTGCTCCATTCATTGTAATTATCAACAGGATTATCAATAGAATTTCTTAATGCTGATGATGAACATATGTTGTTATTGGTATCCAATGAATTGTGATTGTCAGAAGTTCTTTTGACTATAAATGGAGTCATCGGAAGATTATATTTTCTGATGGCTTTGATATAATCAATAGCCAGGATATTATTTGGAGATTCCAAAATGTCGGCGTAATCGGTTTCCGGAAAACATGCCTTGACGGCATTATATCTTGCTTTTGGGAAAGATAGTCCCTGAGAAAGATTGTTTTTTAATACATTTTTATAATTTGCAGGCTCATTTAAAAATAAATCTGCCAAAAATGTTAATTTGTCTATATCATCACATTCTGCTCCAAAGCAGATAGTATCGACAATACCGGTTTTATATAGAGTAGTTACTCCGGCTGTAGCAAAATGTTCTGAAGAGGCTGAAGCAAATAATATAGGTAACTCTATAATCAGGTCTGCGCCCCCGGTCAGTGCACATTGTGTGCGAAGAGATTTTGGGAAAAAACAAGGTTCTCCTCTTTGTACATAGTCACCGCTTAAGCATACTACAATATTCCTGTCGGGATAATTTTTCCTTATCTCTGATATTTGAAATGCGTGTCCGTTATGAAAAGGATTATATTCAGCGATAATACCGATATGTTTCATTTTTATAAACTCCTCTAATCAATATATCATACAATATACAATTATTTTTCTTTACATTCAAGAAATAATATGATAATTTAAATGTGTCTTAGGCAAATCTTGCCTGATTTCCCCTGATTAATGATATGTGAATAGGATTTTTTTAAATAATCGAACTTATTTTCGATTTTTTTGTTGACAAATTATAAAAGTTATATTAGTATAATAAAAAAAACGAACAGATGTTCAGGAGGTTAAGAATATGGCAAACAATGATATGAATGATAAGATGAAAGCACTGGATGCTGCTTTAGCGAATATTGAGAAACAGTTTGGAAAAGGTACAGTAATGAAACTTGGAGATTCAGTTGCAAGTATGAATGTGGAAGCGATTCCTACCGGTTCTTTAAGTTTGGACCTGGCACTTGGCATAGGAGGTGTTCCTAAGGGAAGAATTATTGAGATATATGGACCTGAATCGAGTGGTAAGACTACAGTTGCACTTCATGTTGTTGCGGAAGTTCAGAAAAGAGGCGGTATTGCCGGTTTCATAGATGCAGAACATGCGCTTGATCCTGTATATGCAGAACATATTGGAGTAGATATTAATAATTTATATATTTCGCAACCGGATAATGGAGAACAGGCATTGGAGATTACAGAGACAATGGTAAGATCAGGTGCGGTCGATGTGATCATTGTCGATTCTGTTGCTGCGTTGGTTCCAAAGGCGGAGATTGATGGTGAGATGGGAGATTCACATGTGGGTCTTCAGGCTAGATTGATGTCTCAGGCTTTGAGAAAACTTACGGCTGTAATCAGCAGATCTAATTGTGTGGTTATATTTATTAATCAGTTACGTGAAAAAGTTGGTGTTATGTTTGGTAATCCTGAGACAACAACAGGTGGTAGAGCATTGAAATTCTATTCATCTGTCAGACTTGACGTTAGAAGAATTGAAACTCTCAAACAGAACGGAGAGGTTATCGGTAACCGTACAAGAGTTAAAGTTGTCAAGAATAAGGTTGCTCCTCCTTTTAGAGAGGCTGAATTTGATATTATGTTTGGTAAAGGTATCTCTAAAGAGGGTGATATATTAGATCTTGCGGTAAAGGAGAATATTATTAATAAAGCGGGCGCATGGTTTTCTTATAATGGAGAGAAGATTGGTCAGGGACGTGAGAATACTAAAGTATACCTGATGGAAAATCCTGATATATGTAATGAAGTAGAGAATAAGGTAAGAGCCGCTGCAGGATTAATTCCGGGAATGGATAATAATTCCGATAAAGGCACATCTGACATAGAAAGTGAATCTGAGGAATAATATGCTTATCTCTAAGATTACCAAGACTGCATCAAAGAAATATAAAATATTTGGAGATAATGAGTATCTGTTTTTCTTATATGGTAATGAATTAAGGAAATATAATATTCATGAGGGAAGCGATATATCCGATGCTTTGATAGAGGATATTAATAATAATGTTATTTATAAGAGAGGTAAGGAGCGGGCTTTGTTTTTGCTTGAGCGTCAACCTTATTCAGTTTTTAACATGAGGCACAAACTAATATCTGCCGGATATAATGAAGGTATTACAGATACTATTATTGATTTTCTTATTCGGTATAATTATCTGAATGATGCTTCTTATGTTTCTATGTATATAGAAAGTAATCAAGGTAAGAAGAATAAAAGACAGATTACTTACAACCTTATTTCTAAGGGAATCGACAGACGTATTATTGATGATTATTTTGACAATAATGCTTACTCGGATGATGATTGTTTTATAAGACAATATAATAAATATATTAAGGGTAAAGATTTAGGTGATCCGATAACCAGACAGAAAATTTTTCGGTATTTTTATAGTAAAGGTTTTTCAGTTTCATTGATAAATCAAACAATGAATAATTATGAATAACAACTTTTGCTTGACATATTACACAAAAAAAGATAAACTTTATATGTTGTACTTATGTTAAGTACATGAAAATTTAATAAGGAGGTGCTCCTGTGGAGGCAAGCTATTTGATTGCTTTTGCTATTATTTTAATCGTAGCTGTCGTTGCCACCTGGTTTATTGCTTCTAATTACCGTAAGAATGTGGTAGAGAAGAAAAATCATGATGCAATGGATAGATCGAGAGAGATCATAGATGAAGCTGTAAAAAATGCCGAAGCCAAGAAAAAGGAAATTCTCCTAGAAGCGAAGGAAGATTCAATTAGGACTAAGAATGATCTTGATAAAGAGATTAAAGATCGCCGTAATGAGGTTCAAAGAATGGAAAAGCGTCTGCTTTCCCGTGAAGAGAATCTTGATAAGAAGACTGATGCGATCGAGAAGAAAGAAGCCAACTTAGCATCTAGAGAACAAGCCTTGGATAAGCAGAAGGCAAAAGTTGAAGAGCTTGAATCAAAGAAACTACAGGAACTGGAGAGAATCTCTGGATTAACCTCTGAACAAGCAAAAGAATATTTATTAAAGACTGTTGAAGATGATGTAAAACATGAAACTGCTGTTCTGATCAAGGAAATGGAGACCAGAGCAAAAGAAGAAGCTGGCAAGAAAGCAAAAGAATATGTTGTAACAGCTATACAGAAATGTGCTGTTGATCATGTTGCTGAGACAACAATTTCTTTGGTTCAATTACCGAATGATGAGATGAAAGGTAGAATCATTGGTAGAGAGGGACGTAATATTCGTACCTTGGAAACAATGACGGGTGTAGATCTTATAATTGATGATACTCCTGAAGCTGTAATCTTATCAAGTTTTGATCCGGTTAGAAGGGAAGTCGCAAGAATTGCACTCGAAAAATTAATTTTGGATGGAAGAATTCATCCTGCAAGAATCGAAGAGATGGTTGAAAAGGCTCAAAAAGAAGTTGAGCAGACAATGCGTGAAGAAGGAGAGAATGCTACCTTTGAGGTTGGTGTTCAGGGAATTCATCCTGAACTTATCCGTTTGTTAGGTAAGATGAAGTTCCGTACCAGTTACGGTCAGAACGCATTGAAACATTCAATGGAAGTTTCATTACTTTGTGGCCTTATCGCAGCTGAAGTCGGCGAAGATGTTCGTATGGCTAAGCGTGCCGGTTTATTGCATGATATTGGAAAGTCTGTTGATCATGAGATGGAAGGTTCTCATGTACAGATTGGTGTTGATCTCTGTAGAAAATACAAAGAGACTCCACTGATAATAAATGCAGTTGAAGCACATCATGGTGATGTAGAACCGGAATCTCTTATAGCATGTATAGTTCAGGCAGCAGATGCTATTTCTGCAGCAAGACCGGGTGCCAGAAGAGAAACTTTGGAAACATATACTACAAGATTAAAACAGTTAGAAGATATTGCCAATGACTTTAAGGGTGTTGATAAATCTTTTGCAATTCAGGCAGGTAGAGAGATTCGTATAATGGTAGTTCCTGAGCAGGTAAATGATGCCGACATGGTACTCATGGCACGTGATATTTCAAAACGTATTGAAGATGAATTGAAGTATCCGGGTCAGATTAAGGTAAATATTATCCGTGAGTCCCGTGTGACGGATTATGCTAAATAGAGTTAACCGATACGAGTTCTGAGTCCGAAATTATCATTTCGGACTCTTTTTTTATATAGCTAGACCCATCTGAACCTCCTCGTTTGGATTGATATCGTACATCTTGTATTTCCAACGTTGGACAACCGGCACCTTGTTAACTTCATCAAAGTACTTATAGATACGAGAGACTAATTCTTCAATTGA
>JAFUGT010000039.1 GCA_017469275.1 Lachnospiraceae bacterium
AATACTATATCATCAGCAGAAACCTGAGCACCACTAAAAGTTCCCTTGTAATATGTAGGGTTAGCAACTATACGATTTCTTGTCTCATCCTTACTAAGCGTAACCTTTACATAATATACATCATCTGAATAATCATAAGCTGCAGCCTTATCAAACGTAGGAGCAACCTCACTAATCTTATAGTAGAATACTTTTTCGGCATCATAGTCAGCATTTGTATATTTAATTGGCTTAAATGTTACATTACCGTTTCGGTCATTTTTTACAGTCTCTATAAGTTCAGTAGCTTGTGTATTCACATCATACGACTCAAGCTTAAAGTCGAATTGTAAAGTCTCCCCTTCAAGATCTGTTATCTCACTTGCTGAGGTTGATTCTCCGAATTTCTGCAGCTTTTTCTTGGCTGAGAATGTTATAGAGCCCTCACCGGGAACAACTGTATTTGTAAACATAACCGTAGTGCCTGATATGGAGTAATTAACTTCCGAGGCTCCATCATAATCTTTTCTAGTGGAGCCTGTAATCTCAGCAGATATACCCTTTGTCGATGTATCTTCCTTAACAACTACAGTTAATGTATATATATGTGTGTCGTAGATTATAGTGTCATCTCCACCATTTTCCTCTCTGACCTCGAACTTATAAGTACCAATATCAGCTTTTGTGAACTCCAAAGCCTCGAAATTAGCATAACCATCTGAGCCGGATGTAGCAGTATATATATCTCCGACATTATATGACGAACCGGTGGTAGGTTTATCAATGCATTTAAGTGTAAACTTAAATCCATCCTTATCATGATTAGCTATCGACTTTTGAGCACGGATAGAAAGTGAAGTCTTATTCGTAGTGTTATTGAATATTATATCACTTGCTGTCTTTGTCTCAGCCGCAGCAAATGTCTGTGTCTCTTCATTATATTTATAGTAATATACCTCTGAAATCTGTGTATCAAGCTTAGTTCCATCCGATGACTCTGTTACCTTAACAACCACGATATAATAATCCAGAGTAAAGCTTATTCCGTCATAATCAGCACTGCGTTCATATAACCTATATATATGCTCACCCACTCCAAGCTTACCTGAGCTTTCGAGCGTACTATATTCTACACCAAATGTAATGGCATCTGAATCATCTGCCAAAACACCTGCTACAGGTCTGCTGCCGTTAGGATTTTCATCCTTTGAAATATTCTTAGGATCAAGCGAATTCGACTTTTCACCTATATACATATAATAGAAATTAAATTTATTATATATATTACCTTTTACAACGTTTTCTGCATCATCAAGATATTTCCTTGCAGGAATGTTGATACTTCCTTCACGAGCCGACCTTGTGTTCTCAAAGTCAATCTTGTTTGAAGCAACATTACTTATAATTTCCTTATCCGTAGAATCATACTTGCTTATCTTTGATATTTCAGCCTTAACCGCACCTGTTGTATCTCTTGTGACGGTCACATCCACATAATAGTAATTGGTATCATAAGTGTAGACCGTATTTGTAGCATCTGTCACCTCACTAATCTTATACCTGTATACAGTTGGATTAGTGCTGTCTAAGCTTATGTCACCTAAATCATATGTCAAAGGATCAAATGAAATACTTCTTCCGTTGGTTCCGCCATTTCCCACATCAGTCTGTGCAGAATTATCATCGTCAATCCTTCCATTATAATTTACAGGCTCAAGATTGAATTTGAATTGACCAGTCGCAATAGTGTTTATAGTGGTATTATTCTCTCTTAATATTTTGTTCGCTGAGATACTAATGGATGTATCTTTACCTGTATTTTGAGTCGTGTTATCAAATATCTTAGGTTCTGCACCCCGACTTTGAGTCGTATCCTTAGAACCATCCGAATTATACTTAGTATATACTACAGCATGCTCCAGCTTACCGGTTGATGCATTTTTCGTGATTGCGACTTCCATAATTACATAACCGGTATCCTTATCAATACTTGAATAAGAGTTGTCATTCTCGACAATCTTATAATAGTAGTACTTAGGGAAGCTGTTTCCTTCTAATTTAATCGTTATTTTATCGAATACTGCAGCATTATCATTTACCCCATCCGAAGCCGTAGCAGTTGATAATGCGTTTGTCTTCCAATTATTGTTTTCTTTTAAAACACTATCCTCTACCGCAAGGGCATTATCAGTTGGATAGGCCTCATCCTTAAGCGCATATATTGAGAAGTCAAATGAAAGTCCATCCAGAGGATATATGGTTCCATTTGTTCTCTCGTCTAAACGCTTATATACGGACGGTATAACCTCAACCGAATCGGAATAAGTGTTCTTGAAGTCTACTGTCTTGATGACATTATCAACTCCCATGCCGTCTACAGTTATTGTACTACCGCTTGTGTAATTCTTATCCGATGTAACTTCTGTGCCATTCGATGTTACCACATAGGAAATATTAGTCGGAGTCTCCCCACCTGATTCTATTGTCTCTGTTACAGTTGCATTGCTTCCGGTCTCGAGGTTAGTGAAATACCATGTAAATGTATTTGTTGCTTCATCATAAGCATACCAAATCTGCCCCTCTTCTGCACGTTCCTTTATCTGCTGAAGAGTTGCTTCATATTCATGAGGCTGCACAGCTGAATTCTTGACCTCTCTTACATTTACTGTGAATTTTACCTTGCTTAAGTCAAGGTCATCCGGTGCGCCCTCTAAGGTTTTAGTAACCACCAAATCAATCTTATCATTATCAAC
>JAFUGT010000040.1 GCA_017469275.1 Lachnospiraceae bacterium
TATGGATCAAGATTTTCCCTGATAAGCCTTATACATCTAAGCCTATCGGAGTTCGTATGGGTAAAGGTAAAGGTAACGTAGAGGGATGGGTAGCTGTTGTTAAACCGGGACGTGTAATGTTCGAGATAGCAGGCGTTCCTGAGGATGTTGCAAAAGAGGCTTTAAGACTTGCAACACATAAGCTGCCGGTTAAGTGTAAGATCGTTTCTAAAGCTGATTTAGAAGGAGGTGCAGGCAGTGAAAACTAAGGAGTTTCGTGAAGATCTTCGTTCAAAGAATGTTGATGAGTTAAATGCAGAGTTAGTAGCTGCTAAGAAGGAATTGTTTAACTTGAGATTCCAGAATGCAACTAACCAGTTAGATAATACAAGCAGAATTAAAGAGGTTCGCAGAAACATAGCCAGAATTCAGTCAATCATGACTGAGAAGGCAAATGCTTAATATAACGGAAGGAGGAAAAGCAGGTGGAAAGAAAACTAAGAAAAACACGTGTAGGACTTGTAACAAGTGATAAGATGGATAAGACAGTTGTTGTTTCAATCGTTGATAATGTTAAGCATCCTCTTTATGGAAAAATCGTGAAGAGAACTTATAAGTTAAAGGCTCATGATGAGAACAATGAATGTCACAAGGGTGATCGTGTAAGAGTTATGGAGACAAGACCTTTATCTAAGGACAAGAGATGGAGACTTGTAGAGATCATAGAAAAGGCTAAATAATTAAGGAGGCAAAGGAAATGGTTCAACAGGAAACAAGACTTAGAGTTGCCGACAATACAGGGGCAAAGGAGTTACTTTGCATCAGAGTATTAGGCGGTTCAACAAGAAGATATGCGAATATCGGTGATATCATCGTTGCCTCTGTTAAAGATGCAACACCAGGCGGTGTTGTAAAGAAGGGTGACGTTGTAAAGGCAGTTGTAGTCCGCACAAAGAAGGGTGCGCGTCGTAAGGATGGTTCTTATATCAAATTTGATGAGAACGCTGCTGTAATCATCAAGGACGATCAGAATCCAAGAGGAACACGTATTTTTGGGCCTGTTGCTAGAGAGCTCAGAGATAAGAAGTTCATGAAGATCGTTTCTTTAGCACCGGAAGTTTTATAAGGAGGGTGTCAGGATGGCAACTAGTAAAATTAAAAAAGATGATCTTGTTCAGGTTATCACCGGAAAAGACAAAGGAAAAACCGGCAAGGTTTTATCAGTAGATGTTAAAAACCATAAGGTATTAGTTGAAGGTGTCAACAAAGTGTTCAAGCACTCAAAACCAAATATGGCTAATCAGCAGGGTGGTATCATTGAGAAAGAGGCACCAATTGATATATCTAACGTAATGTATGTTCACAAAGGAAAACCTGTACGTGTAGGTTTCCAGGGCGAGAAGAAAGATAAGGTTCGTGTAGCTAAAGTGAATGGTAAGTTAGAGAAGATCGACTAATTGAGAAAGGAGGCCACAGAAGTTGAGTAGATTAAAAGAACAGTACAATAGCGAAATTAAAGACGCTATGACAAAGAAGTTTGGTTACAAAAACGTTATGGAGGTTCCTAAGCTTGAGAAGATCGTTATCAACATGGGTGTTGGTGAGGCTAAGGAAAACCATAAGCTTTTAGATACAGCCGTTCAGGATTTAGAGATCATTTCAGGACAGAAGGCCGTTATTACAAAGGCTAAGAAGTCTGTCGCAAACTTCAAACTTCGTGAGGGTATGCCTATCGGATGTAAGGTTACTCTTCGTGGAGAGAGAATGTATGAATTTGCTGATCGTTTGATTAATCTTGCGTTACCACGAGTAAGAGACTTTAGAGGAATCAACCCGGACGCATTTGATGGCAGAGGTAATTATGCATTAGGTATCAAGGAACAGTTGATTTTCCCTGAGATCGAGTATGATAAGGTAGATAAAGTAAGAGGTATGGATATCATTTTCGTAACTACTGCAAAGACTGACGAAGAGGCTCGTGAGTTACTTACTTTATTCGGTATGCCATTTAAGAAATAATAGGAGGAAGATTCATGGCTAAGAAATCTATGGTTATTAAACAACAGCGTAAACAGAAATTCTCAACTAGAGAATATACTCGTTGTAAAGTTTGTGGACGTCCACATGCAGTGCTTAGAAAATACGGAATCTGCAGAATCTGCTTCCGTGAGTTAGCATACAAAGGTGAGATACCGGGCGTTAAGAAATCAAGCTGGTAAAATTTTTGAAGGAGGTAAATGACAATGACAGATCCAATCGCAGATATGCTTACTAGAATTCGTAATGCGAATACTGCTAAACATGATACAGTTGATGTTCCTGCTTCAAAGATGAAGGAAGCAATTGCTAACATTCTTTTAGAAGAGGGATACGTTAAGGCTGTTGAGTTGGTTGAAGAAGGTAAGTTTAAAACTATCCGTATAACACTCAAATACGGTAAGGATAAGAATGAGAAGGTTATCACAGGTATTAAGAGAATCTCTAAACCTGGACTTCGAGTATATGCAGGCAAGGATGAACTTCCTAAGGTTTTAGGTGGTTTGGGAGTTGCTATCATTTCTACAAATAAAGGTGTGCTTACTGATAAACAGGCTCGTGAGGCTCAGGTCGGTGGCGAGGTATTAGCTTTTGTTTGGTAGAAAGAGAGCTTAGTGAAGCCAAGCAATAAGCGCAGGCTGAACTTAGCCGTATTCATGTCGGCGCCCTTTCCAATGACACTTGGCAAACGAAGTGAGCCTTAGTGTCATGCATACTGGGTAAGTGAGCTGAAGGCGAACTTAGTAGCTGACGAGTATATTATAATATCAATTCTTTATATGATTTTTAAGGAGGTAACGGCATGTCACGAATCGGAAGAATGCCTATCGCGGTACCGGCAGGCGTAACTGTTGATATTGCAGAAAATAATCAAGTGACTGTAAAAGGACCAAAGGGTACACTAGAGAGAGTATTACCTGCGGAAATGGACATTAAGCTTGAGGGTAATGAGATAATTGTTACAAGACCTAACGATCTTAAGAAGATGAAATCATTACATGGTCTTACAAGAACGTTGATCAATAACATGGTAATCGGTGTAACCGAAGGTTATTCAAAAGTATTAGAGGTTAATGGTGTTGGTTACAGAGCTGCTAAGCAAGGTAAGAAGTTAGTTCTTAACTTAGGTTATTCTCATCCTGTAGAGATGGAAGATCCTGAAGGATTAGAGTCTAAGGTAGAGGGTAACACCATTACAATAACAGGTATCGACAAAGAAAAAGTTGGCCAATATGCTGCAGAGATCAGAGATACAAGAAGACCTGAGCCTTATAAGGGTAAAGGAATTAAGTACGCTGATGAAGTTATCCGCCGCAAGGTTGGTAAGACTGGTAAGAAATAATTAAAGGGGTGATATAGATGATTAAGAAAGAAGCAAGAAGTAAAGTTCGTGCTAAGAAGCACTTACGTATTCGTAACCGCTTTAGTGGTACTCCGGAAAGACCACGTTTGGCTGTATTCAGAAGTAATAATCATATGTACGCTCAAATTATTGATGATACAGTTGGAAACACACTTGTAGCAGCTTCTACTAATACAAAAGAAGCAAAGGCAGAGCTTAAGAAGACTAATGACATAGATGCAGCAGCTTACGTAGGTAAGGCAATTGCAGCTAAGGCATTGGAAAAAGGTATTAAGACGGTTGTCTTTGATCGAGGCGGTTTTATATATCAGGGTAAAGTTAAAGCGTTAGCAGATGCAGCTAGAGAAGCTGGTCTGGAATTCTAATAAGGAGGAAAACAACATATGAAGCATACTATTATTGATGCTAGTCAGTTAGAATTAGAAGAACAGGTAGTTGCCATTAAGCGTGTAACCAAGGTTGTTAAAGGTGGACGTAACATGAGATTTGCTGCGCTTGTAGTTGTAGGTGACAAGAATGGTCATGTTGGTGCAGGTCTTGGCAAGGCTGCCGAGATTCCTGAGGCAATTCGTAAAGGAACAGAGGATGCAAAGAAGAGCTTGGTTGAGGTTCCTATCAATGAGAATGGAAGTATTCCTCATGACTGGACAGGCAAATTTGGAAGTGCATCAGTACTTTTAAAGACATCTCCGGAAGGTACCGGTATTATCGCAGGTGGTCCTGCACGTAAGGTGTTGGAGCTTGCAGGATATAAGAATATCCGTACAAAGTCTTTGGGTTCTAATAATAAACAGAATGTTGTACTTGCTACAATCAATGGACTTCAGAATCTTAAGACACCTGAAGAGGTTGCAAGGCTTCGTGGAAAATCAGTCGAAGAGATTCTGGGATAAGGAGGATTTGAACAGTGGCAGATAAAGTTAAAGTTACATTGGTAAAGTCTCCTATCGGTGCTATTCCTAAGCACAAGAAAACATTAGAAGCATTGGGACTTAGAAAGCTTCATCATACAGTAGAGCTTCCTAATAATGCTGCTACAAAGGGAATGACTGATCAGGTTAGACATTTAGTAAAGGTAGAAGAGATTTAATATAATATCAGATAAGGAGGTGTGCATTCATGAATTTATCTACGTTAAAACCGGCAGAGGGTTCTAAGCACAGCGATAACTTCAGACGTGGTCGTGGACACGGTTCGGGAAATGGTAAGACTGCAGGTAAAGGTCATAAGGGACAAAAGGCTCGTTCAGGAGCTCCAAGACCCGGCTTTGAAGGTGGTCAGATGCCGTTATACAGACGAGTTCCAAAGAGAGGTTTTAAGTGCCGTAACTCTAAGGAAATCGTAGCTATCAACATTTCTGCACTTAATGTTTTTGATGAGGGTACTGAGGTTTCAGTAGACAGCTTGTTAGGAGCAGGAATAGTGAGCAATCCAAAGGATGGTGTTAAGATCTTAGGTAATGGTGAGCTTTCTAAGAAGCTTACAGTTAAAGCTAATGCATTTTCTGCATCAGCAAAGGAGAAGATTGAAGCGCTCGGTGGAAAAGCAGAGGTGATGTAATATGTTCAAAACCTTAGTAAATGCGTTCAAAGTTGAACAGTTAAGGAAAAGAATATTCTACACATTCTGGATACTTGTAATTGTTCGTCTGGGTTCTCAGATTCCTATTCCGGGAATTGATGTTGCTCAGGTTCAGGCATATCTTGAAAGTGTGGTAGGAAGCTCCTTTAGCTTTATTGATTCATTTACCGGAGGTTCATTCCTTTCCATGTCAGTGTTTGCCCTGTCAGTAACACCATACATTACATCTTCAATTATTATGCAGCTTCTTACAATTGCAATTCCTGCATTGGAGGAGATGAACAGGGATGGTGAAGATGGTAAGAAGAAAATGAATAAGATTACCCGTTATGTATCTGTTTTACTTGCAATTATTGAGAGTGCCGGTCTTTCTATCGGTTTTTCAAGACAGGGTGCACTTGGAGAGTCAGGTGTATTTACAATTATGACTGTAATTGTAACTCTTACTGCAGGAAGCTGTATCATCATGTGGCTGGGTGAAAGAATTTCCGACAAGGGTATAGGTAATGGTATATCTATAATCCTTTTGATAAATATCGTATCGCGTATGCCTAATGATTTTGCTAATCTTTATACTATGTTTGTAAAGAATAAAGATTTGGTTCAGGGTATTATTGCCGTTGCTATAATTGTATTTGTAGTAGTGGGAACAACGATTTTGGTTATTATACTTCAGGATGCAGAAAGACGTATTCCTGTTCAGTATTCAAAGAAGATGCAGGGAAGAAAGATGGCTGGAGGACAGTCAAGCTATATTCCGCTTAAGGTCAATACTGCCGGAGTTATACCTATTATCTTTGCAGCTTCACTTTTATCAGTACCTTCAATTGTAATTAATCTGTTTAATCTGCAGGTTGGTACTACAGGACAGAAGATTTTGCAGGGACTTAATCAGAATTATTGGTTCAACCGTGAGTATCCATGGGCATCGGTTGGTTTGATTCTTTATATTCTTCTCAATATTATATTTGCATACTTCTATACATCGATTACATTCAATCCAATGGAAGTTGCTAACAATATGAAGAAGAGCGGCGGTTTTATACCGGGTATTCGTCCGGGTAAACCAACACAGGATTATCTTAATAAGATTCTTAACTATATTGTTTTAATCGGTGTTATCGGACTTTTGATCGTTGCACTCATTCCTATTTTCTTTAACGGAATGTTCAAAGCAGATGTATCATTTGGTGGAACATCACTTATCATTATTGTAGGTGTTATCCTTGAGACAATGAAGCAGTTAGAGTCTCAGATGCTTGTTAGAAACTATTCAGGTTTCTTAAATAATTAATAATTAAAACGGACGCTACTATGTATGTTGCCTATTTTTCGATAGGACACGTTTGCACTCCGTTGCAAGCGCAGCGGTACTAAGCTCACTATGTTTGCTAAGTACCGGCGGTTGCAAAGGGTCCATGCGAAAAACAGGCAACATGCATAGTAGCTGTTTGTGGTTATATATGTATTTAAATTGTTGGTGTTGTCTTTAAGTGAAATGGCAGTTTGTTGAAATATATTAAGTTTTATAAAATTTATAAAATACAAATTGAAATTGACGGAGGCAAGGATGAATCATTATAAATCATGGTCAGGTCTTAATAAACAATTAAATGATTATCTTTGTGATTCATTAAAGAACCGTATATCATATTTTCTGACACGATATCATGATGTTAACAATTCATATGGACGTGCATCAATCAAATTAGATGGAAAAGAGCTTGTTATTTTTTCGTGGATTGACATGTATAAACAGGATTATGACATTAACGAGCAATGGAAAGATATAGGGATTTGGGATAGTACGTCACTTAATTTGAAGGAAAAATGGGAAAGGGAAGGAACTCTTTCTGATTGGGATTTTTTGCAGGCAGCAACAGATTTTCTGCAATTATCAATAACTGAAGCACTTGAAAGTGATAACTGCCTGATACGTATTTTTGCTATTTTAGACAGAAGGGTCGGAAAACGAACGATAATGCGGATTAAGGACAGCGGGATATACAAGAGTTATCCGGAATGGGTACAACAGTTTTATAAGCTTCGGTTTGAGTTTTAAGATTGTTTTGATGGGTTTCGCAATTACCTAAATATAATTAATAGAAAAAGGAGGAAACAAAGTATGAAAATTATCATGTTAGGTGCACCGGGTGCAGGTAAGGGAACACAGGCGAAGATGATCGCTGCAAAGTACGGAATACCTCATATTTCTACAGGTGATATTTTCCGTGCAAACATTAAGAATGGTACAGAACTTGGTGCTAAGGCTAAGCAGTATATGGATAAGGGTGAATTAGTACCTGATGAGTTGGTTGTTGATCTTGTGATCGATCGTTTTAAAGAGGATGATTGTAAGAATGGGTATGTTCTTGATGGATTCCCAAGAACTATTCCTCAGGCAGAGGCACTTGATAAGGCACTTACAGCAATCGGTGAAAATGTAGACTATGCAATTAACGTTGAAGTACCTGATGAGAACATCATCAACAGAATGGGCGGAAGACGCGCATGCGTTGGATGTGGTGCAACATATCATGTGGTATACAGTCCGACTAAGGTAGAGGGTAAATGCGATACCTGTGGCGGCGAGCTTATTATTCGCGATGATGATAAGCCTGAGACAGTTAAGAACAGACTTTCTGTATATCACGAGCAGACACAGCCATTGATCGATTACTACACTAAGAAAGGAATCATCAAAGAGGTTGACGGAACGGTAGACATGAATGACGTATTTAAGGCAATTACAGACATATTAGGTGAGTAAGAATGGCAGTTTCAATTAAATCAAAATCAGAGATAGAGCTCATGCGCGAAGCAGGTAGGATTCTTGCAATTACGCACGAAGAAATGAGAAAGCAGATTCGTCCGGGTATTTCTACATTTGATATTAACCGGATAGGAGAAGAAGTAATCAGAAGTTACGGATGTATACCATCATTTCTGAATTATAATGGATATCCGGCTTCTATATGTGTATCAGTAAATGATGAAGTTGTACATGGTATCCCGAGCAAGAAGAGAATAATTCAGGATGGAGATATAGTAAGTCTTGACGCCGGTGTTATATATAAAGGCTATCATTCAGATTCAGCGAGAACTTGGGTTATGCCGGGAGCGTCAGAAGAGGTTAAGAAGTTGGTTAAAGTAACTAAGGAGAGCTTCTTTAAGGGAATTGAACAGGCAAGACCCGGTAATCATGTATCTGATATAGGAAGAGCGGTTCAGGAATATTGTGAAAGCTTTGGTTATGGAGTTGTCAGAGATCTTGTAGGTCATGGAGTTGGAACAAAACTTCATGAAGAACCAGAGGTTCCGAATTTCGTGGGGAAAAGAAGAGGAATCAAATTATGTGCAGGAATGACCATCGCTGTTGAACCGATGATTGCTATGGGAACATATGAAGTATATTGGGAAGATGATGATTGGACCGTTGTCACAGCAGATAACCTTCCGGCATCGCATTACGAGAATACGATTCTGATTACAGAGGATGGACCTGAAATTCTTTCGCAGGCTCCCGGAATCGAACTGTAAATTAATGTTTAGTGCAGTAAGTGTCTTTTGACGGACGCTTGAGATTATTAGATATGTGTGAGGCTTCCTTGGAGGTTGTGTCATATGTGTGTCTGTAATATTTATTTTTATATGTAGCTCCAATCCGTTCTGTGATTGTAAGGAAGTGCGATAGATTTATCATTGTTACCGGGGTCGGGTCGAATGCGACTTCCTTGTCGCTTCGACCCTAAA
>JAFUGT010000041.1 GCA_017469275.1 Lachnospiraceae bacterium
ATCCTCCATTTCTGCTCGCCGACACAGAAACAAAGGATACCATAAAAGAAACCCGATCAACTAATTGATCAGGTTCTTATAATTGGAGAAGCAACCTCTCCCTATATATGCATTAGCAATTACAATGAAAGGTATGTTGATTGAAAAGCTTGCATTTCGATTTACAATTTACGTCAAGCCCGATTTCCAAGCCGTTCCGACAGCAGTTTTTTATAGGTCACAATAAATGCTGCAACAACCGCAATTCCCGTCACAATCCAAGACACAGGATAGACCACAAACACATAAGATATATCACGAACTCTCGCGCATACGGTATTTACCCAGATGATTCGAAGTACACAGGTTCCGAATATAGTGATAACCGCCGGAAGCATAGACCGCCCAAAGCCTCTTAATACGGAACCACTTATTTCATAACTGCATATTAGAAACTGAACTGCCAGCACAATTTTGAATCTAAGGTAAACACACTCTGCCACAGCCACGTCAGAGGTGAACAGCCCCACAAAGAATTTCTCCCCAAGAATAAATGAAATGTTCACAATATTAGTGAGCACCACAGCTACAGCCATTGAAATCCCAAATACTTTAAGACATCTTTTCAAATCACCTGCTCCGTAATTGACACTTGTAAATGTCACTGCAGCCTGATTGATTCCCGTAACCACATAATATGCCAGCACCTCAAATATAAGAGCAACGGCATTACCTGCCACAGCAGCAGGACCGTAGGAATTAATGGTCGCCTGAATACAGATATTAGCTATTGAAAACACCATAGTCTGAAAACCGGAAGGAAGGCCTATCTTTAATAACTTCTCAAGATCATCACCGGAAACGGCAAGTTTTTTAATATTTAATCTGATATCTCCATCCTCATGCACGAGGAAATATATAACAAGTGCAGAACTTATTACATTAGAAAATGCAGTGGCAACCGCCACACCAACAACTCCAAGTTTTAGTCCTGCGGTAAGCACCAAATCGAGCACCATGTTAATAAATCCCGCTGCCAGCAATGCATAAAGAGGACGCTTGGTATCTCCCACCGTTCTAAGCACAGCTGCCCCAAAATTATACAAGAGAATAAAAGGCATTCCCATAGCATATATCCTAAGATATGTAACTGCCTGACCGAGTACCTCCTTTGGCGTTGCCATTATAACCAACATGGGGCGTGCAATCATTTCAACCAGCAGTAACAAGCCCACTCCCGAAAAGACAGCAAACATTATAGCAGTGTGTACAGTTGATGATATTCTTTCTTTGTGTCCCTGTCCAATATAGTTGCCTATTACCACATTTATCCCGACAGTGAGTCCCACAAAAAAATTCACAAACAATGCAATAAGACTTGTGTTGGCCCCAATAGCTGCCTGACCGTTACTGTCTCCCGTAAATCCCACCACGGCTATATCCACCGCACTGAAAAGCTGTTGCAATACACTACCCAAAATTATCGGAAATGCAAATATTAATATCTTTTTTAAGATCGGACCATGCAGCATATCCATCTTTGTTTCCATCAAAATCTCACCTTTCTATTACAAAAAACACGACCGGTTTCATTTCTAAACCAGTCGTATTTTAACACATATATATAAATTTTCAACTTTTTATGCATAATGCATTCACAAAAAATATCAGCATATTTTCAGCATTTTTGTCTCATCCTGCCCGTAAAGTATGCTTTTCTTTTTTATTTTCCTGTCTGAAACATTCCGTTCTTTCATTGCATAGTGTAAGTCCTTTTTCAACAAATCCGTCAGAAAATTTCTTTCTGACCTGCCATGCATATCTGTTGTCTGCATCCTCGAATTTTGCGATTTGATAATCAATATACTCGTCTATATTTCTAATTCGGTCATCATTATATATGTCACGATAAAACTTTTTCATATCCGACAACACTTCAAGCGCCGCATCTGCCACCCATAAGGTTCTGTGATCCGGAGTGATAACATTAACAGTTTTCAGATCGTAGTGAGCCGCATTCTTGGTATTCTGAATTGCAAACACCTGCTCACCTGCATCAGCCAAAAGTTTCTTAGTGGTTGCAAGATATCCCAATAACAGTTTTATAAAATGAACATCTCTCTCATCTATTCCCCATGGTGTCAAAGGATTAAGATCGATCATACGGAGTTCAATGTGACTGACGCCATTTTCTTTTAATGCTTCAAGATTATATTTACCTGCCGGTTTCAATCTCACAGGATAATACAATTCAGCAGATGAATGTATAAGTCCCTGTTCAACATATTTTAAAATGCTGTCCACGTAATGATCGATATCCGAATAATCAAGAATCGGCGTAAACATATTCCAATATCCTAATTCTGAACATCTTGTGCTTCCCATTCCATTGAAAACGTCTTTGCCGAATACACCTTTCTCAACGTAGGAACTGTCAAGCAGAGGACTTGCTGCTGTTATGGCTACGATCAGCCAGTTATATATCTGTACCTTAGCCGCAAGATCAACATAGAATTGGTCTTTATATCTTAAAAATTCTGTTCTGCTATCTTTACCTACAGTAACTGAAGCATTATCTGAATTTATCTTCTTAGAATTATATTTTTTTGCAAGATAATCCTCATATAACAGTTCATCATCAAAGGAATAATTAAAATGTATCCCGGAAAAGGTCATCTTATATCGTCCATATCTGTCTGAAAGATAATCCCTGTAATGTTGTTTTTCAATCTGATCCCCTTCATATCTCGCCACAGGAATCTCAGCTTCTTTTCTTATATACGGCGGATTGGAAAACGGCCACAGATATTCCGGTTCATCAAGTCCGGCAAGTGCCTTTTGTATCCTTATGGTGTGAAACTTAAGCTGCTCCATTGCTTCTTCAACACTTTGGGTTACAGCAGTATTAATCTCTGTCTGATTCTCGCAAAAATCTCTGACTATATATGGATCTTCGCCAAACGGATGCTTGGAACGTGCAAAAAAACCTTGCCTGTCAATCCTCAGACTTTCTTTTTCAAGTCCAATATATCCATCCAACAGTCGCTGCTTTACGCCATCATTTTTAATATCTAACATAGTTGACACCTCAATCTTCTTATATTCCTTCAATTATTAGTCATGACTGCATTACTTTTAGAAGCAATCAGTCCCCATCATTCTTTAGTCAACTAACACGCCTTATCTTTTCTGAAATTCAAAGTTCCTGAAAGGGATGCATAATCGCGAATGTAATCACTCATATCATTTCCTGCCTCCAGTCCCTCAACCATCCTAAGCGCAGGTGACTCTAAATGCACTGCTCTTTCATAGAGAGTTGAAAGAAATCTTTCCTCTCCAAAACCACGTTTTTTAAGTCTTTCATCAGCTATATCGAGAATTGCTGTGATAAGCCTTATTAACTTTTGCCGGTCTATAAATTCAGGAAGTGTCCTTCCATTCATCAGTTTTCTAAGTTCTCCCGGTGTATATCCATGATGATATAAAACCGTATCCTTCTTCATAACGGCTATGACCTTCTCCACATCTCCGGAAAGTCCTATATGAAATGCTGCTACTGACATGGCATCTGCAAAGGGCTGGCAGCAACTGCTTCTATATTCAATGGTCCCTCTAAAGGTCAGGTCTTCGAATTTATAAGACCTCAGGAATCTAAGATCATCCGATTCAGGTGTAAATGTGTAAGCATGGTATTCTCCATTTTCATAGTATTCACCCTCAACAGACTCCCTCTCAAAATATTCTATGACCGGTATAGGTCTAAAATGCAGATAATGTCCCTCCCGTTCAGTACAGAATATACTTGTTCTGCTTATGTATTCCAATAGTTCATCGATGTTTTCCGGTAACTGTTCAAACACACCAATATTGTGAGGATTAATACCATGTGTACTGTTTTCCCAGAACATATCACGCACACACAGATTGTCAGGTTCCTCTTCCATCCATGAATTGTTAAACAGTATACTTTTAATCGGCTCTAACAAAGAAAATGCCTGTATGGTAGAGATCAATCTGTCTTTTGTAACATCTAACTGTACCTGGGATGCGCATGCGTAGGTAGCAAAATCAGGATACGGATGAAAGTACATTGGATACTTCCAATCCTCACACCTTTTAAGATATCCCTCTAACATCTTATATCTCGGCACAGGAAGGAACTCCTTCTTATTGACCTTATGTCCGGGGTTAATTCCCATACCGGTCAATAAATGCTCCTTCTTACTTAATTCAGTATTAAGCGAAGTAACATACTCTGAAAACCTGTTCCATAACGGAATAAGTTCTTTCTCTTTGCCAAAGGAAAGTTCCATATTGTTATAAGAACAGTCAAATGACAGATTATCACCGGTAACAGGATCCGTTGCGGAATAACAGCAACCATCAGCATCTAACCCCACTGCCTCAAAGCCACGTTTCTCACAAAAATTCTTTGTAACAGTTTTTGTAACTTCAAAATCCGTTGGTTCTCCCTTAAGATTAACTACCGGCATCTCAATCTCAATACCAATGTAATTATCCTTTTTCTTTTCAGTAGGTGCTATATACCTCTGATAAAGCTCCTCCCTCACCTGCTCTTTGTTCATACCAAACTCCTTTCAATCTTCTATATCATTACAAATTAGAATATGCCAAATACAAATGCTTAATAGCTTCAGGATCTTCGTGATACTCATGTCCATGTGGTTTTCCGCTATGGATAAGATCAGCTCCCTTATAGGCAAGCAGAGTTGTTACCGGTACTTCCTGCCAGTCATCTATGCAAAATCTCTTTTCTCCGGGATGTCCGTCGCCATAAAAAACACTGCTTTTCACAAGCGGCTCAGTAGAAAATAATGTTGCGCATTTACCCTGATAATAGTGCAGGGAGCCTGAAAGATTAGTATGAGCATATAGCAGTTCACCATCAAATATAAGCAGATTAAGTTTGTTGCCCGGTGCTATGTCGCTGATAAGCTCCTCCACCACAGCAAATCTTTCGGAATCTGTAAGTTCTTTATTCGTTTCCTTTGCTGCAGCATTTATCCTATCTATCAGATACAGCAATATTCTCTCACTGTCAGTTTCTCCCTTTTGCCTTCTCACATATTCATCCATGGGCTGATATTCAAATATTGTGCCGTTATGTATCAACGTCCATCTTCTTCCATAAGAATCCGTACCTGTAAAGGGATGGCAGTTATTAAGTTCTACATTACCTATGGTCGCATACCTTATATGTGCAAGTACATTAGGCGCAGATATTCCCGCTTTCAGTCTTCCCTCTAAGTACGAGCTTTTGTTGGCGGAAATCACTTCTCTCTCAATATTCGCCTGATTTCCGTCAAGGAGAGCAAGCCCCCACCCGTTTGGATGAAGATCGCTATGGGAATAGAATTCTCTTAGCACATCTCTAATCTCTATATATTCACTTCCGGTATATCCAAAAATCTGGCACATAAAACTTCTCCTAATATATTTAATGTATAATTTTCAGGCAATAAATGTAGGCAGTTGTTCACCGGAATTAATACCTATCTTTTCAGTATGTTTATCGGTATTATATTCCTAGTAAATCAATATGTCAATAATTTTTTATTTATGCTAAAAATGTTCACTTTACTAATATAGATAATATCTGTCCTCGTAGACTCTTATATCCAAATATGGCATTTTAACTAATTATCATGTGCAAAAGATGCCTGCCAATCATTAATCAGCAGGCACCCTGAAGTTAGGCTTGTGTTAATACATTTTTAAATACATATTTCAACAAATTTTTTCAATTAACAGGCTTATTCAAAAGGTACAACAGCTCCGTCATATGTACTGTTGATATAGTTCTTGATCTCATCAGATTTGAGAACTTCTACTAACGCCTTAATAGCATCATTATTCTCATTTCCTTCTTTAACCGCGATTACATTAACATATGTCTTAGCTGCCTCTGAATCGTTCTGTTCATATGCAAGTGCGTCCTTACCAACAGAGAAGCCTGCTTCTAATGCATAGTTACCGTTCAATACTACATACGCATTCTCAGATACAACTCTGGCAACCTGTGCAGCTTCTAACTCAACAATTTTGATGTTATGAGGATTTTCCTCGATATCAGTTACAGTCGCCGTAAGACCTGCGCCGTCCTTTAGTTTAATGATTCCGTTATCCTGCAGAAGGAGAAGCGCTCTTGCCTCATTAGTTGTGTCGTTAGGCACTGCAATGGAATCTCCATCTGCTATCTCATCAAGAGATGCCTTTGTTCCGGGATAGATTCCAAACGGCTCATAGTGAATACCGCCTGCATTTACAAGATGTGTTCCCTTTTCCTCGTTGAAACTGTCAAGATACGGAATGTGCTGGAAGTAGTTTGCATCATACTCGCCCGCCTCTACCACTTCGTTAGGCTGTACATAATCCTCAAATTCTGTAATCTCAAGGTCATAGCCCTTGTCGGCAAGAAGTGCCTTAGCTTCATTTAATATCTCTGCATGAGGTGTGGGTGATGCAGCTATCTTGATTGTTGTATTAGCACTGCTGTCATTTGAAGCATTTGCTGTATCATCAGTTTCTTTTTCAACTGCTGCCTCTGTATCTGAAGTTGCTGCCGTATCAGCCCCTCCGCATCCTGTTATAACTCCTGCTACTAAAACTCCTGCTGTCAACAATGATAAAAATTTCTTCTTCATAATTAAATCCTCTCTTTCTTCCTTATACTTTATTTTCCCCTTATACATTTTCCCTTAAAGTGTTCTGCCTTAGTGTTATTGTTTATCTATACATATGTAACACTCTCCGGACATTTTCACTTTCTCTTATCCAGCCTTGACGCAAAGAACATCCCGACTGTCTGGAACAGTTGTACCAATAACACCAGCAACACCACCGTAGCAATCATGATGTCTGACTGATATCTGTAGTAACCATATCGGATCGCGATATCTCCCAAACCGCCTCCGCCTACTGTTCCCGCCATCGCTGAGTAACCTAATATGGTTCCGATGGCTATGGTAACACCTGTTATAAGAGAGGTTCTCGCCTCCACAAGCATTACCTTTATTATGATTCGGAGATTTCCCGCTCCCATTGCTCTGGCAGCTTCGATAACTCCGTAATCTACTTCTTTCAACGACGACTCAACCATTCTCGCAATAAATGGTACCGCCGCCACTACAAGAGGAACAACCGTTGCAGTTGAACCTGTACTCTTACCCACCAGTAATCTGGTCAATGGTATAATAAGTATCAATAATATTAGAAACGGGATGCTTCGCACTATATTCGCTATCACATCCAATATCTTATACAAAACTGCGTTAGGTGCTATTCCGTCTTTATCGGAAACTGCCAACAACACTCCCATCGGGAGCCCGAACAGATATCCCAACGCCGTGGAAAATAAGGTCATATATAATGTTTCACCTATTCCTTTAACTATCATACTTGTTATTTCAGGGGTCCACATCTTATATCACCTCCCTATCCACATTTTCTTCAATCTCAATCTCATGCTCTCTAAGATACTTCTTCATCTCTTCCTTATGTGCACTGTCCTTTGCAAATTCCAATATCATATCTCCCTTTGCAATCCCTCCAACATTCTTTGTGGAAGCTCTTAATATATTGACAGGCTCTTTAAATGTGAGCACCAGATTGGCTATGACCGGTTCAAATGCAGAATTTTCCGAGAATGTTATCCTTATAATCTCTCCGTTTTGTATCAACTCTGTAGCTAATATATTTTCTTCGGTTTCGGTATCTATATCTTCTCTGATAAGCCTTTTGGCAACCTTGGTCTTCGGATGACTGAATACTTCACCTACTTTACCCGTTTCTGCCAGTGTTCCGTTTTCCATAATTGCTACTCTGTCACATATTTTTCTGACCACTGACATCTGGTGGGTTATAATAACAATCGTTATTCCAAACTTATCATTTATATCCTTCAACAGTTCAAGAATGGATGATGTAGTCTGTGGATCAAGAGCACTTGTGGCTTCATCACAAAGAAGTATCTTGGGATCGGAAGCAAGCGCTCTGGCAATGGCCACTCTCTGTTTCTGTCCTCCGGAAAGTTGAGCCGGATAAGCATTCTTCTTTTCAAGAAGTCCCACAAGCTCAAGCAGCTCCTCCGCTTTCTTTCTCGCCTGCTTCTTTGGAACTTTCTGTATGTATAACGGAAAACATACATTTTCAAGTACCGTTTTCTGCATCAGCAGGTTGAAATGCTGAAATATCATTCCTATGCGTTCTCTCTGTTTTTGCAATTCCTTCTTAGAATAATCTTCAAGGGATTTTCCTTCTATAAGCACCTTTCCCTCATCCGGTTTTTCTAAGAAGTTAATACATCGTACCAGCGTACTCTTGCCTGCCCCCGACATACCGATAACTCCATATATCTCCCCTTTGTCAATCTCAAGGCTGACATTTTTCAAAGCTTCAACTGTACCGTCTTTGGTCTCAAAAGTCTTGGAAATATTCTCAAGTACAATCTCTGACATTGTTTCTCCCTCTTCTCTTAATCTCTTTTACTTTGAAAGTTAACGAATCAAGCTCGCAGAGCGCAGATGAGTTCTACTTTCAAATATACGTGCTCACTTAACGAAGCCGAAGGCTAAGTTTAGTGATGACTGTTTACTTTGAACCCCCAAGAAGTCAAGCCGACAGGCGCAGACTGATTGGCTAAGTTTCCGTATATCATCACTTTGCGCCCTCGGAATACATTCATAACCTTCTAATATGTTGGTTTCCCTTTGACGTGCTTTATCATACCTTAAAAGTAGGGAAGTGTAAAATACTGTAATTTTATAGCTGGCTATAGTGATTATCTATAACCAAAACGGTTTATATTAGAAAAATCAAATAGATCTTATACAAAAAACGGATAGATACCATTATCTATCCTTTTCAGACATATATTTTTATGACATAACTCTTCTTATCATCCTTCAGGAATGAAATAAGAAAGCTCTGCTTTAAGTTTTACTCCCAGTTTTTTTAATACCTCATTAAGCGCAGCTAATGTCTCCTTCATATTCTCCTCGGTGCAGTTATATCCCATATGCCCCAGCCTTATAACCTCTCCTGCCATCACATCAAATGAACCTGCTATCAATATATTATGATCTTCCCGCATGAGACCGATTATCTGTGCCGCTGTCACACCCTCAGGTATGGTAAACACAGTAACGGTATTGGAATATCCGTTCTCAGCATATAAATGAAGTCCTGCCCTTACGATTGCATTCCTTGTCCTTTCTGCAACAATTGCATGACGCTTTAATATATCTTTATCATTCTTGATATTTATAAGCGCCTGCCTCAATCCATATATATCACTGATTGGCATGGAGTAGGGGAACCATTTATTCTCATAATAATCTTTAAATATGGTAAGATTTGCATAAAATGATGGTATTTTTGTCTTTCTGTCTTCCATCATCTTCTTAGCAGCATCACTTAACGTTACAAGCGTAAGACCGATCGGACATGATATAGCCTTCTGGGAACCTCCACAGAGAATATCAATCTTATCCTCGTCTACATCCACTCTATTACCAACCATTCCCGACACTGAATCAACCACAGTTAAAATTCCATATTCCTTTAACAACGGACACAGCTTCGAAATATCATTCAACATTCCGCTAGGTGTGTCGCAATGAACCAAGGTTGCATATTTGAAATCATGATCCTTTTCAAGATATTCCCGTAACGGTTCTACTTCTATCTCTCGTCTGTAATCCACAGTGTACAGTACCGGTTCTCCGCCATAGAGTGAGACAAAGTCGGCAAAGCCCTTACCAAACACTCCGTTATCCAACACCAACACTCTGTCACCTTGCTCTGTTATGGATGCAACTGCCGCCTCCAAACCTAATATCCCCTCTCCGGAAAGAATGAGGCTCTCATTTTTTGTATGTAGCAGTTCACTATAAAGTTCACAGGTCTCCTTATAGTAATCAAAGAAATCTATATCGATATCCGGATTTCCTGTCTCCACACTTCTAGCAATTCTCACATTTTCGGCAACCATGGTAGGCCCCGGCGTCATCATCTTATACATAAAAACCTCCGTAAAACATATATTTATTATTTGCTAATATACAATCAGCATACATGATTTACAAAAAAAATGCCAATTGTTTTTGGCTATACTAAGTTATAGGTTTTTTTTATCCCATTTCTTTACTTATTCACTTGCATTTTGCTCTACTTTCATATATCTTATTCTGTGATGCAAATTAATGTTTAGTGCAGTAAGTGTATTTTGACGGACGCTTGAGATTATTAGATATGTGTGAGGCTTCCTTGGAGGTTGTGTCATATGTGTGTCTGTAATATTTATTTTTATATGTAG
>JAFUGT010000042.1 GCA_017469275.1 Lachnospiraceae bacterium
GCTTATAGATTTAACGACATTTTCCGCACCAAGTGAATATAAATTATTATCTCCACCTGAGATCATTCTCATAGCAAGTTTTTTAACCGATTGACTTTGAATATTATCGCAGTCATAAATAGCCGATCTTGTTGCACCTGCTATACCACCGCATGCACCTGTATCATTTACGGAATACAGGTAATTATCTCTATCATTTTCATTATCATGATAATTAAACGGATTCCAATTATATACTGACAATACAACGGCATTATTCAGAAGTTTACGTCCTGTGATGTATCCTTCGCCATTTTCAGCATCATTTCCATAATAACTGCTTGGCTGAGTTCCGTTATTAGCAGATGGATTTCTGAATGACAGTTTTTCCTGATCGTTACTTCCTATACCGAAAGCACCTGCTATACCACCGACATATTTCTTTCCGATTACATTATTATAATTCGAAGCATAATATGTTCTTCCGTCACTATTTTGAACATCACCCTTATCAAATCTAGTAAGATCCGCACATCCAATAAGACCGCCGACATATCCTGCACCCATTACAACTGTTCTGGATGCTCCACTGTAATTTCCGCTCGTAAAAGTCTTATCTGATGCAGGTTTAGCATTAATATTTTCAAAAGCTGTAAGTCTGGCATAACCAACAATACCGCCTACATAGTAGTCTCTGTTTAATGCCCTGTAATCGGTTTTTGCTATTATATCCTGTGCTATATCCGAATCCGACAAAATATTACTCTCATTTCCGACATAAAAGCTGTTGCAATTTTTGACTTTTACGTAAGCAAAAGAGCCTGCAAAATATCCATCCGAAGCATACAGCTTTATCGGGAAGAAATTGGAATTATCTGTTGTTACAGATACACTACTGCCCGTGTACAGATTATTGCTTCCATCAAGAATATAACCATCCATGGTTATTCCTGCTATTCCACCGATAAAAGCACACTTTGTTTTATTTACAGAATCATAGAATACATCATCTCCGGATACTTTACCCCGATTGATTGAATTCTCAATAGTTATCTCTCTTACTCTGTTTACAGTCACTCCTGTCATAGACAGATCATTATCTGTAATATAATATCCATCGTGATAATACTTATATCTCGGATTTTTCTGCTCATTCATGAATACATTACGCTGAGGAGTAAATACGGTGAATTCAGTGTAGTTATGATTTCTGCCTTCCTCACCGACATAATGTGTATATGCCCTACCTACTATACCTCCAATATTCTCCATACCGGTTACAGTTCCGTAATTTTTCATTCCTGTAACTATTACATCTCTTGAATCTCTCGGATTACCTGCAGTATCCGTACCATACAGCTTATCTACTGCATTTTGATCAGGTACCACAAAAGACTCACGTCCGATGATTCCGCCGACATCTGTTCTTCCGTTAACTTTTGTAATATTGGCCTTATTTGAATCTGCGCTGTTAGATACATTATCTAACAATGTAAGTTTAGAAACATATCCGATATTGTTTCCTGTAAATCCACCGACCATATTCGTACATATAAGCTTGGCCGGAGTTGTATTTTCGGATATATCAGGTTCAATGCCTCTTACAACATGCTTATTCAGCGTAATATTTGATATAACTCCAAGATTCTCACAGAAGAGTCCGAGAGGCATTGCTCCTCCTCTTGTAAGACTTGATCCCGAACTATCAACTGCATTTGAATTAATCAATCCGATAAGTCCGTTAAAATCTCCCGCAAGGCAGTTATTCTTAATAGCTCCGCCCGCAGCACCTTTGTTTTCCGAATCATTGGTATTACCATAGGTTGTCGTATCAGCTATAACATCATCATATATTCCATAAACAACATTTGCACCAAATGAAATTGTGAGGTTACTTATAACATAATTCCTTGCCTCAGCATCATCCGGATCACTTTCTCCATAAGCAAGTGCCTGCGTAAAGATATCTCCTCTTCCGAGACATCTGAAACTTGGAAATGGGAATTCTGCCGTATCAACAAATATCGTGTCGGCATCTCCGTCAACTCCCGCAATCTTCACATTTCCTTTATAGGCTATACCTGAGTTACCGAATTTCTGAATATCATCATTATTGGATACCTTGTCATATGAATTCAGATAATAATTTATTCCGCTTTCCGAATTTCCCACGAACTCTTTCCAATCAATGTCTGCTGAAAGAGTAAACTCGTTCTTCTTATCGGTTTCTTTCTTGTATTCGGTTTCATATCGAACGTTGTAAAGATGACGAGCATTTTCTATGCTGAATTCTTTTACATCTTCCTCAGACAGATCATATGTACCAAATGTTGTACACTCTCCACAATGTCCACCTTCACTTTCAAAAATCTCTGTATGACTCTTATAGCCCAATGGATTCTCTCCGGTGATAGTTTCCAAATCTCTTACACTATATGATGGAGTAACACTTCCACTATCATCCCCATCATAAATGGCAACAGATGCATAAACATAGTTAACTTCTTCCGAAAGACCGAAACGATAGAAACTGAATGTATTCCTAAACATTCTTGCCTTTTCATTATCCGGATCTATAGTTTCCGCAAGTTTAACACTTGAATATACGCTTGTACCGGCCTGAACATCAGCTCCGTCGAGAATTATATTAATATCTCCCTTTTCATCTATCCAAGCAGGGAATCGGAAATACAAATTATCCGGATCCGAATAATTCTTATATTTTCCTTCAAAGAAACTTACTTTAACTCTTAACGGATTCTCAATTGCCTTAGTAATACTGTCCTTACCGACCAGATCACTGTACTTAATTGTAAAAGCCATCGCTTTTGTTTTATTTGAATCGGAATCACCATCATATAATATGAAATCAAGCTTTGAATTCTCTCCAAGTGAGCTCTCATTATCATGTACTACAAGTGAAAGCGTCTCTTTGTTAAGTATCTTGAGAGTTGCTCTGGTTATGTTCTCACCTTTAC
>JAFUGT010000043.1 GCA_017469275.1 Lachnospiraceae bacterium
ACACGTTCTCACTCCGTTGCTCACGTAGCGGTACTAATGCACCAAAATACGGTGCATAAGTACCGACGGTCGCAAAGGGTCTGTTTATGGAATCTGTATAATATGCACAATGAGATAGACTATACCCACGCATTTCGCAATTACCTATTATTAAGAATTATTGAATGGCGCAATTATGAAGTTCGTGATATATCATACATGGAAGTATATATAGCACGAACGAGTGCTTTTTTTGCGCCAAGGATGGCGCAATTACGAAGTTCGTGATATAATGAGAAAAATTGCGGAATCAGTCTTTTATTAAATATTTAAAGAGAGGCTATACTAATGATTAACATAGATGTTACGGATGATTTTGACCTTAAGAAGATTGCGGAAAGCGGACAATGCTTCAGATGGCAGCCCATAGAGAATGACGGATACAGGATTATTCATGGAGAGTATTCTCTATGCATATGGGAAAAAAGCAAGAATTTATCTGAACGGGATGCGCTTTATGAAGACACTGGCAAATACAAAAGTGACAGCTCGGTATATATGCTGGATTGTACAGAAGAAGAGTATAGAGATATATGGAGCGTTTATCTCGATATGGAGGAGAATTACAAAAGTATCAGAGATAGAATAGATGCTGTTTGCGATCCTTTTCTTTTTGAAGCGGCAGGACATGAAAAGGGTATAAGAATATTAAGACAGGATCCGTGGGAAGCATTGGTAAGTTTTATTATCTCCCAGAATAGAAATATTCCTGCCATCAAAGCGTCAATTGAAAAATTAGCTATGAGAGCCGGTGAGAAGAAGACTGATAGCAGAGGAGAGGAATATTACACATTTCCAACTCCTCAAAAGATTGCGTCAATGTCCGCTGAAGCTTTGGCGGAATGTAAGCTGGGATATAGAGATAAATATGTGAGACAGGTGGCGGAAGCTGTCGTAAATGGTGAAATTGATCTTGACAGAATCAATGTTGGTACTGATGAAGAGGTGCTTGCAAATCTTACATCGATTTATGGCGTCGGCAAAAAAGTGGCAAGCTGTATGCTGCTTTTTGGATTTCATCATTTGAATGCTTTTCCGGTGGATGTATGGATAAAAAGAGTCTTAGAAACAGAATACAAGGGTAATTATCCCTTTGATAACTATAGTCCGTATAATGGGGTGTATCAGCAGTATATGTTTGCGTATTACCGCAACAGATAAGGAGAGGATGATTTAATGGAATCAAAAAACAAAAGAAAACACAGCAGTATGCCAATATTAATTACAGGTGGATTGATAGTTGCGGGTATACTGATCATAGGTACCATATGGATGGGAAGAAAGGCCAGTAATGATACAGGATATGCGGTAAGAAATGTAAGTCTTTTGTATCTTGACGAACTTGCAGGCAGACGTGAGCAGGTAGTGGAATCTGTTCTTAATGACTACATAGTCGACATAGATATAGCTTTAGGTCTTATGGAGAATGAGGACCTTTCAAGTGTTGAGAAATTTCAGGCGTATCAGGCAAGAATGAAGCAGCTGTATGGGTTGGAAAAATTCGCTTTTGTAGGTTCAAAGGGACTGATATATACATCAAGGGGAACAAGGACAGATATAGATGAATATGACTTCAAGCCCGGCGAGATAAATGAACCTGAGATTTCCATAAAAAACGCAGTCGGCGATAATAAGAAAGTAGTTATAGCTGTTCCTGTAGACAGACTCTCCTTTGAGGGTGATACACTTTTAGCATGTTTTATTGAGATTGATATGGATAACATGCTATCAGGGATATCTCTCCAATCCAATAATAACATAACTTTTTGTAATCTGTATACCCGTGATGGAATATCTCTTACAAACACGGTACTCGCAGGTCTTGCCAGTGAGGATAACCTTTTGTCAGCTATGGAGCATGCGGATTTTGAAAAGGATTATTCCATAGATAAGATGCGTAAGGACTTTGTAGATGGTAACAAGGGTGTTGTATCATTTAGCTATAACAATATAAGTGAGACTTTATATTATGTACCGGTTTCCGGAACTGACTGGATGCTGACTTATCTTATCAGGGAGAGTGTCATAGGCGAACAGATGAATGCAATTTCGGAAGGTATAATAACCAGAAGTCTGGTGCTTTCAGTGGTTGCGGCTATAGTGCTTGCCGGGATATTCATATATGTATTTTTGCAGTCGAGAAGAACGGCGAAGATCAGGCTGGAAAAAGAGATTTCAGAGACGGAAAATCGTGTAAGGCAGGAAGAACTGGAAGAACAGTTGGCATTACAGGAAGAACTTCTTGATCAGGAAAAATTGAGAACGCAGCAAAACAGTATGATAACAGCATTAGCATCTGATTACAGAAGTGTATATTATATAGACCTTGATAATGATGAGGGAATATGTTATCAGAACGATAATAGTATAAATGATGGAATTAAGCAGGGAAGCCATTTTCACTATGCAAGCACATTTGCAGAATACGCAAACAAGTATGTGGCAGAGGACTATAGAGACGGATTCCTTGAATTTATTAAACCTGAATCTATTAGAGAAAAACTTGCCAATGAGATACTTATCAGCTACAGATATCTTATTATCAAAGATGGAATTGAGAAATATGAAATGTTAAGAATGGCAGGGGTACGCCATGCTGAAGACAGGGAGGATCATAAAGTTCATGCAGTAGGAGTAGGCTTTACCGATATAGATGGGGAGATGAGAGATTCCCTTGCCAAAAGTCAGGCGCTTTCAGATGCGTTAAAAGCTGCCGAGGAAGCAAGTAAGGCAAAGACGGTATTTCTGTCTAATATGAGCCATGAGATAAGAACACCTATGAATGCAATAATCGGTCTTGATAATCTTGCTCTTAATGAAGAAGGAATCTCTGATACAACAAAGGATTATCTTGAAAAAATCGGTGGCTCGGCGCAGCATTTACTTTCTCTTATCAACGACATATTGGATATGTCAAGAATTGAATCGGGAAGACTTGTAATAAGAAATGAAGAATTTGCTTTTGCAAAGCTGATGGAGCAGATCAATACAATATTTAGCGGTCAGTGCAATGACAAAGGATTGGAATATAATTGTAAAGTAGATGGTGATATAGATGACTACTACATAGGAGATAATACTAAGTTAAAACAGGTGCTTATCAATATTTTAGGTAACGCTGTTAAGTTCACGCCTGAGGGGGGGAGAGTTGATTTTTCTGTAGAGAAGGCAGGTGGGTTTGATAAGAAGACAACGCTCAAATTCATAATATCCGATACCGGTATCGGTATGAGTACGGAAGACATACCTAAGTTGTTTGAGACATTTAGTCAGGAGGATGAACTGGCGGCTAACAAGTACGGTAGTTCCGGTCTTGGCATGGCAATAACAAAGAGCATTGTCGAAATGATGAATGGTAATATTGATGTAGAGAGTGAGAAAGGGGTTGGAAGCACATTTACAGTCACCATAACATTACAGGATTCTGATAGAAAACTTTCCGATGCTGTTGATGATGATATTGAAATCAATCCGGAAGAAATGACAGCTCTTGTTATAGATGATGATCCTGTTGCCTGTGACCATGCAAAACTGGTTCTTGGCAAAGCAGGTATTTCGGTTGATATAGCCTATTCCGGGAAACAGGCTTTGGAGATGATAAAATTAAGACATGCCAGAATGGAACCATACAGACTTATTGTGATTGATTGGAAGATGCCGGAGATGGATGGAGTGGAGACTACCAGACAGATAAGGTCGGAAATAGGTGATGAGTCAGCAATCATAATACTGACAGCTTATAATTGGGAAGATGTACTCGACGAGGCAACAGAGGCAGGTGTTGACAGTTTCATATCCAAGCCGCTCTTTACAGGTAATCTTCTTGATGAATTCAAGAATGCTCTTAAGAACAAGAGGGATAAAATTGATGAAGCTAAGACAAAGGTCGATCTTACCGGCAGAAGGATACTCGTAGCAGAGGATATGGAACTAAATGCCCAGATACTTGTGAATATCCTAAAAATGGAAGGTATGGAGGCAGAACATGCAATCAATGGAAAAAATGCTGTTGAAATGTATGAAAAAAATCCTGAAGGCTACTATGATGCGATTTTGATGGATATGCGTATGCCGGAAATGGATGGATTAGAGGCGACATCGCTGATAAGAAGCTTTGATAGAGAAGATTCAAAGAATATTCCGATCATTGCTCTTACGGCAAATGCCTTTGACGAAGATGTTCAGCGGAGTTTACAGGCAGGACTTAATGCACATTTAAGTAAACCGATAGATCCGAATGTTTTATTTGAAACGTTAGAAAGTTTGATCAGATAAGTGTAATCGTTATCTTCTAATAAAAATTAACCGGAATATAATAAAAAATGTTATTGACATTCTTCCAAAATGTGTTATCATGATGATATCAAATTGATATCATATTGAATATGCATGCTTTTTAATAGTGCTATTCATTATGATTAATTATATGTTTCATGATGAAACTTACAAAAAGGAGGAATGAGTTATGGATTCAAACAGAGTAATTGAGGAGAAGATAATTAAGGGGCACAAGACCGGTGGTTTAATGTTGTTTCTTATATTGGCGTTTTATGTGGTGGCAACATTGGGAATTATCTATGGTGGAGCAACAAGTAATGGTGTGCTTGCGGTTCTTTGCGGGGCATATCTTTTCCTTGGATGGATATTGTTCTTAGGTCTTAAAGTGCTTAAGCCGAATGAGGCGTTGGTGCTTACACTTTTTGGTAAGTATGTTGGAACTTTGAAGGGTGACGGATTCTTTTTTGTTAATCCCTTTGTGACAGCATTTAATCCGGCAGCGGGAACAAGACTTGGACAAAGTGGTGATATTAATGTTGGACAGTCAGGTGTTAAGATTTCGACTGATGGTGTAGAAGCATCTGCGGCGGCTATGAGTAAGAAAATTTCACTTAAAGTCATGACACTTTCTAACAGTAAGCAGAAGGTCAATGATGTACTTGGTAATCCGGTTGAGATAGCAGTAGCGGTCATGTGGAGAGTGAACGATACTGCAAAGGCTGTGTTCTCTGTAGATAATTTCAAGGAATATCTCTCATTACAGTGCGATGCCGCAGTGAGAAATGTTGTTAAGGTTTATCCTTATGATGTAACTGATAATGTGGATACTACAGGTGATGGACAGGCTGATGACGGAAGCCTTCGCGGCTCAACAGAGATTGTTGCTAATCGCATTAAGGAAGAGATTCAAGATAAGGTTAAGGATGCCGGACTGGAGATAGTTGATGCCAGAATTACATACCTTGCTTATGCAACTGAGATTGCAGCGGTAATGCTTCAGAGACAGCAGGCGGCAGCAATTATTGATGCCAGAAAAATGATAGTTGATGGTGCTGTCGGTATGGTGGAGATGGCACTTGAAAGACTCAAAGAAGGCAATATGGTAGATTTGGATGAGGAGCGCAAGGCGGCAATGGTTTCCAATCTGCTTGTAGTTCTTTGTGGTAATCATGACGCACAACCTGTTGTCAATTCAGGGAGTTTATATTAATGGCTGAGAAGAAACAGGTTCCGCTCCGCCTGAGTGCTAAGTTATATGACGCCATTGCCGCATGGGCGGAGGACGATTTCAGGTCAGTTAATGGACAGATTGAATATCTTCTTACCGAATGTGTGAAACAGAGAAAAAAAGATGGCAAGTATGTGTCCCAACATTTAGATGAGGCACCGGAATTCGACATACATTAAGGAAAATTATTGTTTAGTGCAGTAAGTGTCGTTTGACGGACGCTTGAGATTATTAATTATGTGTGAGGCTTCCTTAAGGGTTGTGCCATATATGTTTCTGTAATATTTATTTTTATATGCAGCTCCAATCCGTTCTGTGATTGTAAGGAAGTGCGATAGATTTATCATTGTTACCGGGGTCGGGTCGAATGCGACTTCCTTGTCGCTTCGACCCTAAAACAACATCCATGTTGTTTTACCCCTAAGTTATCTATGCACTTC